>DAOVNS010000033.1 GCA_030630075.1 bacterium | reverse complement strand
CAAGATCATCAAACATAACCAACCCAAATTTAATAAATCTTTGCGAAAACATCTTTCCTCTTTTTAGACTTTCGTCAGCATTTAATAAATATAAAAATGAAATAAGTGATTTGATTAACTTACTGGCACAAAATGAAAAGAAGAAAAGCGGCGTTTTGTTGCAAATTTTTGTTCCCACAAATTTAAATAATATTTTGTATAGAGCAAATCCTGGTGGAACACCTTTTTATGGAACAAATAAATATGCAAATTATAATGGAAAACAATCCATAGAACTTCTTGAAAACTATACTCGAGATATAATTCAACTTTTACATATTTCATCATATTTTATGAATCCAAGACTAAATGAATTAGATGAGCTTCAATTCAGATTATTAATAACAAATACTGAAACTCTAAATCCCTACAGTGGAATAAAAATAATACGTTACATGGCAAAAACTCAAAGTACACTTGAATATGAAAAAAATTTAGAAAAACTAATAAATAAAATATCTAGAGATACCAAAGTGAAACGTGATATTAAAAGTTCTTTTATGGATGGTATTAAATACCTTTCTCAGGAATACTTACTACCATTTATAACAAAAAAGGGACTGCCATCCATTGCAAACTATATAACAAACAAAATTAAAAATAAGCAAAATGCTACAAGTACTCCATAAAAACACTAAACAACAATCTCTACTTGCATATGAATTTAAATACATTATAATTCTTACAAAAAATATTATTCTTATATTTTCATAAAGGAGTTCTAATGAAGAGAAGTAGTGTTTTGTATATGGTAACCTTGTTTTTTGTTTTGTCGTTTAATAAAAACAATTTCGCCAAAACTCAGGAAAAAATCATGAATGAATATCTTTTTTCATCAGAGTCTGTAACAGAAGGTCATCCAGATAAAGTTTGTGATCAAATTTCGGACGCAATACTTGACGCGTATCTAGAAAAGGATCCTTATTCTCGAGTTGCATGCGAAGCTTTAGCTGCAAAAAATGTTATTGTTGTTGCAGGAGAAATTTCTTCGAATGCAGAAGTTGATATTCCAAAAGTAGTAAAAGATACAATCACAAAAATAGGCTACACAAATCCTGCTTACGGCCTAGATATTAGTAAATGTAAATTCATAACATCAATCAACAAACAAAGTGAAAATATTGCACGCGGTGTTGACATCACGCAAGAAAGAGAACAAGGAGCCGGAGATCAAGGATTAATGTTTGGTTATGCCTGCAACGAAACTCCAGAGTTAATGCCTTTGCCAATTTCAATGGCACACAAGTTAACTGAACGCTTAGCTTACGTTAGAAAAGAAGGAATTTTAACTTGGGTACGTCCAGATGGAAAATCACAAGTAACCTTTAGATATGTAAACGACATTCCACAAAAAATAGCTTCTATTGTTTTATCAACTCAGCATGATGCTGGTATTTCGCACGAACAAATAGAAAAAGAAATAATGGAACATGTAATAATTCCCGTATGCAATGGTTATTTAACTGAAGATACAAAATACTTTATTAATCCAACAGGCGAATTTGAAATTGGTGGACCTCAAGCAGATTGTGGTTTAACAGGTAGAAAAATAATTGTTGATACTTATGGTGGAATGGGCAGACATGGTGGCGGATGTTTCTCAGGAAAAGATGCAACAAAGGTTGACCGATCTGGAGCTTACGCAGCACGTTATATTGCAAAAAATATTGTAGCCGCAGGAATCGCAACAAAATGTGAAGTTCAAATTGCATATTCAATAGGTGTGGCAGATCCTGTTTCTGTTTATGTAAATACTTTTGGAACATCAACCGTTGATGGTACAGAACTTACAAAGGCTATTGAAAAAATCTTTGCACTTAAACCAGCCGAAATAATTGAATACTTGGATCTAAGAAAACCTATATTTTCTAAAACAGCTTCGTATGGTCATTTTGGCAGAGAAGATCAAGGTTTCAGCTGGGAGAGAACAAACCAGATTGAAGAATTATTAAATGAATTAAATAGTTTTTTACCTGCAACCAAAATTGAAGAAAAACTAATAGACGGACTTAATTTTGCTGAAGAAATGTTAATAAGCGCAGAAGAGATCGATTTTGCTGAAAGCATTGACGCTTCTAGCTCAAAAGAAAACATTTCAGACGAATAAAAACTCTCTAAATTATTTACTTTATATAGAAAGCTCATCTACACTTTTTCTGTGTAAATGAGCTTTCTATCTTTTTTGGGGGAATAATTTAATGAGAAAAGAACTAAGTACAAGAAACATTCTAAGACTCACTTGGCCAGCAATTGTTTCATACTCAACCGTAATATTTGTAGGAATTATTGATCTTTTATTTATAAGAGGCGATGGAACAATCGCTATTGCAATTGTTGCAACTGCAAATTCTTTTCTTACGGGTTTATATCAATTCTTAGAGGGAATGAAATCGGGAACAACCGTTTTGGTTGCAAAATATTTTGGTGAAAAACATAAATCAAATATTACAAAAACTTTAAACATTGCATTGCTCTCTGCATTGCTAATCGGACTAGTTCTTGCAGCCATATCTCCACTACTATCGCAAGCTGCATACTATCTTATCGGAGGAGATAGTTTAAATCACCACAGCTACTTTAAATATCTAACAATACGTTTATATGCAGCACCACTTGTTTTAATATTTTATGTAATAACCGGTTTTTTTAATGGGCTAAAAAAAACTTATATTCCTCTAATAGTCACAATGCTCATATTAATATTTAACACAATTTTCAATAATATTTTTTCATCAATGGCAGCATCTCAAACAAGTGCACCCGAAATTGCACGAGCAACACTACTTTCTTATGCGATAGGCGCAATTATTGCTTTAATATTTTTATTTAAAAATAAACTTTCAAAAACTTATTTAAATTTCAAATCAGGATTTAAAAATATCACACATAATTTTTTTAAAGTTACATTCGAAATTGGAATTTATACCGGAATTTTATCTTTAGCACTACTCGCTTTTATACTAATTTTTAGCAACTTAGGACCACAGGCTTTAGCAATACATCAATTAACATTTCAAATCTTTATGGTTGCATATTTAATACCGGGAGGTTTTTTAGTTACATCATCAATACTTTTAGGAAAACTTTTTGGAGAAAAGAAAAACAATTTAATAGTTTATGCAACAACAAAAATTATTATCATCGCGCTTGTTATTGTAAGCATACTTAGTTTAATTTTATTTTTTTCGGCAGAATATATTGCAAATTTTTTCAGCCCAACAAATCATTACGTAGCAAAAGTAACTACAAAATGCATTAAAATTGTTTGTTTCGAACGATTATTCGGAACCATTTACATGGTTTTAAGGGGAGCACTTATTGGAGTTCAGGACACAAAATTTACAGCAATCGCTGGAGGCTTAAGCAGCTATTTTGTATTTCTCCCTCTTGCATACATTCTCGGATTAAAAACACAAATTGGCGTACCCGGTGGATATTTAGCATTTTTAATTTGGTCAGTTTTTGATTGCACCGTTTTTGGATACAGATTTTTTGTAATGAGAAAATGGTATCAAAAAATATAACTTTTATTCAACACGATCAAGAATGATTTTATCCTTAAAAGCGCCCCGTTCTTGAGCTTTTTTTAGTCGGCAATTTTCTAAATCTTGCTTGGTTATTTTTTTGTAATCACAAATCGCATAAATTACTTCTAAAATATCCGCGAGTTCTTCAACGTTATCATCTTGCAAAAACTCTGATACTTCTTCTTGCAATTTATCATCCAATCTTTTACGATACTCACCTCCATCAACTGCATAAAAAATTGGTTTTTTATTATATTTTTCTTTAATTATATTTGGAATATTATCACGAACAAGTTTATCAAATTTCATATTTAGTAACTTTTTAAGTAAAATTTAAATCTTTTTTAAATCTTCAACTTCTTTTTTGCTTAATAATCTCCACTTACCAATAGACACACCCTTTTTAGTTAGTCCTGCATATTCAACTCGGTCTAATTTTTTTACTTTGTAACCCAAATGTTCAAACATTCTTCTTACAATTCTATTTTTACCGCTATGTAATTGAACAACAACGTGTCTTTTTGAAGTACTTTTTCCGTAATAAATTTTATCTGGTTTTACAAAACCATCTTTTAATCGAACGCCTTGCTTAAGTTTTTCGAAATCTTTATGAAAAAATGGTTTTTCTACAACAACGTGATATTTTTTACTAATTTCAAATTTTGGATGAGATAATTGTTGCGCAAATTGTCCATCATTGGTTAATAACAAAACACCTGTCGTATTTCTATCTAATCTTCCAACAGGATAAATTCGACCTATTTTTTTATCTTTAATTAAATCTATAACGGTTCTTCTATCTTTTTCATCAGATACAGTTGTTAGATAGTCTTTTGGTTTATTAAGTAAAATATATTTAAACTCTAAAGGTTTAACTATTCGATTTTTATATTTTACTTTATCTGTTGCTTCAACAACATAAGTAACTTCTTTTACTATTTTCTCGTTAACTTTTACTTCACCATTTTCAACAAGATCAACAGCATTTCTTCTAGAACAAATTCCACAATAAGCTAAATATTTTGGTAAATACACTTAATTCCTTAAATATTAATTTTGACAAGAAAGGTCAATTAATAACAAACTCTTATTAATCCAATCAATAGTTTATTATATATAATAAACTATTGATTTACTAAACAACACGTCTTAAAGTAAGTTTTGAACAAAAACATAAAAAAAAAGGAGAAGTTATGTTACATGATTGCAGATATAATGAAATTAAAATATTACATGATCTCAGCAAATTGGTTTGGTTTATAGAAAAACATTGCGAAAAAAAGGCAAAAAGTGATTGTCATGAAGAATCTTGTAAAACATTTGATGATCTTAAAAAAATGCTTGAACAATATATCGATGAATTAGATCAAAAACTTTAAACAGATTTGTCTAATCTATCCTCCAAGACCCTTAACTTAATTTTAATACCATTAATTTCATGAATTAAGTTTTGATAAAAAACACGCGAATTAAAATCAAATAATTCTGAAAAAATATTAATCCTAGGTTTATAATACAGTTCCATTTTAGTCATAATTTTTTTTATTTTATTAATATTATCCCGTAAACTATCATTAATAGTTTTACGATCACAAATATAAAGAACACGAATATTTAAAAGGCCTTCAATACGTAATAATTTTTCCCAAACATCATTTATTTCAACCCGCATATTATAAATATCAAAATTCAACTTATATTCCATTACTTGATGATTACTAGAATTAAAACCTGAAGGCTCAAGAAGACTCTTATTAAAACCGAGCATTTCATAAAATTTTTGAGCTCCTAAATTTTCCTTATCGCACATCAAACAAATTCTAAATGTCTGGCAATCAAATAACCTAAAAATAGAAAATATTAAATATGGAGCATAAGAAAGAAAAGGCCATACCCTTGTTTTGAATTTCAACAAACAGCTTTCGTAATCTAATTCAAAAAAAGTCCATCCAACACAAATATTATTTTTGTACGCAACAATAACAATTCCGCGTTGTGGATCATCAAGTAAATTTTCTATTTCTTGGTAAAAATAGAGAGGACAGTCTTTTTCTTCATACCTTTCATAATATTTTATGAAAGCATCTATTAAAAAACCGCTTGAATCTTCAATAGATGTTCCTGTTAATTCAAATAAATTAACAGGAATTCCATCTTTATCTGCAAAACTTACTAATGGAACAAAATCTGCAGATAAATAATTATTAAAAGTAAAAGCACACAAAAATAAAATAACTAATTTTTTCATAAAACAAGCCTCTATAAATTAAAAAGAGTGTTAGTTTGAATACCTAACACTCTAAAAAAACATCCAGTTCTATAATGTAAATTAAATTCAACAAAAGCTCAATTTCTTCAACAATTCACAAATGCTATTCACCCAAATACAACAACCAAAAGTTTTTTCACGTTCTTCAAAGTTTACACCATCTTTATAATCAAAACCTTCTAAAACTAACTTATCAATTAAAGAGTGAGCTATACGACTTTTAAACATTATAAGAAGAGATCTGGAAGATAAAATTTTTAAAAATTTTAAAAATTGCAAAAAACACTCTTCTTTAGAATTTGCGTTAATCCATTTAGATGAAAATGAAACATCTTGATGATTTGTTAGTTCCCCATTAATTTTAATTACATAAAATTTTCTTTTTTTTGTTTGTTTTAAGTTTACATCAACAATTAATCGATCGTCCTCTAACTCCCTTCTCATTTCTTGAAAAAACAAAAGAATATTTCTCTCTTTTCTAAATTGATCAATTTTATTAAATCTTGCCGAATTTCTACAAAGTTTACATTCAAAAACAAAATTACTTGTTACAACATCATATTCTGTTGATCGCAGTTCTAATTTTTTATCATTTACATACCCAAAATTTTTACCCCAAAATTCAATATTTAAACTCCAACCAAGCACTTCTTCGTACATTTGTTCTTGTGCATAAAGAGCGGACTCAAGCTCAAACCATCTTCCATCATTTAAATCATTAATTTTTGCTTTTATAGTTTCTTGCAATCCTGGAATATTTGGAGAAAATTCAGATAAAATTTTTTGTAGAATTTCTTGATTAGATAAAGAAAAAAGAGAAAATTGACTAAACAAAAGGAGCAAAAAAAGAAAAATCTTTTTTACGGATAAATTAAATATCATAATCCACCCCTCCCTAAAACATTAAATTTAAATATTTAACTAAAAATATTTATGTATCAATATTTTATTTCATACATAACTCCTTATATTTTTGTATTTTCCCCATAGACACCCCACAACATTTAAAAGATTATTATCTTCAAGACCATTGTGCTCTCTTTTAATAACAAAAAACAATATAATTAATTTTTTATTAATAAATGCGTAAACTTTTCAAAGCAATGGCTGAAAATACATTTGATTCTTTAATTAAAAATAACTCAATCGGAGTTACAGACGTATTGAAATAAGCAGAAGCGGATTTAACTTCTAACCTAAACTGACATATTGTGCATTTTATTAAAGAAAGGCTTCTCTCAAAAGGCCTCAATGCATCATCATAATATCGCTGATAAATTATTTGTTCTCGAATTGAAACAATTTCTTCTAAACAACGAGAATATGCTTGTTGAAATTCTATAAATCTTTCATTAAGTTGAAAATTTCTCTGCAAAATTGAAGGTCCATTTGGATACAAATATTTTATTTCAGAGCCAAATAGCTCCATAAATTCATCTGATTTATTATTCTTAAAAAAAATAATCTCATAAGACATATTAAAACGTTCTTGCAAATATCGCCAAATCTTTTCACGAAATATGGGAGATTTTAAGTCACCAATAAATGGATTAAATAGATCCGCAATTTTTTTTATATAAAAATTATCTGGAACAATACGCACAATTTTTATTTTTTTTTCAAACGGAATAGCAATTAAATTTAAAAAATTAATAGATAATATAATTATATAAGTTAATCTTTTAATATTAGTTTTCAACATACAAAATCCTTTAATTACTTCTTAATTCTTCTTAAAGTAATTAGACTTTACTTACATTTTTAGAAATTTTAAATTAATTTTAAATTAAAGTACTTTTAATTTTCCAAGCCTCTTCGATAATATCAGAAGAAAATCCCTGATTTTTTAAAATATCTAATGCAATATTTTGATTAGAAATGCCTTGTTCGAGTTTATAAGGATAAGAAATAAAACCATCATCATTTTGATCAACAGAAACTTTATAATTACTAAAAATATTCGTATCATTTTCTAGTTTTGTTAACACGGGAAAATGAGTAGAAATCATACAAATACTATTTTGCAAACTTGCTAAATGTTTTGTAACGCCATAAGCCGCCGAACTTCCTTCAAGCGAAGATGTTCCATTAAAAATTTCATCAAAAACACAAAAATTAAATTCATCCTGTTGAAAATTTGTTATTCGCTCAATAAGCTCTTGCGCACGAAGCGCTTCTGATTTAAATAAAGAATTACCAGAACCAATATCATCCGTAATGTTCAGATATGTTGAAATAGATTTAAAAGGAGTAAAAGTCATACTTTGTGCAGGTGCAATACCAATAGTTTGCGCCAAAATTAAACTCGTTGTGATGGCTTTTAAAACTGTAGATTTACCACCCTCATTTGAACCAGTTAAAACTACATTGGGTTTAAAATCATCAATACCTAATGTAATAGAATTTGTAACAGTTTTTTCTTCATCAACCAATGGATGCCAGAAATTATCAATTTTTATAAATGGTTTATCTGATTGAACATATTCAGGAAAACAAAAATTAATATTTTTATCTTCTTGTTCTTTTATCAGTTTGGAAATAGAAAAATAAGCATCTATTCTTGCAACAGCAAGCAATGCTTGTTCAAATTTTTCTTTAAGTTCATTCATCAAAGAATATGCTTTAAAAATCGCTCCATGATGAGAAACAAGAACATTTCGTCCATTAAAGGTTGGAGCTTTCAAAGTATTCAATAAATCTTGAAGATTTTCATCTGCTTCTACTTCTTTTTCGTAAAAAACTTTTAATGCTTTAAATTCATCAAAATTTAAAAACTCATCATAAATTTTAATTGATTCATAAATATTCTTCATGCTTTGTGTAACTTGCGCAAGATGATTAGTAAACATATGCAAATAATATTGGAATAAAATTGATCCATGGATGTGTCAAAATCTTTTTTTAAAGTAGTTGCACAATAAATGCCCAATATTATGGGCAAAATTGAGTGAATAATTTTATTATCACTCTTCCAAATAAAACCGGCCAAATATCCAGCAGTTGCTCCTGTCCCCATTGTAAAATGATCATCAGACCATTTTTTTAATCTCTCAGGAACATCCGTTAAATTTGTTGCATTCAAAATTCCATAAGAAACCAAGGCGAGCGAAGTAACTGATTTTAAACCAAATCCCATTAAAATATCTGCATAATGCAAAGCTCCTCTCGCAAGCAAAATATTTTCACTCTTATTTAAAACATTTAAACAATCTGGAAACTTTATTTCTTTAATTAGATGTTTAAAAGCATCATACTCATCCCAAAAATTAAACAGTATATTTTCAGCGGTTTTAATTTTTTCAAGTGAATTTTGTAAATTTTGAGCAAGTAAATCTTCATCCTTTAAAAGGCAAATCAATCTTTGTCTATCTTGCAAAAGCTTTGTATCTGTTGTTGTTTGTGCGAGTAAAGAATAAAAACTAACCGTTCCCATTTCCGTTACAGTTTCATCCAAAACATTTGCAACAAATTTTGGAGATTCACCTTTTCCACAAAATAAATCCAAATCTTTCCATGTTGCGCTATCATCAACATCTAAATTTATAATATTATTCGAATGCTCTTCTGCTTTTTCAAAAAATTTAAAAGTATCTCCACGCTTTTTCCTCGTGTTGGATTCAATGTAAATTTTACAAACTTTTGTATCCATTCAACCATTGTATGACAAGACCAACCTTCCTCCTTCCAAGGAAAAGATCGCATGTTAATATCTGATATTTTTTTTATTAAAGAATTATTATTTTCTTTATCAATACTTTCTGTTTCTTCACCAGCAAAAACATTAAAAGAAAATAGACTTAAAAATAAGAAAAATGCACAATATTTTTTTATATTCACTTTTTATTTATCCCAAGTAAGAAAATTGATTTTTATTTATTTATTTATTAGAAAGGCTTACGTTAAAAGAAAAACCCGCAAATAGCAAGAAATGTTTATAACAACAAAAAAGCCTAGATATTTTCATCGAAATTTTCTTTAATTTTTCTAAATTTATTACCTTTTCATTGAAAAACATCATTCATATAATCAAGAATAAAGAGCTTGCACAAAATATGTATGTAAATAAATCCTGAACCGGAGGAGAAAAATGATCAAAAAATCACAATTTTTTTTATTATCAATCGTGGTGTTTTGTATAATTAATACTTTAGTTGCACGAGAAACCACAAATAATCCCAACCAAACATTAGCAACACAATCTCAAACACAACCACCAACAACAGTTAGCCCTCAATTGCAAGAAAGCAAAAACATATTAGAAGCAATTACGAGTCCTGATCAAAAACCTGCGATCAGAACAAAAGATGATTTATTTTACATCTATTTTCCAGGAATAAAATTTGATACATTAGTATCTTTTTATTCAAATCTCCCGCAATTCCAAGAATTTTTAAAAGTAAAAACATTAAACGACAAATTATTTTTAATTGCGGTTGCACTAAGAGGTGATGCTAAAAATCCAACAGGTTTTCTTTCTGCAGGGTTTAATAATTGGGAAAAACTCTCATCAAAATTTGAACAACTATACGAAACATTAAAAAAAGACACTAGGCGAGAAATAAAAGATGAATATTTCTTGTTAGCCATGTGTTATAAAGTTTTATTTGAATACATCAAGAACAATATAAATAAATACGAGGGATACGAGCGAGCTAATTCTTTCTCTTTATTAAAACAACTGTATTTGTTTACAAATATTTGTGAACAAGAATCACTATCTCGACTTGTAACCAGTACGCTAAAAACTGCAAAAAATTCTGCACCATTTTTAACTTCACACGGATATGCAAAAAAAAAATTCAAAGATGCATCTACATTTGTAAATTTTGTAAAAGCAGAATTTAATTTTGCAAAACACGAAGAAAAACTAAATTTAGAAAAAAAATCATTAATTAAATTATTATTCAAAATAGGTTTTATATTTAATTTATATGGTGATAATTTTAAAAAACTTAAACAAGAAATTTCAAAAGCAGAATATGAAACATTTTTAAGTGAATTATTATTTCATATTTTAAAAATTCAAAATAACATCCAAGCAAAAAAAATAGATAAAAGTAGTCTCAAAGAATATTTTAATGTTATTTTGCTCACCGCATTAAGAGAAATTTTTTCTGAAAAATTAAATCTTATATCTTTTAATGAATTCAAAAAAAATAGTTTAGAAAATGCCATTCAAATATTTTTAATGATTTTAATAACAAACAACAATATTGAATATCAATCACATAAAAAAAATATTGCAACATTTAAGAAAGTTATGTTGGCTGGCTTGGGAATCATTATTATGAGCACAGCAGTAGGAATGATGGCAATTATGCCAGCAGTACCTGTTGTTGTAGTTCCCATGATTGCGGCATTTACATTTGCTCCTCAAGAAATAGGCTTCGACTTTCTGATAAATAGAGGTGCTATCGAGACTCAAAAATCAAAAGTAAATCTGAAAGAACAATTAGTATCAATAAAAACAGAATCCATTTTTTTTGCAAATTATATAATATCTTTTTTGGAAAATTTACCTGAAAGCATTGCGCCTCAAATAAAAAATAGTTACATAACTTTTTTAGCAGAACCTGGAATAATTAAAAGCATCGCAGCAAAAATTAAAAGCGAACCAGCAGGAAGAAACCTTGAAAAAAAATTTGTAATGGCTGCAATGACAAAAATAGCAAAAGAAGTTGTATACAAAGAAAAAGTTGAAGAAGAGCAAATTGAAACAGAATTAGAAACTACACAAATTCAAGCAGAACAAATAAATATTAATTCCGAGCTGGAACAATTAAAAAATAAAGTAGAAAAAGAAAAAAACAAACGGTTGGAATTTGAAAGCAGGATGGAAAAGAAATTGGATGAAATCAAAACTCTATTCGAAAAATTTATAAACCAGCAAAGAGCGAAATAAAGAAAACTTTAAAAATTAGATGTAATTTTAATTCTTAATTTTCTAACAACAAAAAAGCCTCGATTTTTCAATCGAGGCTTTTTAATTTAATCCTGGCAGTACCTATTTTTCCAGGCCGTCTCCAGCCAAGTATCTTGGGCGTAGTGGACTTTACTGCCGTATTCGGAATGGGAACGGGTGTTGCCCCACTACTATCGCCACCAGGAAATTTTGTTTCAAAGTATTAGTGCTTTTAATTTACACTAATCTGAAAATTTTTCAAATTAAATGATCTAAAAATGTTTGTAGTTGACAAATCTCGAGCTTTTCAAAGCCTGAATAATATATCAAGTAGAAATTTCAAAGTTACTTAAAATTAATATAGATAAAACATTCGGCCTATTAGTACTGGTTAGCTTAGTACATTACTGCACTTACACACCCAGCCTATCAACCTTGTAGTCTTCAAGGGGCCTTAAATGTATTACTCTAGCTCTCATTTGAGCGAACCCAAATAAGTATTCAAATAATACGGAATATCTAATCTAGAGGCGAGTTTCCCACTTAGATGCTTTCAGCGGTTATCTCTTCCAAACCTAGCTACCCAGCGTTGCTTTTGGTAAACAACTGGAACACCAGAGGTTTGTCCATCCCGGTCCTCTCGTACTAGGGACAGGCCCTCTCAAATATTCTACGCCCACGATGGATAAGGACCGAACTGTCTTACGACGTTCTGAACCCAGCTCGCGTACCGCTTTAATTGGCGAACAGCCAAACCCTTGGGACCT
>DAOVNS010000065.1 GCA_030630075.1 bacterium | reverse complement strand
TTTTTTACGTTTTAAAACGAATCAAAATTTTTAAGGAATAAGAAAAATGAAAGCTGACTTTCTAACAAAAGAAACCATTCTTAGTCTTGGAACAAAGGGTAAAAATTATCCTAGGTTCGAAATCGGTGATACTATTGAAGTTGATCAAATAGTAAAAGAAGGAAGCAAAGAGAGAATTCAGAAATTCAAAGGTGATGTTCTTTCCATGCATAACAAAGGTATTGCATCAACCTTTACTGTTAGAAAAATAGGTGCTGATAGCATTGGTGTTGAAAGAATATATCCGTATCATTCTCCTATGATTAGCAGTATTAAAATTATCAAAAAAGGTGATGTAAGAAGAGCTAAGCTTTATTATGTTCGTGATAGAGTTGGTAAAGCTGCTAGAATTAAGGAAAAAGTGTTAACAAAAGCACAAAAGTTGACACAGCAACAAGCTTTAAGTGAAGATAAAGTTAATAAATAAAATTACACAGGAACAGGAAAATAAGGATTAAACCAATAGGTTTTTATGTATAAAAATATTTCTGAACCTGACGAAGACTTATTATGGCGGCCATTAGGTCGCCATATTATCTCTCTAGTATTCGTTATTTTAATTTTTTCGTCTTGTACGAAAAATAAATCTAATAATGTTATCAAGAAATCAAATTCTAATCTTGCTGACAATTCCGAAACATTAAAAGAAGCAAAATACGCAGATATTCCAATTCCGGTTGGATATCGCTTTGTTGATTTGCCAAAAGATTCTGAGAATCTAGAACACTCTAAGAGTGAAGACTCTGAGTTTCTTTGTTGTTATGGAAAAATTTCTATGGAACAACTTTTAAAATATTATCGTACGAACATGGAGCGTTGCGGTTGGGAAATTGTGGATTTATCCAACGAGCATGAAGGTTTATTATTTTGTGATAAGCCTGGAAAAAACTGTGTGGTTTCTGTACGTAATAATGTTTTTGAAAGAAAAAGTGATCAAAAAAATAATTATGTTTGTTTGTTTATAAAGAACAAGGGACAGGGCGTTGAAATTAAAGAAAAGGATATAAATTCTCGGGGATTTTCACCGCTAAACTTTTCTTAGGTTTTTAAAGAAGGACATTTTTATATGTTTATTATATTGAAAGCTATGACTTTATTTTTCTCAATTGTATTTATACTGCCAATAGTTTTCTTTGTTTTGCTTGGGGGAGTTGGAGATTATTTTTCATTAAGCATTAGTCGTACTTCTTGGTTGGCTAATGTCAATGTTAGATGGGTGAAATCTATTATAAACAGATTTCTCGTTTAAATAAAAAAGGTCCAAATGAAAAATAATACTTTGGGCCTTTTGATTTTTAAAGCATCTAGCTTGTTGTTAGAGTTCGTGAAAGTGTATCAGGAAATGTTCCAATAAACGTTCCAAACTGTATAATGTTTTCCCCAACTTGTTCTCCATTTTTTATTTGATTAATTGGTTTGCCGAGTTTTTTTTCGGCATTCATAATTCTATTTTTAAAAGGATATTTTCCTGTACTTTCTATAATTAATTCATTACCAAAGTACATCATTACGTGATCAACTTTTTTTGAAAAAGGACCTTCTGGCCCTACTTGTTTTGCAAAAAAAATTAAATCTCCTGGTTGTACTGTATTTCCATGCATCATTCTGCATAATTTAAATTGATCGTGTGCATCTCTTGGAATGTCTATTCCATAAACTCTGTGTATTAAGTTTATAAAACCGGAACAATCAACACCGGTTTGAATTTTTGCAATAGTATCAAAGCTACTTCTTCCTCCCCAAGAATATGGTGTATTTAAAAATGTTCCTGCAATTTTTATAAATTTTTGGCGCAGCTTTGCTTTATCTTTTGGAATTCTTAATTTTCGAACAAATTGAGAATTTATGGATCCGATTTCATTATTAGGCAACTTTACTAGATAACTATCAATAAATGGTTTTGCGGTGGTTTGAAGTTTTGTTCCCATTGAGATATAAAAAAAACGTCCTGCAGGGTATGTTAATATTTTTGCATCGTGTTCTTTTACAATTAAATCGTATGCTGGAAATTCAGATACAGGGGTTGCTTGAGATTTTTTAATCCATCCGGTTTGTCCCACCCAACCTTTTCCCAAATAGAATTTAGGTTGTTCAATCGACATAACCTTTATCCATTCGCCTCTTTCTTCGAGGAGAGCAACATATTCGTTTAATAGTAGTTGAGAATCTTGAAGCGGATTATCTTTTGATAAAACTAAACCAAATGCCGATGACGGACTTTCTTGTGGCTCTGTTCTTAAATCTGCAACAGGAACAGAAATTACCATTTTTTGTGAAAAAACTTGAACAGAATAAATTGATAAAAAAATAAATAGAAAAAACTGACTAACTTTTTTCATTTTCCCCAATCTCCCAAATAAAAACATTGTTATCCCTTTTGGAACAATATTAAAAAAGGTGGGTTTAGGTCAATGAAAAAGTATTTTATTTAGATTGCAAATTGCTGAGGGTTATTTTTTTGCACTTAATTTTTCTCCAATGACATTAATTTTTCCGGCTCCAACGGTTAAAAGAAGATCTCCTGAATTTAAAACTTCTTTTACATTTTTTTCAATTTCTTCATAAGTAGAAAAATTAAAAACATTAATATTTGGATTTTTGGCCCTGATTGCTTTTGCAAGTTTTTCACTTGTGATGCCCGGAATAGGAGCTTCGCTTGCTGGATAAATTTCTGCAAGATAAAGATTTTTTATTTTTTTATTTTTTGCAAAAGTTTCGACAAAGTCTTTCCAAAGTTTTTTTGTTCGACTAAATCTGTGTGGTTGAAAAATTATGTGTAAATCTTTTTTAGCTCTAAGTTGTGCAACTTTTAATGTGCTTTTGATTTCTGTTGGGTGATGACCATAATCATCAAAAATTTCGGAACCTTTATAATTTCCTTTAAATTCAAAGCGGCGTTCAATCCCTTTAAAGTTTTTAAGAGAAGTTTTTATTTTTTCAAAAGGAACATCAAATTCCAAAGAAAGTGCAATTGATGCAAGTGAATTTAAAATATTATGCCTTCCTGGCATGTTAAGAGTTATTCTGCCTAGTTTTAAAATTTTTTTAGATCTGTTTTTGCACAAATTACTGCCATTTGTGTTTTCGCAAATTTCTCTAAAAAAAGTACTTTGTGTATTTATAAAAACATCAAATATGGATGTTGATTCTTTTATTTCCACAATTTTTCCAATTAAGTTGGCTGTTTTAGAAAAGCCATATTTAATGGCTCTTATATGTGGTAATGGCAAAATAGATCGGATATTTTTATCATCGATACATAAAATTGCTTTTCCATAAAAAGGAAGTCTTGCTAAAAAGTTTTTAAATGTCTGTTTTATATCTGTTAGATTTTTATATCTATCAAGATGATCGGCATCAATATTTGTAACAACCGCAATGCTTGGATTTAAATATAATAAAGAACGGTCACTTTCATCGGCCTCTGCAATTAAATAATTTCCGGCACCAAGTTTTGCATTTGCAGAAATATTTTTTAAAACTCCGCCAATTACAATTGTGGGATCGAGTCCTGCCTCAATTAAAATATGAGAAATAATAGATGTAACTGTTGTTTTTCCATGTGTTCCCGAAACTGCTATTCCATATTTCATTCGCATAAGTTCTGCAAGCATAATTGCACGAGGAATTACCGGAATTCCTTTTTTGAGTGCGGCAACGACTTCTGGATGATCTTTTTTTATTGCAGATGAATAAACCAGTACGTCTGCATTTTCTATATGATCTTTGTTATGTGTGGTATGAATTTGGCAACCGATGTCTTTAAGGTGAGATAAAATTTTTGAATTTTGACATTCATCGCATCCCGAAACTTTATATCCTTGCAGTTGTAAAACTTCTGCAATTCCGCTCATGCCAATTCCGCCAATTCCAATAAAATGAATATGTCTGCATTTTTTATACATAGTTTATTTCAAAAAATATTTCACTAAACGTTCTAAACCTTCTTGTAACACTTCTCTATCACGAGCATAACATAATCTTAGAAATGATTCTCCACTTTTGCCAAAAAATTTTCCAGGAATTAATGCAACTTTTGCCTTACTTAAAATGCTCATACACAAATCTGTTGCATCGTCGAAATCAACCTTTAAAAATAAAAAGAAACTTCCTTTAGATTTTTGATA
>DAOVNS010000064.1 GCA_030630075.1 bacterium | reverse complement strand
CGGATGTTCCTTTATCTAATCTGTGAACAATTCCTGGTCTTTCTTTGTCTTCGAATTCGTTTAATTCTTTAAATTTATATAATAATCCGTTAACTAATGTTACATCATCGGATGTTTTATCTGAATGGTGAACTATTAATCCTGCTGGTTTATTAACAATAACAAAATCTTTTTGAGTATCTACAATTTCGAAATCAACCTTTTTGGGTTTTAAGTCGAATTGTTTTTCTTCTGGGAAATCGATTTCGATAGAATCTGTTTTTTTGATTTTATAGCTACCTTTGGTGACCTTTTTAGAATTTATTCTGACTAGTCCATTACTTATTAATTCTTGAAAATAAGCTCTGGAATATTCAGGAAATTGGTCAAACAAGAATTTATCCAATCTTGTTGATGGACTAAATTCTAATTCGGCGCAACTGATTTTTTCGGTTTTTTTAATTTTTTCTATGTTTATTATCATTTTTTATATAAATTGTCGTTTTACGAAATTGGTTGAGTGGTATAGAATATTACTAATATCTTACTTTTCCCCTAAAAAATAGGATATTTTATATAGTAATATAAGTCAATTTCAATACAAAAAGCTTTCGTTTTTGGGACGGTTAAAACCTTCTGGGGGTTGATATGCTAAAAATAAAAAAACTGTTTTTTCAGATAGAACAAAATATTGGGCACATTATTAAAGAAGATAATCTGTTGGGGCAAGATCTTTTTAATATCCTGATTAAGCAGCATCCGGCCGATGTTGCGATGTTATTATCGAAATTATCGGATAAAGATCAGCTTGGATTATTTAATAAATTGCCGAAAGTATTAAAAACAAAGGTTTTTAAAGATTTATCCGAGAGCATTCAAGCTTCCATTTTGGTTCAATTGGACACCGAAGATGCGACATCTATTCTTAAAAAAATTGCAACCGATAGGCTGACAGAACTCTTTGAGCATCTTTCTGATGATGATCTAAAAAAATATTTAAAATTATTGCAGCGTAAGCAGAGATCCAGAATTATTTCTAGGCTTCAATTTGATCCTCATTGTGCTGGTCGAATAATGAATAGTGATATTATTTCACTGCAAAAAGATTTTACTGTTAAAAAGAGTATTGATTTGTTGCAGCGCATTAGTGAAAAAAAAGAGCTTTTGCAAAGAATTTATATAACAGACAAGAATCATAAATTGGCAGGTTATATAAATTTAGATGATTTAATTTTAAATAAACCAGATACGGTAATAAAAAACATATTGCACAAAGATGAACTTATTATAGATGCACACGAAGACCAAGAAGATATTGCAAAACAAATGCATCATTACGGATTGTTAACAGCACCTGTTGTTGATGAAAACAATAATTTTTTAGGTGTAATAACCGCAGATGATGTTCTTGAAATTGTAAGAGAAGAAGCGAGTGAAGACGTTTATAAAATGTCTGGTATTTCTCCTGTTGAACATTCTTATTTTGAAACACCTGCTTGGAAGTTAATTTGGCAACGAACACCCTGGCTTATTGGACTGCTTTTATTGCAAAGTGTTTCTAGTTTTATTATGTCTTCGTATCAAGATGTTGTTGATAAATATTTTATTATTACTATGTTTTTAACAATGCTTATTGGAACTGGCGGTAATGCTGGTAACCAATCTTCGGCACTTGTTGTAAGAGGTTTGGCTACGGGTGAAATTTCTCGTAAAAATAGTATTCGAGTTTTGTTAAGAGAATTTGGGATGTCTATAATTATTGCAACGTTATTAGTTGCAGTAGCATTTTCTAGAGTTTACATACTTCGGCAAGATTTGATGAGCGCAATCGCTGTAAGTATTTCACTTTTTTTTATTATTTTAATGTCGATGTTTCTGGGTACTCTTTTACCGATATTACTGGAACGACTTAATCTTGATCCTGCTCACTCTGCGGCGCCATTTTTAGCCACATTGATGGATATTTTAGGTGTTGCAATCTATTGTTATATTGTTGGCAGAATTTTAGGTTAAACAAAAAGTATTAATATTAAAAAAATAGGTGCGACGAAAATCGCACCTATTTTTTGTTGACGTATTGTTTTATGCCAAAGCTGTTTGTCCTACATAATTTAATGGTCTAAAAAATCTGTGAACACATAACGGATTATGATCTGCAGGATTTCTTTGTAATATTACAAATTCAAAGTTTCCATTTGGTCTAAGTCCGTTTGCAAAATCTGTTGAACAAGAAAGTCCTGTAATTCTTCCTGGGATATGTACTGTAATTTTATATTTGTATTGTTCGAAGTTAAACGAACGACCATATTTTGTAGTCATATGTTGCATTTCATCTTTTGCTAATTCTTGTGATTCAATTATTGTTCCGAGTGATCCAAAATTTCTTTCAATAAGCTTGCTAAAAGAATGGTTATTATCAAGTGTTCTTAATATTTTTCCATGTTGTTCCAAAAAACTGTAATCTAAGTTTTGTAATAAAGTTTCAGCGTCTTGGAGACCGTTAAAAACAAGCAATTTTATTTGGTGCCCATTAAAAATACCGCGCGAAAGATCATATATGCAATTTCTATGAGTGTAATCATCTCGAGCTGATGGATCAACCTGTTGTTGTGGTTCAAATGTTAATTCTGATATTTGTTGTGTTATTTGTGCCAAGTCTCCATCCGCTAATAGAGCTTGTGGGATTGTTTGATCTGGACTTTGTTTATCAACAACAATAACAGGTTTTACTTCGGGGCTGCCTTTTTGAATATCAATGGGTTTAGATTTATTTGCACCTGATTTTTTGACAGGTTTTTTACCGGTCTTTTTGCCTGTTACTTTTTTACCTCTTTTTTGATGAGATGTTTTTTTGTGATCTTGTGGTTCTGTGATTTCTTCTATTTTAAGCTCAGGTTTTAGTATTTCTTTTAGCCATGAATTCAAAAGAGTTTTTTCGATATCTAATGTACTTAAATCTTCTATGTCGATTTGTTTTGCTAAAGGCAAACAATCTGATAGCTGAATATTTGTTAGTGCCATTAAATAATCAAAATATTTGTCTAATAATTCACCTGATTGGTTTTCAAGTTCGCATTGTATTAAAAATAAAACTTTTGTACGAAGATTTTCAGGTAATCCTTCAAGAGTTATGTTTGTTTGATCTTCTAGCTCTTGAAGAGAGTATGTATCTTGCGCAATCTTTGTTTTCATTTCATTTAATTTCAGTTTTTTGTTTTCGTGTAGCCTTCTAAGGCATTTTTCCTGTTGCGTATTTCCGAATGATTTTTGTGTTAATAAAAATTGATCTATTTTTTCCAAAGTTATTAATTTTAAATTATAACCACGGATTTTTTTAAATATTGCTAGTATTTGATTTAATAATTCAGGATTTTTTTCATATAACACTTCTAAAGTAAATGTAGATGTTTTTCCGAGAATTGAGTTGTAAGACTTGTTTAGAAATCTGAAGTATGAAATGGAAAGCGTAAATGGTATGCATACATCTATGAGTTTAAATTTAGTAAAATAATCTTGTGAAAAAAGATATTTTAAATGATCTTCTTTTGATAACATTTCTTTTGAAACAATATCTTTTATAACAGTATAAGTAAAATGTCCCTTTAAGTCCTGATAGCCCCATTTAGATTGAATGTCTTGAATAAGACCCGATATTTCTTTTACATGATGAATTTGGGCTGCCAGTTCAATTTGGTCAACTAACTCTTGAACCAAGGGACTAGCATCAAAATATGCATCTTCCGCGCGTTGCAATGCTTCAATGGTTTTCTGCGTTGTTTGTTTTCTTCGGAAAGAACCTTCGCTTGATGTATATGCAGGATTAAGAATATTTTCTGCTTGATGGTATCTAAAACATGATTCTTTTAATGCGGTAATTAGAAATTGTTCTCGCAAGTTACCTATGATTTCAAGTAGTTGTTGAAATCTTTGATTTGATTTTATTTGCGCAATTAAATAATCAAGCCTTGAGGGTGGCATTAACGCAGTTGCTGGATTATCTTTTTTAATTGGTTCTGCCATACCAAAAACATTGTTTATGTTTAAGGCAAATAATACAGACGAAAGTAACAATGTTACTAAAGATAATTTTTTAAACTTTTTACTTATTTTCATATAAACTCCATTTATTTTGTATTGATAGTTTTTTGTTATGTAAAACTATGTGTATTATTACTTATAGTAAACTAATTGTTTTCTTGTCGCAAACGGGTATGGCTTTGATTGAGGGTGGTTTTTTTGCAAAAAGGACGTTTTTTTGAAAAATTTCAACATTAACTCAGAAAAATGTTTTTTTTGTGGGTTTTTTCTTGACAAAAAAGAGGTAATTTAATACATTTCTATACGTAAACAAGGTTAAACACTTGTTTTTTCAGTGAGCCGCTAGCTCAGTTGGTAGAGCAACAGCCTTTTAAGCTGTGGGTCGTAGGTTCGATCCCTACGCGGCTCACCATTTATTTCGCGTCCCCATCGTCTAGCCAGGTCAGGACCCAGGATTTTCATTCCTGTAACAGGG
>DAOVNS010000048.1 GCA_030630075.1 bacterium | reverse complement strand
TGATTATGGAAAAATTATTAATCAAAAACATTTTGATAGATTAAAAAATCTTTTGGTGGGTGCAAATATAGTTTTTGGTGGAAATACTGATGAACAAAGTTTAAAAATTGAACCAACTCTTGTTGATCAAGTTAAATATGATGATGATTTGATGCGAGAGGAAATTTTTGGTCCAATTTTACCTATTCTTGAATACGAGGAACTTAATGACGTTATAAGTTTTATTAATAACAGACCAAAACCATTAGTTTTGTATTTTTTTTCAAATGATAAAATTAGGCAAAATAAGATAGAGCAAAAAACATCTTCGGGTACCGTTTGTTTTAATGATACTATTATTCAACTATCAATAAATGGTCTTCCTTTTGGCGGAGTTGGTGAGAGTGGTTTTGGCAAATATCATGGAAAATCTTCTTTTGATACTTTTTCGCATTCAAAAAGTGTTTTTAAAAATCCATTCTTTTTTGATTTTTTAACTAAAATTCGTTATCCAAAATTTAATATTTCGCTTAAAAGTCTTAAAACTATTTTGCGTTTTTTGGGGTTTTGATTTTTTGAGAAGATATTAAAGATTTGTTATATTCCTTCTTCCGAGTAGTCGTTTAATTTTTTACAAAGAAGGGTTAGGAGTTTATGAATAAAAAAGGTGCTTTTATTCTAATTTTATTATGTTTTAGTGGATGCAAGTTTTGGGCGAAAGATCAGGAAGCGATAAAAATGCAAGATTTTAATCAAATAGTTAATGGAAAATTTAAAGATGTTGATGACGTTGTAAATATTTTTCCAAAAAGTTCTGCGGATGTTGAAAAACGAGTAGAACTTGCAAAGGATATGGTAACAAAAGATTTAGATGGAATTTTAAAAATAAAATCAGAAGAAAGAACTTTTGAAAATACTCCTTTAGCTTTGGATAAGCTTGAAGCACGATTTAGTGTTGCTACAAATGGCATAGAAAGTCTTGAAATGATAAGTCCTAATGATGAGACACGTAATGCTTGTCATGATGCTGCAATAAAACTTAGAGAGTTTGCAGTTGATGAGTTTATGAATCGCGATATTTACAAGGCTGTTAAAGAATATATTGATGGTGAAAATATCAAAAAAGCGAATCTTAATTCTGAAGAGCAGTATTTTTTAGAAAAAAGTATGCGTGACTTTAAAAGGCAAGGATTTAATTTGCCAGAGAAAGACTTTGAAGAAGTAAAAGCTATTCAAAGAGATATATCCAAATTGGGATTAGAATTTGATAAAAATGTTAATACAGATAAAAGTTTTATTGTTGTAGAAGAAAAAGATTTAAAGGGTTTAGAAAAAGATTTTATTGAAAATCTAAAAAAAGATGATGATGGAAAATATATCTTAACTTGTGATTATCCAATTTATTTTGAAGTTATGCAGCATTGTTCTGTTGCTGATACAAGAAAAAATTTAAATCATATTTTTACCAATCGAGCCTATCCTCAAAACATAGATCTTTTAAATTCGATAATTAAAAAAAGAGATCAGTTAGCAAAAAAATTAGGATTTCAGAGTTTTACACATTTAAATTTGGATAGTCAGATGGTAAAAACTCCACAAAGGGCACAAGAGTTTTTATCGGGTCTTCTTAAAAAAACAATGATAAAAACAGACAAAGAATTTGCTGAGCTTATAAAAGAACTTCCCGAGAGTGTTGAACTTGATGAAGATGGAAAAATGAATCCATGGGATATGTCTTATGTAAAAGCGTGTTATAAAAAGAAACATTTCAAAGTAGATGAAAGAGAAATAGCAAAATATTTTCCAGTTCAAAATACATTAGAAAAGATTTTTGAAATATATCAAAAGTTTTTGAATTTAGAATTTAAGTTTGTTGATAATGTAAAAGATTTATGGCACGAAGACGTAAAAGTTGTTGAAGTCTTCGATAAAATTAACAATGAATTGCGCGGAACTTTGTTTTTAGATCTTTATCCTAGAGACAATAAATATGGTCATGCATGCATGATGGATATAGTTGAAACAACCAGAAGAAAGAATAAAGAAGCAGGTGAATATAAATCAACGCCAGCCGTAATTGTGGTTGTTGGTAACTTTCCAAAAGCAACAAAGGAAAAGCCTGCACTTTTAAAGCATAGCGATGTTGAAACATTTTTCCATGAATTTGGACATGCAATGCATGGTTTGCTTGGAAGAACGGAAATGAATTCTTTTTCTGGAACAAATGTTAAAAGAGATTTTGTTGAAATGCCATCACAGATGTTTGAAGAATGGTTGTGGGATAAAAATATATTAAAAGATGTGAGTAAACATTATCAAACAGGCGAAAAATTACCGGATGATCTTATTGATAAGAAAATTGCTCTTAAAAAGTTTGATTCGGGCTTTTTTGTTACAAGACAAGCATGGCTTTCTTTTATTGCATTAGATTGTTTTTTGCAGGGTGAGCAAAAAGATACAAACGAAATTATAAAAAATTTGCACGAAAAATATATAACAAATATAAGATTTAATCCGGAATCACATTTTCAGTCGTCGTTTAGTCATTTAATTGGTTATGGTGCTAAATATTATGGTTATATGTGGTCTAGAGTCTTTGCGTTAGATATGTTTGATAAAGTTAAAAAACATGGATTATTGAACTACGAAATGGGCGAAGAATTAATAAATAAAGTTTTGGGTAAGGGCGGCAGTGTTGATCCTGATATTTTACTTATAGATTTTTTAGGTCGTGAGCCAAATCAAGATGCATTTTTAAAAGAATATGGAATTGTTTAAAACTATTTAAAATTAACAAAAAAGAGCGTATTTAAAAAAAATACGCTCTTTTTTAATATTCGTATAGAAGCTTTATTCTTCTTCGTTGCAATTATTGCAATTTTCACAGCCTTGGCTTTCTTCTTGTTGTTCTGGAACATTATTGCATTCGCAAGAAGATATGCATTCTCCGCAATTTTCGCATGTATCACATTCGGATACGTCTTTTTTTATTTTATTTACTACATCCCTAAAACTCATTATTTCCTCCTTTTTGTTACTTTTTCTCTGTCCGCCATAGCTTCGTGACCGTCGTAGCCTTGGCGAAGTCGGTTAGCGACGGCTGGATCCTTTAGTTTCTTCATTAGGTACTTGTTTTATGCATTTTTCATATTTTTCTTCATCATTTGGGCAGATGCATTTTTTATTTAAACATCCCGCCATAACGATAGTTAGTAATATTGCGGGGGCAACAAGAATTAAATGAATTTTTTTTGCCGTTAACATAGAAAATCTCCTTTTTCTCTTTTTTCTTATCTTCAATCTACCATAATCGACAGGGGTTTTGTCAATAGAATAGGGCTTTTTTTACAGTAAAAGACCCCACTGTGATTTGTAGCACCGTGGGGTCTTTGTTTTACTTAATTAGTAATGTAGTAATTATTCAGCATTGACGTCAATAGGTCCGTCATCTTTTTTGTTTTGATCGGAAGTGTTGTTTGAAGAACCGTCTTTTTGTTCGGCTTGTTGTGCTGAAGCATTTGCTTGTTGTTCTTTGTAGATAATTTCTGCGATCTTATGAGAAGCCTGCATTAAATCATCATTAGCTTTTTGAAGTGCTTGTGCATCATCTGCTTGATCTTTTAATACTTTTTTAGCTTCTTCGATTGCTGTTTCTACTTTGTTAACTTCTGCAATAGGAAGTTTTTCTTTGTTTTCTTTAATTGTTTTTTCAACGCTGAGAATCATGTTATCTAAATTGTTACGCTTTTCAATAACTTCTTTGTTCTTTTTATCTTCAGCTTCGTGTTCTTTTGCTTGTTTTACAAGATCTTCAACTTCGTCTTTTGAAAGTCCTGAAGAGTTTGAAATTGTGATGTGTTGTTCTTTTCCCGTGCCTTTATCTTTTGCTGTAACATTAACGATTCCGTTTGCATCGATATCAAATGTTACTTCAACTTGAGGGACGCCTCTTGGTGCTGCTGGAATTCCATCTAATCTAAAACGGCCTAATGTTTTATTGTCTTTTGCAAATTCACGTTCACCTTGAACAATGTGAATATCAACAGCTGTTTGATTGTCTTCTGCTGTTGAGAAAACTTGAGATTTTTTTGTTGGAATTGTTGTATTTCTGTCAATAAGTTTTGTTGCAACACTACCAATAGTTTCGATACCAAGTGAAAGAGGTGTTACGTCTAAAAGTAATACATCTGTAACATCACCGGCTAAAATACCACCTTGAATTGCGGCACCAATTGCTACAACTTCATCAGGATTAACTGATTTATTTGGTTCTTTTCCAAAGAAGTTTTTTACTAGTTCTTGTACTTTTGGAATTCGTGTAGAACCACCAACTAAAATTATTTCGTTAATTTGATTTGCATTAAGTTCTGCATCAGATAATGCTTTTTTGCATGGTTCGAATAATGCTGTGAGAATTTCTTCGCAAAGGCTTTCGAATTTTGCTCTTGTAAGTTTTGTTACTAAGTGTTTTGGACCTGATGCATCTGCTGTTATGTATGGAAGATTAATTTCTGTTTCGGTTGATGCAGAAAGTTCGATTTTTGCTTTTTCAGCAGCTTCTTTTAACCTTTGTAATGCCATTTTATCTTGACGTAAGTCAAAGTTGTTTTCTTTTTTAAATTCTTCTATTAAATATTGAATTAATTTTAAATCAACATTGTCACCACCAAGAAGGGTGTCGCCGTTTGTTGATTTTACTTCAACAACTCCGTCGCCTACTTCTAAGATTGAGATATCAAATGTTCCGCCACCAAAGTCGAATACTGCAATTGTTTCGTTTGTTTTTTTATCAAGACCGTATGCAAGTGCTGCAGCTGTTGGTTCGTTTATTATTCTTTTGATTTCTAAGCCTGCAATTTTTCCGGCATCTTTGGTTGCTTGTCTTTGTGCATCGTTGAAGTATGCGGGAACTGTGATTACCGCTTCTGAAATTTTTTCACCAGCATATTCTTCTGCTGCTTGTTTTAACTTTTGTAATACTGCGGCAGAAATTTCTTGAGGTGTATATGATTTACTGCTTGCTTTAATTGTTATATCGCCATTGTTGCCTGATTCTAATGTATAAGGAATATTTTCTTTATCTTCTTTTAAAAGATCCGAAAATTTGCGGCCGACATATCTTTTTGCAGAGAAAATTGTGTTTTCTGCATTTGTAACAGCTTGTCTTTTTGCTGCATTACCAACTAATCTTTGGTTGTCTTTTGTAAATGCTACGATAGAAGGAGTTGTGTTTCCACCTTCTTGGTTTGGTATAACTTTTGATGAACCACCTTCCATGAATGATACAACTGAATTAGTTGTTCCGAGATCGATTCCGATTATTTTTTTTCCCATGAAATTCTCCAAAATTTAAATTTGTTTAAATTAACTAAAATCTTGATTTGTAAAATCTTAATTTACATTTTTCAGCTAAAAAGCAGCTTTTTGGTGTAAAAAAAGGCTTTTTGTTTTTTGAAAAGCCCGATTGTTTTTTTGCCTATTCCAGAGATAATCTTAGTCGAACGGTGTAGATGTGTCAAGTTTGATTAAGAAATATAAGTATGAGCGACTTAGATTTGTTTAAATTTAAGCGCAGATGACAGCAGAGGCATTATGGTTAGGTAAAATAACTGTTTTTTCAGTGAAATCAACTTTTGCGTCGTGTAAATTTAAATTATGTAAAAACCGTGTTGTTGATATTTCTTATCCCAACGCTCACGCCCTTCGATAAACTCAGGTGGGACCATCGGGCTAAATACATGGTGTCGCGGTGGTGAAGCACCGCTTATGTGAAATTATTTATAACTTTTTCTAAACTAAGCGATCTACTTTGCTACTTCTCGATAAGCCCGACAGTGTGCCATTTTGTTTAGGAAAACTACCTTGCAGAGCGGTTAAAACTAGCGAAAAGCGCGATCGCCCACTCCGTCTGCGGCCACCAGCCTTTTCCTGAGGGCTTGAAGGCTTTTTTGGGGTGTGAATGAAAGTTGATTTGGGGGTGTGGAAATAGGGTGGTTAAACGTGGGTTTGAAAGTGTAAGTGAAAGTGTTTTGGTGGGGCTGGAGGCCTTGACTACGTGTTTTTCGAAAGAGTAATTGAAAGAAAAAAAGAAAGAAGGCTTTATCTATACACATAGAATCCCACAGATAAATAACCAGTTAAGTATAAGAAGTAACTCGTACTAACTAACTAACTAAGTAGGTAGTAGGTAGATAGTAAAAACAGAAGTTAAAAAAATTAAAATAAAAATAAGAAAAAGAAAGATAAGAAAAATAACTTACGCATATATACATCATATAAGAATAAGAATAAAAATTACAAAAAGGGGAAGGGCGGTTACGTGCACCATGTATGTATACTCAAGAACCAATATAACGTTATATAAAAAAAGAAAGCTTTAAATACCAATTAACGTTGATTTTGTTTTTAATCATTTTAGGATTAACAATCTCAACTATTTTAAAAAAAATTTGAGTTTATAAATTGTTTGTGAAAAACGAAAAGAAACTAAAAAGGGAAGTGCGCGCGCGGCTGGGTTGAAGACCTTGTTTTTTAGAGAAATTAAATGGCCGCTTTTTTTCTAATTAAAATAACTTGCTAATAATTTTGAATACAAATGAAACTGCGAAATATATCATTAGATACTTATATGGAATGTAAAAATTAAGCTTAATCTTCCATCGGGAATAAGCGTTTGTTGCAATAATAGTAAAACTTGTTGCCTTGATTATTAGTATTCCAAGTATGGCCATGAATGGTGATGTAATATTGTTTGATATTATTAATGTGTAGAAAAGTAAGAATTCTAATACTTTGAATAAAAAAAGTTTTCCTGATTGTTCTTCTATAATATAAAACTGATCGTAAATGATAAAAAAGTAATCAGCTAGAGTTAGTAATATAAACAAAAGCCCCATTGCGAATGTTGCTTGAGTGATGTTTTGTGACTCCTGTAGGCTTGATATGAGCTGATAGTTTGTGAAAATAAATATCACAACAGGATAGATGATTAAATTTAATTTTTTGTTTAGTAAATCAAATGCGAATCTTTTTGCTTTTATTGTCCCAGTTTTAAATTTAACCAATAACGCGTTGCCAGAAAATATTGTGGTTGATTTCATGATAGATTTAATTGATTCTGCCAGGTGGTTAACTAAGTTGAAGATTCCCGCATCCTTTAACCCAAATTGCGCAGCAAAAAATGGTGTTAAGAAGTTTCCTGTGAAAAATTGCTTACTTATATTAATTGAATAATTAAAAAGACGTGCTTTAAATATTCGTGGCCATAAATTTGTGGGGCATGACTCTTTAGTGTTTGATAGTCCTGTGTAATATTTTTGTATCATTGCTGTTAAAACGATTGTGCCTACAATTGAATCTATTAAATGCGGTATGAAGATTAAATTAAGTGTCATTGGGAATTTGAAGAATAAATATGGAATCCACACGGCAAGTATATATAGCGGTGTTTGAATGCTTTCTGAAATAACCACCTCTTTACTTTTGAATGCTGTGTGTAAAAAACGGCGTAAAAAAATCCTTATACTTTCAAAAAATATTGTTAAGGGGATAGTGTATAAAAATGGCGAATATGTACTATTTAAAAAGCTTATTGAATAAATATATGTAACCAGAATTGAGCTTGCTGTGATTAATAAGATTTGAGGTGAAAAATACTTTTTTAGAAATATATTTTTAAAATTGGCTTTGCTGTCGGTGAAGATGTTAAAAAATGTTGGCAAGGTATATGTAAGGCCTGTATCTGTTAGATATACAGTTAAATAGATGATCGAAAATATACTTCCCATTAATCCATACGAAAGTTGTTCTAAAATTTTAATTAAAAATAATTGGTGAAGAATTTTTAGTCCTTCATAAAAACTGCTTCCAAAAATATTCCATTTAAATCCGGATGAAAAATTTTTTGTAGAAGTTTCTAGATTTTCACTTTTAAGATTCAATTGTGATCCTATTAATTAGTAACTGTTTTTCGTAAGTATAGCTCTTGTGTTCAGAGAAGTAAAAAAAACCACCGCTTTTCAGGCTGTGAACCATTAGATAATACTAAAACTTTTGTTAAATCGCATTTTTGTTTGTGTGTCTTTATTCTATCTGTGGTTCGGGTTTTTCGCGAGTTATGGTGCGAGATTAAATAAAAAAAATTAAAACTATTACATTTGTGTGTGGTAAAAGTTTATTATGTTATTGGGGGCGAACAAAAAAGGTTTGTGAAATTGTCGTAAGATGTTCTGCAGGCCTTTTTTTATTTAATTTGATACGACTAATGTTTGTTTGTATGTTATGAGTTTCTTTTCGATTTCTGAAATCAATGGATGATCAATTAGGTTTTGTATATTTCTTTTACTTGCTTCTATTTTAATCTTTTCTAGTGCAAGTTTTATTTTATAGAGTTGTCTGTAAAAGTTTGGGCCGTCTTTTTCTATATTGGATAACAAGTGTGCTTGTTCTTCGATATGTGCATCAAATTTTTGTACTAATTGATAAGTGTCCATTTCTGTTTTAGGGATTGATTTTTTTGTATTAAGATTATCTTTTGTTGGTATGTCGAAATTTGCAAAGTCAAGACTTGTAAAATCGTGACTTGTAAAGTCGTGACTTGTAGAAAGCAAATTGTTTTTGCTCGCTATATTCTTTGTACTTATGTAGCTTTCTACTATCTTGAAAGAAGAAACAACCACAAAAAGTATTAATATTTTCAGAAAAAAATCTTTGATTGGAAATTTTTTAAAAATCATAGTTTTACCTATTTATATTTTTTTTAACTTTTCTAGGAAAATCCCAAAAATTATAACCCCTTAAAATCATCATAATATGAAATAAAGGATCAAGCAAACGGCCCAAAATGCTTTAAAAACAGGCGAAAAAGGAGAAAAAGAAGTATAAATTACTTTAAACTTGAGTTAATTTGGTTTTTTCTGTTAAAATTCAGCTTCAACTTGCACCTTGAATTTCTCTTGAACCTTTAATGGGGGGTCGGTAAAAATTCATAAATCTGGTAATTTTTGACAGATTACCCAGAAAAAAGGAGCTATAATGTTCAAATTGAACGATAAGGTTATTTATCCGGGACATGGAGTAGCGCTTGTAGAAGAATTAGTTGAGAAAATTGTAGCAGGAAGAAATATACAGTTTTTTAAATTGAATTTTTTGTATAAAGAAATGACAATATTAATTCCCATTCACAATCTTAAAAATTGTGGTGTAAGGTATCCAAGTGATCAAAAAATTGTTGATCTTGCGATAGAAGAAGTACACAAAGTTTCTGGCAAAAAATTAGTTTGTTTTGATTTTACACCTAGTGGTTGGAATAGACGAAACAAAGAATATCAATTGAAAATGCAACGGGGTAATATCATTGAAATAGCACAAGTCTACAGAGACTTAATGATAGTTTCTCAACAAAAAGAACTTTCTTTTGGTGAGAAAAAACTTTTAGAAATTGCCGAAGAATTATTAGTGCAAGAAATGCAGTTAGTTATGGACAAAGATGAAGACTTTATAATTCAAATGTTACAAGAACCGCTTAAGCAATATTTTTTCCACCAAGTTCTTGGTTCAGAACAAGTTTCTTCTTCTGTTGCATGAGCTTTACATATTAAATAAAAAATGAAATCAATTCTTATAATATCTGGTCCGACAGCTTCGGGCAAAACATCAATTTCTTTAGATTTAGCGAAATTGATTCCTTCAGAAATAATTAATGCTGATATGGGACAATTTTATACTCCGTTTGGGATAGGGAC
>DAOVNS010000009.1 GCA_030630075.1 bacterium | reverse complement strand
TTTATGCAACAAGTCGGTTGTTAAATATTTCTGCACGCAGGGCGTTTCAGTTTACATTCCTGATTCAGTTTCCATTAATTGTTCCTGCTTTTTTTCTCGGTTTTATAAAACTTATAAAATCTCCCGATTTAGAAAAATACTTTAATTTCCCACTATTTTTTACAATTTTAATTTCAACAATTTTGGCATACGTTGGTTTGTTTTGGATGCAAAAACTTTCGCAAAAAAATAAAGTTGGTTTCTTTGCTTTTTATATGTTTATTCCAATTGGTGTTTTGTTGTGGTTTGTTTTTTGTTGATATTAATGCTTTTTGCATAATATTAATGATGAAAGATAGAGTTTTTAAAACCTCGCGCAGCCGAATCGGGCCTTGCTGAGCTGGCTTTGGCCTGGTTTGTGCGGATTGTATACTCAAGTATACAATCCGCACAGAATTAATTAATTTGTATTTTGATTTTTATTTGGAATCGTATTGTTTTTTGAAAAAAATAGCGATTTCTTTTTTTGATGTTTTAGAATTGGCAATATCTATTGTGAGTTTATATAAAATTGCATGATTGATTTTAATTTTGTAAACATTTTCATTAAGAAAAGTAATGGCAGCAATTATGCCAGTTCTCTTATTTCCATCATAGAAGGGATGGTTTTTAATTAGATGGTATGCGTAAGCTGCAGCCATCATGAAAATATTTTCATGAAGATATTTATTATTAAATGTTGATAAGGGTTGATTTAGTGCTGATTCTAATAAGCCGTGATTTCTTATTCCAGGCTTTCCTCCAAATCTGTTAATAGCTAATTGATGTATATATGTAATATCTTCTATTTGTAGAAAATAAATGTTTTTCATGACGATTAACTTTTAGCTAATTTTTTTAATAATGGCTTATATTCTTCTATGTTTTCTTCGATTGATTTTTTTATTTTGGAATTTTTTATTTTTGAATTCTTTTTCCTTGTTTTAACCGGTGTAATTATAAGAGATGTTCCATCGGTAGATATTTCAAGCGTGGTTTTTTCATTAATTCCTAATATTTCTAATATTGGTTTATCAATAATTATTGCTTGGCTATTTCCATATTTTGATAATTTTTTTATCATATTATTTCCCTTGGCTTTGATTATACATTGTACATACAATGTATAATCAGGTGGTTGTTTGTAAATGAAAATAAAAAAAACATCGTTTTTATAGAAAAAAAAATCCCAAAAATATAAGATCAATATAAATAACTAGTTATAAATAACCTGTTATAGATAAATTGATTTATTTAAAATGAGATGGGAGTGGTGATGTTTTATAAGAATGATAAGCCAAATTTGAAAAAATCGTCGGATTTAAAGAGTTTTAACTCGAAGAGTCTCAACTCGCAGAGTTCGTTGAAGTTGGCCAAAAAACAAAACAAAGTACTTTCTTACAAGCGAGAAGTAATTGGAATTCTACTTTTAGCCCTTTTTTCTTTTTTGATTATTTCTTTAATTTCTTATAATCCATCAGACGTTTCTTGGTTTTTTTTCTCGACTATCCAAAAAGAAGTTGTTAATTGGGGCGGCATTATTGGTGCAAACATTGCGGCATTGTTTTTCTATTTATTTGGTTCGGCAGCATATATTTTTGCAATTATGCTTTTTTATATTGCCTTCATGTTTTTGTTTAGAAAAAAATTCAGGGAAGAGTGGGATAGATTTTTTGCTTTATCTTTATTGATACTTGTCAGTAGTGTTTTTTTTAGACTTTATAACTTAGATTTTTCAAAAAGTTATGCGGGTGGATTGGTTGGAGATTCTCTTCTAAAATTGATTTCTAATTTCATGGGTTTTTGGGGGACCAATATTTTACTTTTGGCGCTTTTTGCCGCAAGCATGGTAATTCTTTTTAGAATATCTATTTTTAAAGTTGCTAAATTTATAGTAAAAGTCGCTTGGAAGTTTTTAAAACTTGCAGCAAGAATGATTTTGGCTTTCTTCTTAAAAATTGTTAAATGGATTTGGTCGAAGATAAAACTTTTATTTAAAAGTATTTTTCGCAAAATTAGTTCTTTCTTTGGTGGCAGTGGTGATGGAGGTGATGGAGGTGATGGAGGTGAAAAGCGTAAAACAAGATCTGTTTTTGGTTGGTTGAAAAACGACAAAGTAAATAAAGATAACGATGATGATAAACTTTCGACGAGCGAACATAAAGATGATGAATTAGAGGCCGAAGAGTTTTGGGAATCGCTAGAAGATCTTGCGCGAGAAGATGAAGATGATGTTTTTGAGCCAAAAGTGATAGGCTCCGAATTTAAAGAAAAATATGTTTTTGTAGATTCATATACCGAAGACTTTTTAAATCACAAGTTTATTTATTTACCTAACTCGGTTGTAAATAAAAATATTTTTTCGAATCAAACGTTTTTAGATACATTTGCAAAAGTAACACAAGCATGCGAAAAGAAAATAATTAAAGAACGAAAAATTAGAAAAAAATTTGCTCCAAAAATTGAATATGATTTACCAAGCTTAGATATGTTTCGTAAAACAGAATCGGCAGATGACAAAAATGTTAAAAAATTAATCGAAAAAGATTGTTTTGAACGTGCAGAGAAATTAGAAGAAAAATTAAAACATTTTGGAATAAAGGGGAGTGTTACAGCTGTTCGTCCAGGTCCGGTTATTACACTTTTTGAATATAAGCCCGAAATTGATAGTAAAATTAGTAAAATTATTGCACTCGAAGATGATCTTGCGCTTGCGCTTACTGCAATGAGTATAAGAATTGTTGCGCCAATTCCAGGAAGAAGCGTTGTTGGGTTCGAAATTTCTAATCAAAAAAGACAAGGTGTTTTTTTACCCGATGTTTTACTTAGCGAAGAATTCGAAAATTTTAAGGGAAATCTTCCTCTTAATTTAGGTGTTGATATTGTTGGACGTCCGGTTGTTGAAGATCTTGTAAGCATGCCACATCTTTTGGTGGCTGGTTCTACAGGTTCTGGTAAGTCGGTTGGCTTAAATGGAATGCTTGCTAGTTTATTGTGCAAACTAAGACCAGATCAGTTACGATTAATTTTGATTGATCCAAAAAGATTAGAATTTTTTCCGTTTGCAGATATTCCACATTTACTTTTTCCAATTGTTACTGATCCTAGAAGAGCTGCTCCGGTTTTAAAGTGGCTTGTTCAAGAAATGGAAAAACGTTACGACAAAATGGCACTTGCTGGTGTTCGTAATATTGTTGAATATCAAAAATTAGCAAAAGATTCTAAAGAATACGAAAATATGCCGTTCATTGTTTTAATGATAGATGAACTTGCAGATCTTATGATGGTTGCAGGAAAAGATGTTGAAATTCAGATTGCACGAATTGCACAAATGGCAAGAGCTGCAGGAATTCATATGATTGTTGCAACACAAAGACCTTCTGTTGATGTTGTAACCGGTCTTATCAAGGTAAATTTTCCAAGCCGAGTTGCGTATAGAGTTTCTTCTAAAATTGATTCAAGAACAATTATTGATTGTCGTGGTGCCGAAAAACTTTTAGGTCGCGGTGATTTACTTTTTATGAATTCTGGATCATCCGATCTTAAACGAATTCATGCTGCATATATTTCTGAAAAAGAAATAGAAAATTTAACCACTCATCTAAAGTTTCAAATGCAGGCAAATTATTTAGATTTAAATGAAGAATTAAGAATGGTGAATAGACGAGAACTGGATGATTTGGAGGATGATCTTTATCCAGAAATAATTGAATTTATAAAAGATCATGATGAAATTTCAATTTCGAAATTGCAACGTTTTTATAAAATTGGTTTTAATCGATCTGCAAAAATTATTGAACGTTTAGAAGTTGATGGTTTAATTGCTCCTGCGCAAGGAAGTAAACCTCGCAAAGTTTTAAGACCGTAATTTAACCACCGATGCGCCCAAAACTTACGTATTGGGCTACCTCAATGTCGCCTCAAGAGGCTTTCAATCCAAAGTATAAAGTTGATAAGTAAAAATCAATGTTACTTTACGATATGTAAAAAGTGAAATTAAAGAATTAAATTTAAAATAAAATTTCTTAAAAAATAAAAAAGATTATTATACTGCAAGTTTTTTTTGTTAACCGAAAAGCCTCTTGAGGCGACTTTGAGGTAGCCCAATACGTAAGTTTTGGGTAAACTGCTTTATTAATTTACATACACGCTTTTTCTATTTATAAACGGGAACAATTTTTTTATGCATTTATTTAAAAGTTTTTTAACTGAAAGCTTTCTAACCTTATCTTTGCCGGAATTAAAATTTAAACTTTTTAGTAATCCGCCGACGCCAACCGACTTCGCCAATCGACTTCGCCAAGGCTTCCACCGTCGCCAAGGCTATGGCGGACAAGTCGACGGTCATGAGGCTGCGACGGTCACGAGGCTATGGCGGACAGGCAAACAAGCAAACAAAAAATTAAGCGAATTTTTTGAACAAAATATTGTTAACGAAGTTGCAATCGATAGCAGATTTGCAAAACCAAATCAAATGTTTGTAGCACTTGAGGGTGAAAAAGTTGATGCACATAATTTTTTGCAAGATGTCTTGCAAAATGGTGTTAGCGTTTTTTTGATAAACAAGAAAAAAGAAAAGCTTTTAAAATCAATTGATAAAAAACTGTTACAAGAAAAATTATTTATTTTAGTTGATGATACTTTATCTGCCTTGATTAAACTTGCAAAAAATTGGAGAAAACAATTTAAGTTTCCGATTGTTGGAATAACTGGTTCAATTGGTAAAACAACAACAAAAGGTATGGTTGAAAGTATCTTGCAATTTGCAAAAGTTCCTGCTTATGTCTCCTTTAAAAATCAAAATACGGCAATTGGTTTAAGTATTAATATTTTAAAATTATCACAAAAACATAAAGTTGGTGTTTTTGAATTAGGAATTGATGCTGCTGGTGAAATGGATGAACTTGTTGATATTTTACGTCCAGACATCGCTTTAATTACTCGTGTTTCGCTTTCGCATGCACTTGGGCTTGGTACATTATTGGATATTGCAAAAGAAAAAAGAAAAATTTTTAAGCACTTTAAACCAGATAATTACGGAATGGTTTTTGGTGATCAACCGCTTTTAGAAAATTTTTATAGAGATTTTCCGTTGATTAGATTTGGATTAAAAACTAAAAATCAGATTCAAGCGAGAAAAATTAAAATAATAAATACCGATCCTGATAATTATGAATTCAAGGTAAGTTTTAATTTAAAAGTTTATAAAGCGATTAAAACCGTGAAAATAAATGGCAACAATTTGGGTTTTGTTTATAACGCTTTGGCTGCCGCAACAATAGCTAATTTTTTAGAAATTAATATTGATGATATTGTTGGAGGGGTAGAAAATTTTTCTAGCGTCGAAAATCGATTCGAAAAAAAATATTTAAAAGATGACAAGGGAATAATAATCAGCGATTGCTATAATGCAAATCCAGAAAGTATGAAGGCAGCAGTAAGTGCTTTTGGACAGGTTCAAACAAAAAATCTAAAGATCGCAATTCTTGGCGATATGTTGGAACTTGGACCCCGCGAAATTTTTTGGCATAAAAATATTGGACGCTTTTTGCATAAGTCGGGAAATATTGATTATTTAATTTTGGTTGGATCTCGTGCGAAGCATATTGCGAAAACTTCTCCACTAAATTTTAAAACCGAATGTGTATCAAATTGGAAACAAGCAAAAAAACATTTGGAATCTATCCTGAAATCCAACACAAAAAGTAAATCGATGGTTTTGGTAAAGGGGTCAAGAGGTATCAGTCTTGATAACCTTGTTCGAGAATTTAGCGTTTAGTGCATTTTTGTTTCATAAATTTTAGTTTCTTGTCTGGCTTTACAAAAATCAGTAATTTAATAAAGGAAACATTTTAAAAGGATAAGTGTTTTATATTTCGGAGTTAAGGAGTATGTAGCGATTTTTGTAAAGGAGTAGTGATGGAAAATCAGGATGCACTTTTGCACGAAGACGATCTTCGTTTGGCAAATCATCTTTCGGGACTTTTACACAAAGTTTTAGCGTATCACGACGTTGATGGATTACCTGATATGGTTTTGCATGAACTTGGTCACGACAACTGTTTCGGGTTACAAAAAGCAACCTATCTTGTTGATAATCCAGATTTTGATCATTTATTGGGTGTTGCAGGTTTTTGCAAAAAAGAATGTTCATGTCACAAAGAAGATTTGTGGGAAAATCCATTTATTTTTAAAGCTGATATGAAAGAAGCTCAATATCATAACGATATTAAAAAGTTTCTGCGTGAAAGTTTACGTAGAAAAGATATAAATCTTAACGATTCCGGTGATGTAAAAGATTTGGGAATTCATTTGGGAATAAACAACCCTGCACATTTTGGTTGGAACATGAAACATGGAAATCATGGCTTATTGATTTTTGACAAAGGCGAAAAGCCAATAACATCTTGGCGCAAAGAGTTACTTGCAAATGTTGCTGCACTCTTGAGTTTTTGCGGAATTTGATTTTATTACTAGTTTTCTTGTGCGTCGTAGCCTTGGCGTCGGCGGATGGAATTTAAATTTTTTTTATTAAAATTAAATTTTTTGAAGTAATAGTTGAGTTGTTGATTTCTTTGTAAGCAACTAGTTTTGTGCACTTTTCTATCATTCCATATTTTTCGGAATAAAAGCCCGAACTATTTCTCAAATCTAGATTTGATTCAAGAGTTGCAATATCTTTTTCTTCGTATCTTATTTTCCAAATATTATCTGTATCTTTTATAATTTTTATCTTTGGATGAAAAACTAAATTCCACAAAACTTTTTTGTCAAAACAAGTTTTATTTTTTTTGTTTAAAGAGGTTATTCGATCTTGAATTTCAAGACAATTATCTTTTAAATTTATTTTTCTCAATTGAGTTAAACCAAAATCTTTGTATTTATTACAATAATTTTCTATTTCAATTGAGTTTTCTGTTTCTGTTATTTTTGCAGTATCCGCTTGTTCTATGCGGGGATTTTGAAACAAATCTAAAGTTTCTAGATTATTTTCTAGTTCTGGAATGTGAAAAGTATTGTGATTTTCTGCAGACCTAAAATAGTTTCGCCACTTTGCGTTTGCAGTGTAATGATCAGTTACCAGATTCCCTCAAATACGAATACCATTAATCCTCCCTGTTATTGATAATTCATCTTGATGCACATGTCCGGTTGGTTGTTTTTTATTATAAGTTGGATGACGAAAGCTAACGTCCCAATCTTGATTGGAGCAATCTCGATTGGAACAGCTTTTATTTTTAATTATGCTTAATCCAAAATTAGGGTAATGTTTTATTTGTTTGTTTGCCTGTCCGCCATAGCCTCGGCGTCGGCGGATCCCCCCTAAAATTTTACCGCTATCGTTATCACCGATTTGAACCAAATTATTGTTTTGATCCGCGCAATTTTCCAAAAACAAAAACATTTTTTGTAATTTTGGATAAAAAGTTTTAGGTAGTTTTATATTGTTTGTTTTGCATAAAAGATAAAAATGATAAAAAATTTCGGCTACAAGCTTATGGTAATTTGTTGAACCTTCGTATGATGTTCCGTCATCTTGGATTTGATGATCAAATTGTTCTAATATTTTTTTGTAAGTTTTTGATTTTGTCTTTTTGAAATGTTTTAAATCATCAAAAAATAAACATAAATAAAAGTATCCAAGTAAATCTGATAAATAATGATTATTGGGTTTATCTGATGTTTCCCAATTGTTTTCTAAATATTTTGCATGACCATAAAGTGAACCAATTAATTTTTCCCAAAATTCAGCTGGAATATCTTTTGAATTCTTGAATCGAGATTCATTGAATTGGTAAAAACCGTAAATCCAATTTGTTGCGCGAATTGCAACATCCATTGGACAAACCCAATTTACACCAAGAAGATATGGATTTTGATCAATCCAATTATTTACTTGGGCATAAAATGTTTGGGCATCTTTAATATTTAAAACATGCTGAAACCTACTAATTTCCCACGGAACTTTGATATCAAAATTATAATCATCAAAAGTTACATTTTTATTTTGTTTAATCTTTGTATCTAGATACTTTATATCTTGATAAAAAGTTTTTGAATTTCTTTTTATTTCTTCAGAAATCAACTGGGGATGCTTTTTTAGAAAAATATATGGGAAAGTATTTTCTACATTTTCTTGTTTGGGTAAAGAACTCTGAAATTCATCAGAGTTCTTTATTTTTTGAATAAAAGTTTTTTGTTTTAATTTATTAATAAAACGTGGAAAATCTATGCTTTTGCTTGCTCCTACAAACCCGCTCACCCTGAGTGCCCGACGAAACTTTTGTTGAAGTCGGGTGTATCGAAGGGGTTTACTCCAATAAAACTTGTATGCAGTTTTATCAAGTCTTACTTTTATTCTTGAAAGGGTGTTGAGAAAGCCCAGTTCACGAATTCTTTTTGTGTAATAAGAAATACGCATTTAATTTATTCCACCGCAATAACTTTAAATGTTTTTAAATCTTCTAGCGGATATTTACATGCAAGATATTTTAACGTTGCACCGCCACCAGTTGATAAGAAATTAAATTTATCTTGTAAATCGAAAATGTAAATTGCTGCAACGCAATCACCGCCGCCGGCGACGGAGAATGCATCAGAATTGGCAATGCAATCCAGAATCTTTTTGCTTCCGGTTGCAAATTCGGGATTTGCATAAATTCCCATTGAACCGTTAGTAAAAATAGTTTTTGATTTTTTTATTTCTTCTTCAAATTCTTTAATTGTTTCTTTTCCAATATCAACGCAAATTTCATCGCTTTGAATAGAATCTTTTTGCGTATGTTCTGTTTTTGGTTGATCAAGTTCTTTGACTGTTAAAAAATCCTTAGGAAGCAAAACATTTAGACTTTTTTCTTTAGCTTTTTGTAAAAACTCTTTTGCAAAACTTAAAGCATCTTCTTCGATTAATGATTTGCCAACTTCTATACCTTGTGCTTTTAGGAATGTATTTGCAATTGCGCCACCAATTAAAATTGATCCAATCGAGATTGGTTGTGGACGATTTTTTTCTTTGATTTCTAAAAAATTATTTAAAAGTTCTATTTTGTCTTTTATTTTATTTCCACCAAGAACGATTGTGAAAGGCTGATTTATATCTTTTTTTAGTTTGTCTAGATTTTTAATTTCTTTTTCTATGAGCATGCCAAAACATCTTTTTGATGCAGAAAATTTTTTAGGCAACATTGTGACGGAACAATCATTTCTATGAATTAATCCAAACGCATCATTTACATAAACATCGGCGAGATTGCTTAAGATTTGCGCGAAGCGTTCTTGTTCGTCTTTTGTTCCTTGTTCGCCATTAAAAAAACGTAAATTTTCTAGTAATAAAATTTCAGAAAAATCTTCACGACTCCAAATATCTGCAGTTTCTAAGTCTCGTTCGAGTTTTATTTGATATTCTCGTTCTTCAAACCAAGGCATTAAAATTTTTGTAGAGAGGTTTTCGTCATAAAAATTTGTCTGACTTTTTGCTTCTGGTCTTCCTAGATGTGTTGCTAAAATTACTTTGCCCCCACGGTTTTGAATATATTTTATTGTAGGGAGTATTTTTTGAAGTTTAAAATCTTGTAAGATTTTTCCATCTTTTATTGGTGCATTTAAATCTTTTTTATCCCCGTTTGCCCTGAGCTCCGTCGAAGGGTTTAGGGGTACGTTTAAATCTGCTCGTAAAAAAACTCGTTTATGTTGAAGATTTATGTCTTTTATAAAAGGTATTTTCATATTTACTCTCCTAATTTAATTAAAATTTTACTTTGTTTTATTTTTTGATAATTTTTATCATCTTTTATCTAAGATAACTTTTATTTTTAGATAACATGGAATTATAAAATGTTAACAAGTTTATTATTGCTTTTTGAGGAAGAAAATGAAAAGTCTAAAAAAAATACTTAGTATTTTATTGTTTGTTTCTTTTGTTTTTAATTTAAAAGCGCAAGAAGATTTTACTATGGGCTCGTGTCCGCAGGTTGATTTTTTAATAACATGTCTTTTTAAAGAAGTTTCATCTCCGCAAGAGTTAATTGGTGGAATGTGTAATCTTGCACAAGGTTTGCAATTTGGAGATTGCGGTCAAAGAAGTTTTGCAGGAATGGTTGTAAATCGTGCTCTTGATTTAACAACTCAATACAATGTTAACTATATAGATATTTTGGTTGAAGCATCCAAATGTGTTTTAAATGATTCGGAAGTTGCAGCAAGACATGTAGGAAAACCAGATTTATGTAAAGGGCAAAGAAATCCATTGTGTTTAGTGTGTAATTTTTTAAAAGAATTAAAAAGACGAGGAATAACTCTTTATACTCCAAGTGCAGATGGCAAGAATTTGATTATGCATTTAAGTGATAAAGGTTATGATCAAGATATAATAAAATTACTTATTGCGCATTATCCAGATATTAATATTCATAAACACGAAAATGAAGATCCATCATTTTTTGATTATTCAAAAGGTCAAAGTGGTTTGCCTATTTTATCTCAAGCGATAGAGCGATGTGCTCCGTTAGAGGTTATTGAAGAAATAATTAAGTCTGGCCATGAAGTTAATTATAGATGTGAAAATTGTGATCCACCAATAATACAGGCGATGAAAGCGAATAATAAGAAAATTGGAATTTTGAATGTTGTAGACGTTGTGTATTCTGGAAAATTAATAAATCTTCTTTTGGATTATGGAGCTAATCCAAACACTGTAGATAAAAATGGACATAAGGCATTATTTATTTCTTTGCACCAAAATAGAAATTATATTTTTTTCATAGATCATGGGGCAAATGTTAATAATCTTGATGTTAATGGTTGTTCCGTTTTGCATCTTATTATAAAAAATAAAACACCTTTTACTGTTTGGCGAATTAATAGTTTGATAGAAAAGTATGCTGTGAATGTAAATGTTTTAGATTTTAAAGGAAATGCACCGTTACATTATGTTGCACAAAAGCTGAATACAGATATTCATTCTTTTGACATGTGGTATGAAATTGCAAAATTGTTGTTAGAAAATGGTGCTGATACTGAGATTGAAAACGAGGATGGCGAGAAACCTAGAGATTTAATTGAAAGCAGAGAGCGTAAATGGCTTTTAAGAGATAGGGGTCGTGATTATGCAGGGCGATTTGCATGGTTGCAAAATGGGGTTAAAAGAGGTTTTTATCGAATAGGTTTAATTGATTGATGTTCAAAAAATAGCATTTTTAGACATTTTTGCAGTTTTATAGGCCCCAAAGAAGCTTGTTTCAAGTTTCTTTAAATCAAAAAATGCCTGATTTTAAACCAACTTTTATATCAAAAAGGCGCTTTTTATATAAAAAGCGCCTTTTTTTGTTTTCTATATGATTATTTAAGCTTTTTAGCCGTTTTACAAGTATTCTTATTTGTATTAATTTGAGTATAGTAAATGAGAGGTTATTAATTTGATTAGGAGGTTATAATCAATGAAAGTTTTTAATTTAAAGAAAATATTCTTATCTTCAATAATGTTTTTATCTGTTTTGAGTTGCAATAATATCTTTGCAATGAAAAAATATGTTCCTAATTACTTTAGGGCTCAAAATGTTGATGGTACAAATGTCCAAATAGATAAAATTCAAAAAGTATCAGATGCTTTTGCTGAAAGTACCATACAAAATTTATTAAAACTTCCGTCTTCAGTATTAAGTGGAGATATCAGAAGTTATTTAATAGAAAATAAGAGAAATTTCAAAGATGGTTTAAGCAGTATTTTTAAAGATAGTTTGCTTGAACAACATCCAACAGTTATTACAGACCTAAGTAATAGAGATCCAGAGGTAGCTGAAATTTTATCTTCAAGTTTTGTTGATAAGATTTTACCTGCTTTATGCGAAGTGATTCAGTCTGATTGTCCAGATTTGAGATTATTAGATGATATTAATCATGACGCATTTGCGGTTAGATTTAAAAAAATAATATTAGAATCTTTTGGAAAAATGGCCAAAAGTTCTTGGGGCTTTAATAAAATAATGCAAAAGGCATCTTCAGGTGCAAAGTTTACTGCAAATGCTGCGTTATTTGCTTCAATGCTATTTGGTGTATTTATAGTTTATGAAAGTTTCGCCTTGATGAATAAAGGATATTACAAAGAAGGTGCAGCCCTTATATCTGCTATTGGAATTTTATATGTAGTTTTATATAAACTTCAAACTTGTTTTAGCGGGGTTGTTTATCCGGTTTTTAGACAAGGACAACAAGTTTATAATGATGGACATGACTTAGTTTATGGTCCAGAACGTAAACCCGAGGTTGAAGAAGTTTTAAGGCGTATTGCTAGAGAAGAAGCAAGAAGAAGATAAATAAAAGATGGAGGTTATAAAAATGATGAAATTTAATTTAAAAAAAGTTATACCATTGTTGGCATTAACAGTTATGTTATCTAACAGTTATACAACAAATGTTTTTGCTGTTAAGCCAGATGTTGTTATTAAAGAAGTTACACAACTCGATAAAAATTTATGGCATTACCGCGGAGATAGTCTAAATACACATAATCTTGATCAAATATTGCTAAAAATTAAACCAGAAGAAGATTGTCGTCCAGATACAATGGCTATTGAAAAAGTGGCGCAAATCTTAAAAGATTTGTACCAAGGTTATTGTATTGGTTATGCAAATAAAGTAGAAGAAGAAGTAATCGTTGGTGCGCTTAAACAATTTAATTCATATTTTCCACATACAGTAATTAGGACTCTTAAACCAATTGCCACACAAGTTAAAGTTACAGATGAATTATCAATTTTACAGAACAAAATTGATAAACAGGTCCAAGGTATATTAAGTATGTTTAATGAAGGTGGTGCATCCGAATCTGTTGATACTGTTTCTTTTACCGATTTTTTAAAAGAAGAAGGTAATTTAAGATCTTCTCTTTCAAAATCTCTTGGATTTTTTACAAAGCTATTTAGGCGTCCGTCTTTTGAACTAGAATTATTAAAAAAAATTTCTGAGTTGAAAAATGATGTTCTTAAACATTCAGCAGAAACTTCAGATGATGCAACATTTCTTTCTCGAGAAAGCTGGAATCAGTTTGATGCTTTTTTAACAAGTTATTTAGCAATGAAGACCGCAAGAGATGAAAAATCAAAATTAGCTTATGCAAAGAAAATATTATCATTTCCATTAAGAACGCTTTTTGGTCAAACCGTGAAAACAAATAGTTATGGTGGATGGGCCTTGGATAAGTGTATTCGTTTAACAATGATTTGTTTATTTGTTGGAACTTTATGTGGTTCTTATAATTGGTGGTGTGCTAATCCTGAGACAGGTATTGGTTTTGTCGGTGGATTTTTAATGCCATTTAAAATTGTTAAAAACGTATCTGTTTTTGGTTATTCAATTTTAAAATTTTTGCATGGGAAAATAACTGCACCTTATGTTGATTTAACCTGGGATCAAGAATATGCAAGACAAGCTGGTGGATGGCTTTGGAGCTTTGTAGGTGAATAATAAATAGTTAATATATTTATAGTTTTAATAAAAGAGAGTCGCTGATTTTATTTAGCGGCTTCTTTTTTTGATTAATATAAAAATAAAAAAGTTATTCTTGAATAAGAGTTATTCTTGTCGCAAAACCTGCGCAATGTTAATTCTTTTTGTTCTTTGTGCTGGAATCCATGTAGCAAAAAAACCGAGTAGCATTGTAGCAACAAAGACTACAATAAAAATTTCAAGATCCATTCTTGCTGGAAGATAAGAAACATAATAAACATCAGGAAGTTGAATGAACGGATATTTCTCTAATAAAAATCCTGCAAGCGCAGCGAGTCCCAATCCAGAAGATGATGCCCAAAAAGTAATAGTTAAACCAATTCGTAAAAATATTGAACGTATTTTTTTATTACTAAGTCCCATTGATTTAAGAATTGCAATATCACGTCTTTTTTGTTGAATGTACATAAAAAGTAAAGAAACCATTGTCATGCAAGAAACAAGTGTGATTAGTGCAAGAATAAAAAACATTACATATTTTTCTAGCTTTAATGATGAAACAAGTGCCGGATATAAATCTTTCCAAGAGCAGACGGTGAGCATTGGCAATCTGTTTTGTAAATTTTTAATAATTAATTCTTCTTTATCTTGGAAAAAACTGCTAAAAGAAGGGCGAACGGATTCTTGTTTTAACTTTAAACTTATCTGATCAACGCCTTTTTTTTCTTTAAATAAATTATGCATAAGATCCAAAGAGCAAAATGCAAAATTATTATCGTATTCTTCTAATCCAATTTTAAATATTCCAGAAACTTTTACATTTTTCTTATTCAAAAATATTTTTTTATCACTTGCAGGTTCGGGAATTAGCAAATTTATTTGGTCGCCGACTTTTAAATTCAAATTTTGTGCAGTTTTATAACCGATTATAATTTCGTTATTTGCCAAAAGCTTTGGAAGTAAATTCTGTTGATTTTCTTTTGAAGTTAATGGAAACGTTATTTTTTCTGTAATATTTGTAACGTTTCCTTCGCTTTCTGGATCGATGCCTTTTAAAAATAAAATTGATTGAGTTTTGTTTTGGTTAATTAATACCTGGTGCAAGCTGCTGCCGCTAACAGCTTCTATTTCATCAAATTCGTCTAGAAGAGCGTTTTTCATATTTTCGTAATCTAGTTTATTGCCGGGTGCATAAATTATAACTTGAGAGTTGATGCCTTGCATTTTATCGTGAATTGTTTTTTCAAAACCGTTCATGATGATAAGAGTTAGCATCAAAGAAAATGTTCCAATGAAAATCCCAAGAAAACAAACTTTTATCATCAATGCGATGTTGCGATCTTTCTTTTTAAATTTTAAATACTTACTCGATAATAAGGAGGATAAATTTTTCATTTTCTTTCTTTCTTTTTAATTTTTGCAAATTTGGTTAAAGTACAAAGTACAAGTTAACAATATGAATATTAACAACATGCATGTTAACAATATAAATCTTATTCAAATATAGACAGAATTAAAAACATTTAAAATAAATACGATAAATCAGGGAGAGTTTAAAAGATGCTTTTTAAGAGAAAATTTTCGATACTTGTTTCAATTACCACTCTTTTATTTTTTTCATCATGTATTAAATATCACAAATTATCCAAAGAAGAGACACCTCAAGGCCGAGATTTAGAAGATCACAGAACGGTTATTTATGATGGCTTACGATCAAAAACAATTTATGATCAATTTTCAACGGCAGCTCATTTTGATGTTTTAAAACTTTCTGATGCTGTTCGAGAAGCATATGTTGATATAAATGTAAGACAACACGGAAAAGATGAACAAACAAAAGAAGCAATGCTCAGAAGGCAATTAGAAGAAAATAAACATTGGATTACTTTATATATTTTGGCAGATATAAGAGACAAAACTCATGTATCGTTAACCGATAAAAATTCTTTCTGGTCTCCGTTCTTGGTATTTGATGATGGTCGAAAAGTTACGCCAATAAGTATTAAAGAGGTTGAATTAGAACCAGAGTATCAATACTTGTTTGGACATCGTTTTAGTGTGTTTAAACGTTCTTACGAAGTTAAATTTCCCGCAGTTGATCTTGCAGGAAAGAGCTATTTAGCCGATGGTGAAAAATACATATTAACAATGAGTTCTCCTTTTAAACAAGCTGATTATGACTGGAGCAAGCCTCAAGACTTTTATATGGAAGGAAAGAGAGATTTGAAAAATGATGATTACTATTGGATCTGATCATAGAGGATATGAATTAAAATCTGAAATTATTAAACACTTTGTAGATTTACAATGGATTGACCTTGGAACTGACGGCAAAGATTGTGTTGATTATCCGGTTTTTGCTAAAAAAGTTTGTAAAAATGTTTTGGATGGCAAATCTGACTTAGGAATTTTAATTTGTGGTTCCGGCATTGGAATGTCGATTGTTGCGAATAGATTTAAAGGAATTTATGCAGCACTTTGTTGGAATGAAGATGTTGCAAAATCTGCAAAAGCTGACGACAATTCAAATGTTTTAGTGCTTCCTGCCGACTTTCTTTTGGCAAAAGATGCTTTTGCAATAATCAAAACATGGTTATATACTGAATTCAAGGGTGATAGATATCAAAAAAGGTTGGAATTAATAGATTGATAATAAAAAATAAGAAAACAAAACATAATAATAACCCAAAGCTCACGCATTGGGCTACCGTAAAGCCGCCTCAACCAGCCTTCGCCAAGGCTTCGGCGGGCATGGAGGCTTTCAAGTAAAATAATAAGCAGGAATAGGAAATGCAAAGTCATCATGCATATACAAGTATGTTTTATCATATTGTTTGGGCAACAAAAAACAGACAACCATCCATTGATCCAAGATTTAAAAAACTTTTGTATGAATATATTGGGAAAGTAGCAATATCAAAGGATTGGCATTTGTTGGCTGTTGGAGGAGTAGATAATCATATTCACGTATTAATTCAAAAAGCATCACGCTATACAATTTCAGATGTTGTTCGCTTGATAAAATCTAATTCGTCAAAATTCATTAGGGATAAATTCTTAATGAATTTTACGTGGCAGGGTGGTTACAGTGTTTTTACTGTTGATATTTCTTCTTTGCCCAGAATTAAAAATTATATTTTGAACCAAGAAGAGCATCATAGGCAGATGACTTTTGAAAAAGAATATGTTTTGTTATTAAACAGATATAAAGTTGCTTATGATTTACAAGATTTGTTTAGTTAAGTTAATTGAGAGCCTCTCGAGGCGGTTTTATGGTAGCCCTGTGGCGTAAGCCCAGGGGCATAAATGATTTTTTGCCTAGGAAAATTACAAAATGAGTAACAAAGATAATAAGAAAAAAAATCCGTATCAAGATACTTTAAATCTTCCAACAACTGAATTTTCTATTCGTGCAAATGCTGCAACAAGAGAACCAGAATTTTTGCAACGTTGGAATAACGAAGATTTATATTCCAAATCATGGAATGAAAACAAAGAAAATAAAAAATATGTTTTGCATGATGGTCCGCCGTATGCAAACGGAAATATTCACTTAGGACATGTTTTAAATAAAGTTTTAAAAGATATCGTAACTAAGTTTAAAAGAATGTCTGGAGATCATGTTCCTGTAAAACCAGGCTGGGATTGTCACGGATTGCCTATAGAATTAAAAGTTGTTTCTGAAGGCGTGAGCACTGAAAACAAAGCTGAATTCAAAAAAGCATGCAAAGCTTATGCGCAAAAATGGATTGATATTCAAAGAGAAGAGTTTAAAGATTTAGGTGTTGTAATGGATTGGGATAATCCATATGTAACAATGGATCCAACTTACGAAGCAAATATTTTACGTGCATTTTCTATGTTTGTTGATGGTGGATTTATAGAAAGAAAAGGCAAAACTGTTCCTTGGTGTTCATCATGTCAGACTGTTTTGGCAACTGCTGAAATTGAATATAAAGATAGAAAAGATCCATCGATTTATGTTTTGTTTCCGTTCGCAAAAGAAAATGCAGAAAAACTTTTCGCAGAAAAACTTTTTCCTGGAGTAATAAAAAACAATCCAGAGTTGGATTTTAATTTTTTAATTTGGACAACAACTCCCTGGACTCTTCCTTTAAATCGCGCGGTAGTTGTAAACAATGTTGCAAAATATGTTTTATTGAAACATTCTGAAAAAAAATTAGCATTTATTGTAGCAGAAGAACTGGCAGATAAAATTTGTGCAGTTTTAGGAATAGAAAAAGAAATTTTAGCAACTTTTGATTCAAAGATTCTCAAGGGATACAAAGCGAATCATCCGTTTGTTGAAAATTTACAAGTTCCAATAATTCTTGATAACAGTGTGCTTCTTGGAGAAGGAACCGCATGTGTTCATTCAGCACCTGGTTGTGGACCGGAAGATTACTTTTTGGGTGTAAAAAACAACTTGGAAATTTATTCACCACTTTCTGCGGATGGAAAATATACATCAGAAATTGAACCAAAAGAATTAGAAGGCATACCCGTTGCCGATGGTCAGTTTTGGGTATTAAAAAAATTAGTAGAAAAAAATGCATTGTTGCACAAATTAAATATAAAACACTCTTATCCTCATTGTTGGCGTTGTCATAACGGATTAATGTTTAGAGCAACAGACCAATGGTTTTGTAACTTGCAAAAAAATGATTTAATTCCAAATACCATTAAAGAAATTGGAAAAATAGATTTTATTCCTGAATGGGGAAAAAATCGCTTGGAAGCTTTTGTGAATAACAGAAGCGAATGGTGTATTTCTCGCCAAAGAACTTGGGGTGTTCCTATCCCTGCAATTTTGTGTAAAAAATGTGACCATGCATATATTTTAAAAGATTTTATAGAAAAAATTGCAACAGGTGTGCAAAAAGATGGAATTGAATTTTGGGATAAAATTACAATCGAAGAAATGCAAAAACAAAATGTAATTCCAAATAATTTTAAATGTTCAAATTGCGCAAATTCAGATTTAAATGAATTCCGAAAAGAAACAGATATTTTGGATGTTTGGTTTGATTCTGGTGTTAGTCATTATGCAGTTTTAGATCAGGATCCAAAAAATCTTGGTGTTCCTGCAGATATGTATCTTGAAGGATCAGATCAACATAGAGGTTGGTTCCAAAGTTCATTGTTATCTTCAATGATTATCAATAAAAAAACATGCACAAAAGAAATTGTTACTCACGGTTTTGTTGTTGATGAAAAAGGACACAAGATGTCCAAATCGGTTGGTAATGTTGTTGCGCCTGATTATGTAATAAAAAAATACAGCCGAGATATTTTAAGACTTTGGGTTGCAAGTGCTGATTACAAAAATGACATTTCAATTTCTGATAATATTTTAAAAAATGTTTCAGAAGTTTATCGTAAAATTAGAAACACTTGTCGTTTTATGATTTCAAATCTTTATGATTTTGATTTTGCAAAAGATGCAGTTGATTACGAAAAATTATTAAAAGTTGATCAATATGCTCTCGAAAATTTATTTAAAAGAAATAATGAAGTTCTAAATGCATATGAAGAATCAGATTTTGCAGCAGTGTTTCATGCATTAAATAATTATTGTGCTAACGATCTTAGTTCTCTTTATTTAGATGTTTGCAAAGATAGACTTTATGTAGAAAAATCGGATGGACTTAAACGTAGGTCTGCACAAACTTCTATTTATTTAATTTTAGATACTCTTACACGCTTGATGGCACCTTTAGTTTCTTTCTTAGCAGAAGAAGTTTCTGATTTTTATCAAAAAAACAAAAGTGAATCTATTCATCTTCAGGATTTTGTTGATGTTGTTAATATTTGGGAAAAACTTGGTAAAAAAGAAATTCCTCAACATTCCATTGTCGCGCAAAGGGGTTTACAAACTCCAACTGTACAATCTGCAACATATGCAATTTCTATGAGAGGAGTTTGGAATACTTTAGAGCAATTGCGTGATGTTGTTTTAAAAGCAATAGAAGAAAAACGTAAAGATGGTGAAATTAAACATTCTTTAGGTGCAAAAGTTCAAATTTATTTAGATCCAAATAGTGAACAGAAAAAACAATTAGATGATTTTTTTAGAACACTTAAAGATTCTGGTGAAGATGTACAAAAGTTTTTAAAAGATTGGTTTATTGTTTCGCAATTTAATTTTGTAGAAAAAGAAGATTTATCTAAAACAGATTTAGATTGGGTGAATGTTTCTGTTTTTAATGCTGATGGAGTTAAATGTCCTCGTTGTTGGCAATGGGAAGCAACTGATCACGAAACTCAACTTTGCAGTAGATGTAGAGATGTTTTAGGAAAATAAAAAATCGAATTAAATAAAAAAGAGCGATGTAAAATTTACACCGCTCTTTTTTACTTAATTCGATTAACTGTAAATATTGTAAAGGCGGAATAGATCTTCTTGGGAAATTTCTGGTTCAATAGGTAATTCTTCTATTTTTGTAGAAAATGCAGCTTTCCATTTTTCTTTATTTTCTATATCCCTTGTTTTTCTATAAAGATGATGAAATAAGATTCTTGTTGCTTTTTCTCTTAATTGATCTATCAGTGGCGTATTATGTTTATACATTGCTTCTAAATCTTCATTTGGAGATTTAAAATTTATAGTTGATTGATAGTAATATTTAAGTTCATTGCTCCACGCAAAAGATGGAAGATCTTTTTTAAAGTAAATATTTTTTGATTTTTTTGCTCTTGGATAAAATAACAAAAGAATACTTTTCATAGTATAATCATAGTTTGCATATTGACAATCATATAAAGAGTTTATCCAGAACCTTAAAACTTTATCTTGCATGTCGTTAAATGCTTTAGTATTTACATTGCAGCTCATATTAGTTAGCGAATAAATATCTTGAAACATTCTTACCATAAGATTAATAATTGATCTTCCAAATGCATGAGTTTCGCCGTCTTTGCTTTCTGAATTTATTAAAGTTTTATATGCTAATCTTGATGCAAGATATAACATAGGGGTTTCGAAAGCTTTTGTTATGATTTTGAGTTCTTTTTTTCTTTCTTGTTCGATTAAAACCTTATAGGTATGCCAGGTTCTATTTGTGAGCCATGTGTTTTTTATTGTTTTAAATTGAGGGGGATTAGTTCTTGGGTAAAAAGATTTACAGAGTTCTTCATAATTTTTGGATATTAAATTTTGGTCTAATTTTAATACCTCGGGATGTGCTGGAGCTTGTTTTTGAGGTTGTTCCAATGCCTGTCCTTGCTGTTCGTCAAAACATGGTTCTTCAATTTCAAATTCCATTGCAGAAATAGGATTAAAAGATGCAATAAATAAACATGCCAAAATAATATTTTTAATATTCATTTTTGCCATTACTTTTCCTTCCTAAAAAAAGTGAAACAATTTTTTACCTAAGATTACTCAGCTGCATCTTGTATTTGCCATTTTTTATCAAAGCCTCCTCTATTTTGATCTAAATAAAGACTGCCATCTAATCTTTTTGTTCCAAGTTGTAAACCGTCGGTTGTTTCTAAAAATATTTGAGCTTGTTTACCTTTTTCAATTTCATTTGAATCTTCTGGATTTAGTTGATTGATAATTTTAAAGTTAGTTGCATTTTGGGGATCGGTTTCTGTAGCCGTTATAAAAATATTTCCGGCATCATCTTGTACTGCTTTTATATATAAATCATTTACTAAAGATTTAATTACTATTTCTTGTTGATATTTAAAAATTTCTGGAGATTCTGGATTTGCAGGATTTACAAAAGTAAATGATTCTGGCCAACTTGTTGCTGCAGAAACAAAACCTTCTGGTCCAACCGTTAGGTATTCATCATTGGAACCTTGTAATGCTATCGGATGATTTAAAGTTAAAAGTAATTTTGCTTTTCTGTATACGGCATCGCCCATTGGAAGATTTGGTTTTTCTGGTACTAGAATCCAAACTTCACCGGTGTTACTTGTTGTGATATATCCCATGTGTCTTGCAACGCCGATTTCCTCGAAACGATTGTTGTCTTTGTTCCATCTAAAAGTTTTATATTCACCTATTGCCCAAACGTCTTTACCTATTGATATTTGTTTGAATTTTTGTTCTGATATTTTTACCCATCCTTTGTCATCTTGATAATTTTCACCGCCCATCCAGCGATATAAAGTTCCATCGGCAGTTAATCCCCAAGCTTCATTTACGTCTGCAGATAACTGCGCGAATATTCTGGTTCCAACTTGTTGCGCTTGTTTTGCTTCAAGTGTTGTTTTAAAAACATTTCCTTTGGGATCAATTAACCAAATGTTATTTTTATTTTCAACGCTTACGTCAACAAATTTTGATGGCAGTAGTTGGTGTAGGATAGCCGCTCCATTTGTTAATTGTACTTGGAAGACTTGATTGTTATTTGATATAGCAATTATTGTTCCATCATTTCCTCCTGCAATATCCTTGAGCTTAATTTTTGGAAGTTTAATTGTTGCTTGAATTACTTTGTTGTCTTTTAAAGCAGGGGGAAGAGGGGGTGTCGCTAGTTCTGTTTTGATTGGTTCAAAACTTTGTGTTTTTTCGTTCCAAATAAGAAGATCGTTATCTGCATTTAGTCCCAGCGTTAAGCCTGCATCAGAAGATATTTTAACAAGTCGACCTTTAACTGGAAAAAATCCGATTTCTTCTAAATCTTTTTTTATTGTGTTTCTGTTTGCAACATCTTGTTTTGCTTTAATAAGTTCTTCGAGTGTTGGAATTTGAATTATTTCTCCATCGGTATACATATGAGTGTATGTTCTACGGTCTAACTCATATTCTACTTTTAGTTGTTTATAAATATTTGTATTGGGATGAGATAAGCCAAGATCTCCAAAACTATCTGAAAAATCATCTTCTATTGTGATTCCACCATTTAGATTTGTAATAATTTGATTAGGGCTATTAATTAATCCATTAAGATACGGAATTATATCTGTGTTTTTAATTTTGTTACTTCTAAGTGTTACAAAATTAAGGGAAATATTTCCTTTTGTTGGTGGTAAAACTCTGTGAATTCTAAATCTTTCGCGATCGTCTACTTCTTTTGGATCACCTGCAACAACAGCTTTTTTTTCGGAATGTTTTGTGTCATAAACTAATTTTTCGTTAACTACAGATTTTAATGTTACATTTCCACCTTCGGTGACTCTTCCGCCTATTATCCAATGTGCTGCTTCATCTGTTTTTTTTGTTACAAGATTTGTAAAGTACCATTTTTTTGCAGCACTTCCCATTCCCCAGGGACTGGTTTTTTCTCCTACTCCTAAATAATAAGTTGCATCGCCAAAAGGTGTCATGCACTTAAAAATTACCTTATCTCCTGATTTTATTATTTCTCCGGGTTTTCCATCGAGCTTTTCGATTTGAAAAATATATTTTTCATTAAAATCTTTTAATTTATTTTTTGTATAAACCCATAAGTCTTCATCTGCTTCTAAAAAACATTCTGTTTTTTTGTTCTTAAAAACAACATTTTCGCCAGATCTTATTTTGTTGTCCAAAATTCCATATTCGGCATTTAAAATTGTTAATTTTGCTCTAACGCCTTGTAGTTGTGCCGGGATTTGAGTAATTCTTGTTTCTTCGGTTGTAAATTCTTCGGTTTGAATTGGGATAGATGTTACTTCTGGTTTAATCAAAATTTGTTCAGTGCTTGTTTCTTCGATAATTTTTACAGGTTGTTTTTGTTCAATGGTTTCAACTACTTTTTCAGTTGTTATGGCTGTTGGTGTTGCTGGTGCCTCTACTTCTGCTACCGGTGCTTTTATTTCTGTTTCTTGAATTTGAACAGTTTCTGTTTCTAAAGCTACAGGTGCTTCTTTGCAAAAGCATAATTTTGAAACTATTAATAATGCTAGAAAAAGGGTTAATTTTTTTGATAAAAAAGATTTCATATTTTCTCCTACGCTTTTTTTCATAAAAATTCTAAAACATTATGCCATTTTGTTGCTGCCGTTAGTCAACAATATTATTCAAAACAGCTTTTAATCTTTTTGCTTAAATTGTAGAAAAAACAAAATATTAATGGCTATGATGTGTTTAATGGTTTTTTTGAATCTTTATTTTAAATATTGCGAAGGATTTTTTAATGAAATTAAAACAAATATTTTTGTCAGTTTTTGCGATGTTACTTTTTTTAAATTTTAATTTACAAAAACTTGATGCTCAGTCTGCGGAACTTAATTCTGTTACAAATGAAACAGAATACGAAATGTTGTTCGAAGAAAGTGTTAAAATTCCACCTCAAAAAACTTTATCCAGCGCTCCCTTGCCTGCAACAATACCTAAAGAGTTGCCTGGCATTGCAATTGAAGGAACAGGAAAAAGAGTTGAGCCTTTTTTTTCTGGTCAAGTTATAGATTTATATCCTCTGCTTGGAAGAGGATGGGGATGGTTGTATGAAGAATATCAGAGAGGACAAGTTACAGTTACTTTTCAGTCAAAAGCGGAATCTGATATTCGGATAGCATTCCATGATAAGTTTTCAACAGATCCAATGTATGTAGTTTCTATTGGAGGTGAGGGAAATACTCGATCATATATTTTAAAAAATGGTTCAGAAAAAGCATATGTAACAAGAGAAGAAAATCCTGATGCAATGGTTAGCATTATTAAAGGTCAAGAAGCGGGTGCATTTATTCCATTTTGGATTTGTTACGATAATGGATTAATTTTGGTGGGAAAAGGATGGCCGGGAGATAATATTTTTCTTTCTTGGAAAGATCCCGATCCAAATCCATATATAAATAAAATAGGTTTGGGAAGTAATAATAAACAAGTGCAATATACAAATGTTTTACTTCTTCCTCCTGTTATAACTTTTCCTCCAAAAGAATTTTATGATTCAATTGCTCCAACGGGAGTAAAAGAAGAAGCTCAACAAAAAATAGTTGTTGATGATAATTTTTTACAGTATGGAGCGGTTGTACAAATTAAAAATTTACAAGCGGCTCAGGGTTTAAAAGTTTTTAGTCCTTCTCCTAAAGTGATTGTGGCCGGAGATTCAGACTGGTGGATTATAAAAGGACGAAATGGAACACCTGATTCGTATAAATTTGGTGAAAAAATTAGAAATGGATCGGTTGTTCGATTAGAAAATTTAGGGCTTAGAAAGAATTTAAACTTTAATGGTACAGATGTAGAAGTTCTTGGTAAATCGGGTGTTGGTGATGTTGGTGATAATTGGATTGTTCAAATAGAAGGTGGAAAAAAGACAGATTTTTGGAATAAAACAAGTTCTTTTAATTTAGTTAATCAACAAATAAAAGACATATTAACTTTTACTGGTGGAACTTTTGTAACAACTGTAAAACAACCTGATCAGTATACTTTATGGCAAGTAAGTAATAATCAAGCTCCTATTACAAATAAAGAGTTGCTAGTTGGCTCTATTATTGCTTTAAAAACTACAGATAATAAATATCTTACGGTTCAAACGTTAGAAGGAATGTTTAAAGAACCGTTACGATTTAATGATTTAGTTTTACTGAAAAACACTAAAGAATTTTTGCAAAAGGGAAGAAGTTCTAGAGTTGATAATTATTTAGTTGCAGATGGTGCAACGAGTGTTCAAGCTTTGCAAGAAAAACAAAGATGGAGAATTGTTAGTTCTTTGAATCCAGAAGCAGCTCAAGAAATAAGATTTGGTGATGTTGTAACCTTGCAGTCAACTTTTGGAAAATATCTAGGAAAAATTTCAGGAAGAAGAAGAGTTAAAAATCAGTTGGCTCCAGCTTTTGAAAAAGTAGGGAAGAATACATCTTTTGTTATTGTTGATCCAAAAAATCCCTTGAACAGAGGTCTTGTTTATAAAGGGAATGAAGTTGCATTTGAATCCGCTGATAAAACTTACATAAGTAATTTTGCAGATTTTAATGTGGCTTTAAAACCTTATATGGGAAGTAATGAAAGTTGGAAGATTGTAGAAGATGTTCAATCCAAAAAAGATATTACAACCAGAGTTTTTGCCAGTAACGGAAAGGTTACAAGCAAAAATTTTGCAACACAATTTAGAATTATTAGGCAGGGTGGAGAGATAGGATTTGAATCATTATTTAATAACCAAAACCTTACTGCTTCTAAAAAATATGGTTGGAATTTATCAACGCAAGATAGTGCGGATTTTTATAATAGAAAAAATAAATCAGAAAAATTTTTATTAAGAAAAGTTGGAGATAATTATTTTCTTTTAAGTTTAGGAACACTGGGTGTTGTTAATTATTTAGGAGAAACTGGTGTATCTGATAATCCTCATGGATATAGTCGAAATTCAATGTTTAATTTACAACTTCTTGCTAAACCTAAAATAGAAATTTTAGAAGCAAGGTATGGAAGTGCTGAAAATGTTTTTGATGTTACCGATATTGTTCAAAGTAGGGTAATTGGTTCTACATTAATTATACCCATTGGACAAGAAGCTAAAGTTTTGCTTTTTGGTGATCCCGTAAGAGGAAAAGAAAAAACATTGACTATTACTTATCGTGAAGAAGGAAAGCAGCCATTTAAAGTAGATGTTATTGATTCGCAGGCTCTTTTATTAGGTTTGCCAGAAAAATTTAATCAAACAGGAATTGTTGACTTGGATTCAGGATTAAACGGAGCATATTTTTGGCTTCCTTATGATTTTCGTGTTGCAGGAAGAGGAGCGATATCTTTTGAAGCAAATGCAATTGATGATATCTATATTGCGTTTAGTGATGGAAAAGAACCTGTTTGGGGAACAGACAAACAATTTTATGAAATTGTAATTGGAGATAAGGATAATTCAAGAGTTACTTTACGAAAAAGAAGTAGATCATCTCAACTTGCTTTTTCTTCTACCCCTGGATTAATTCCTCAAGATGGAAAGTTTCATAAATACTGGATTAGCATTAACAATGGAATTGTTTTAGTTGGAAAAGGTGAACTTGGTCAAGAAGTTCTACTTGCATGCAAAGATTTAGATCCTCTTTTAAATATTAATAGTATTGGAATTAGTAATGGTCGCAATCCTGTAATTTGTAAGAATTTTAATTTTGCACCACCGGTTGATATTGGAGGAGCACCGGGACTTTTTGAAGAATATCAAAGTGAATATCAAACATATTTAGAAAAAGTAAGAAAGTTAATTTTTCTTACTCCTTTTAAGTATTCAATTTATCACAAAGATTCTAAACAGATTGTTCTAAAAGATGAAGTTGGAAAACAAGTTCCGATTGCTGAAACGTCGCAAAAAGGTTTAAAAGATTATCCATTTTCTATAACAATAAATTCGGCAGGTGATCCAACACCTTTATTAGAATGGATGCCAGAAGAAACTGGATTGCGTAAGGGTTTAAAATTTGGTGGAGCAATGCTTTCTTCTATTTCAGGAGTTGCGGGAGCAATTCCTGATCCAAGAGCTCAAATTGCAGGTGCTGCGGGCCAGGCTCTTGGACAAGTTGCAGGATTAGTTTCTGATGCATTAGGTGGTGGTGTTACAGGTGTTAGAGTTGAGCAATATTCAAGAAAATCTCCTACTGTTTACTCTGATCCAGAGATCATGGCAAATAATCAAAGAATACAGGCTCTTATGGCAAATATTAAACAAGCAAATCCACAAGATCCTGGTCAATTTAAATACATGATTGATTCTTACAGGGAGCTTATTCTTTTAATTATTAGTGTTGATAATGTTGATGCAGTTTTAAAAGATCGTATTTTCCAAGATTTAAGAAATTTGATTAAGTATCACACTATGCATTCTCCGGAAACCTATAATTCATTAATTAATATGCTTTTAAAAGCTCACAATAATAGATTTTTGTTTACCTTTGAAGGAGACGAAACAAAACGAAATTATATTTTCGCAGGACTTTCTGATGTTGCAAAAACTTTATATAGAACTCAAAACGAAGTTGAAATTGAAGAACTTTTGGGTGAATATTTGTGGTTAGAACAAGAGTTGCCTGATTTGGGAAATGGCTCTATAGAATTTGAAGTTGATGGAGAAAAGGATATTTTTGTAGCGTTTAGTTCTGAAATTGGAAAAATTCGTGAAACAAAAAAATCGATTCAAATGTATGAATTAATTATTGGAACAAAAAATAATACCGCAAGTATTTTTAGACTAGAAAACAAGGGTTACTCTATTCCTGGAGCATCTATTTCATCAAATCAAAAACCAGAAGCTGTTTTAGAATTAGGAAAGTATAGAAAATATTGGTTTAGTATAAAAACAACAAGTCAAAATGGAAGAAACAAATCAACGTTATCGTTTGGTTACGATGCAATGATTCCAGAAAATATTCTTCTTTCGTGGACTGATACTCAACCATTTAAAAACATAAAATATGTTGGAATTGGAAGTTGGGAAGCATTAGCAAGAATAAAAGATATAAAAATTGGACCACCTCAAGGTGAGATTAAAGAAGAAAATATGTATCCAATTTGGGAAGGTGCAAGAGCTGGCGCGCCTGTGTATCAAGAATGGGTAAAGCATTGGAATAAAAGCAAACAAGAAAAAATGATGCAACAAGCTTCTCCTGCTGCAACACAACCCCTTGCGGCTCAACCCGTACCTATTCAAACAAAAGTTGCAAAACCTATGGCAAAATTAAATATTTTTTCAAAAATTTGGGATAGTATTTTTCCTAGAAAAAGAGAAGCGTGATTGGCTTTGTGCAAATTGACAAATTGATGCATTCAAATATCATTTAAACTATTAAATAGGTTTGTTTTGGGGGAACTTTTTTAGGCTATTGAGGTTTAAGTGAAAAAATTGCCAATCGGTATTCAGACATTTGAAGAAATCGTAGAAGATGGATATTTATATGTCGATAAAACAAAAATAATTTACGATCTTGTAACGGGTGGAAAAACATACTTTATTTCCCGCCCTCGTAGTTTTGGAAAATCGTTGCTTTGTTCAACCTTGGAAGAGATTTTAAAGGGGAATAAAGAATTATTTAAAGGCTTATGGATTTATGATTCAGATTATCAATGGGAGCCGAATCCTGTAATTAGCATAAGCATGCAAAAAACAAAACATAATTCACATGAAGAATTCGAAAAGTGGTTAGCCTGGAAAGTTGAATCAATCGGTGAAGAAAACGGTATTAATGTTGAAAATATTCCAACAATTCCAGCGAAGGTTTCATGTCTATTGAAAGAGTTATCTAAAAAAAATAAAGTAGCGATTATCATCGATGAATACGACAAACCGATTCTTGATCATATAGTTGACATTGAAGTTGCTAATAAAATTAGAGAAACTTTACGTGGTTTTTACTCAACATTTAAAGATTTAGATAGATACATAAGTTTTATACTTTTAAC
>DAOVNS010000056.1 GCA_030630075.1 bacterium | reverse complement strand
TACTCATAGTAATATTTTCCATAGTTGTTTCCGGTCCCTTTGTTAGACTATGATTTTTGTTGGTATCAAAATCTTAATTTAACAAAAACCGGAACTTTTTACTTTGCGCAACTACCGGAAATTATCACTTTGCGCTAACAAAGCTAGAATTTAAGCTTGAAAGATTGCTTAATATTAGGTAAAATCATATCAAATAAGCTTATTTTGTAATGTAATCGATTGTAGGAGCGCAAAAATGTCATTCACTTTTAGACCAAGCAATATCAAAAGAAAAAGAAAACACGGCTTTAGAAAAAGAATGAAAACTAAAGACGGTCGTAAAATTCTAAATAAAAGAAGAGCAAAAGGTCGTAAAAGACTCGCTGTTTAAAAAATTAAGGATCGGAGATTTTCGGTCCTTTAATTTTTTTAAGAGAGTTTTCGGTTCATAGATAATGATAAAATTCAAAGAATTATTCTCTTTTACAAAAAAAGAAATTCAAGAAAGCTTTAAAGAAGTAAGACCTAAATGCAGGAAATCAGGTTTAAAACTTCTTCAAATTCCAATGTCAGATAATATAAAAATGTCTGAAGACTTAAAAATGTCGGATGATATAAAAATATCGAATGTTATAGAAAAAGAATTTGGAAAAATATTAATTATCATTCCGGGTAAAACAGCAAAAGCATATAAACGAAATTTACTTAGAAGACAAATCAAGTCGATTTTTTTTGAAGAAGAACTTTATAAAAAACTAACAATCTCTATTCTTTTTGTTTATAAACCTGCAGCGAATTTAACATTCGATCAGTTAAAAGAATTCTTAACAAAATGCGTCTAAAGAAAATATTCAATAAGTCTTCGCCAAACAATCTTACCAAAGATCCAATTTTTAAAAGGCTTCGACTCACAAGTCAAGTCGTTTTTTTTATTTTTGATGCAATAAGACCAATTCTCGGGCCACCAGGTTGTTGCATTTATTCAATCACTTGTCGTGATTATGCAAAAATAACTTTACAAAAAAAACCTGTTTATTTTGCAATTCCAATGATTGTCTTAAGAATATTAAGCTGCAATCCAATAACAGCCTTGTTTTTAAAATGGAAAAAATATTTTATTTAACCCAATTTAACATAATTTGCCAAACCTATTTTTTCATATCTATACAAAAAAAGCTGGAAAGCTACCGCTTTCGTCTCTTAAATAAGTAAATACAGCTGTATTTTGCAAAAAACGGCTGTTTTTATCAAAATATTATTTCCCATTTGAAATACAAGCCCAACAAGCTAAACTAATAACATACAGGCTAAGTTGTTAATATATTGTAAAAACCGAAAAGAAGGGTATTTAAAAATGAATAATTTTTTCAAACTTTTTTTATTAAACTTTTTCATAATTTCACTTCCAATAGAAATTTCTGCTATGGAAGATATGAAAGAATTTAAAGAGGCAGGACAAACTCAAGAAACCGTAACTCGTGAGATAAATTTATCACTCGAAAATCCGGAAATTTTTAATCTCATTTCTCCATATTTAATCGATGATCCCCAAACATTGGGTCGTCTAGCTCAAACATGTAGAACATTAAGAAGATCTTTAAATCCAGTCTTCTGCAGAGAACTTGTTAAATCAATAACACAAACTCTAGCCGCTGAATATAGAAAATTCCTAAGTTCTCCATATTTACTGTATTTACACAGAGATGATTCAAAACGTGCAACGTCGTTCAAATCTACTCAAAATGCCCCAAAAATTACATCTTTAATAGAAATCATTAACACAATAAACAGCATCCGATCTAACAATCCTTTTTGGCAATACTTTTGTGAAAACTTATATCAAAATGCTATGAATCAATTAAATATAGTATTATACGACGCCCCATATTTAATAACAGATGAAAGTTTATTGATAGAAATCCTCAGAACAGGGGCTAATCCAAACTACGTAAACCCTGATAATGGAAGCACACCTCTTCATAAAGCAATTATGGCAGAAAAAATAGATTTTGTTCAAATTCTTTTAAAATACAATGCTAATATTAATGCACAAGATAATGAAGGAAATACACCTCTTCATAAAGCTATATGGAATGAAAAAAGAATAGACACTATCAAATATTTATTAGATCAAAATCCAGATTTAACAATATTAAACAAAAACCATGAAATAGCTTTAGATTTGCTAACAACGATAATCCAAACATTTTCAATACTTCCACAACCCGATCCAGACTATAGAGACTTAGCAATGATTATGAAGCAAAAATTAGAACTTCAACGAGAAAGTAAAAGACAAGCGATTTTAGAAGGTCAACAACAAGCTAAAAGATCCGCCCCTTCGCTTACTAATCTTCGTCCGACAAAAAGAAAAAGATAAAATAAAAAGCCCGGAATGTTTATTCCGGGCTTTTTATTTTATCTAAAACTATTTTATTTAACTCGTCCAACTTCGATAGTAGCCATTCCTTTTGAAACAAAATATTTAGCGGCTATTTTATTTAATTCATCAAGAGAAATTGTTTGAACAGTATTAAGAACTTTATCATAATAATCAAAACCAAGTTCGTAATCTTGCAGTCTGCCAAACATAGAAGTAAGGCCTTCATTGCTAACGGTTAAGTCTATAAGTTGATTTAAATATATTTGACGAGCAGCATCAAGTTCATTTTCTTCAACACCAGCTTTTCCAACTTGATTAATAACACCTAAAAGAAGTTCTTTCGATTTTTCTACATTTTCCAAACTTAAAATTGAACCAATGTAATCAAATCCATGTTCTCGCGAAGCACCGGCAGCAAACATTCCAAATGCAGTATAAAATAATCCCGTTTTTTCTCTTAACTCATACAAACGAGAACCTAAAGAATAAAAACTAATAAAATCTAAAATCTTTAAAGGAATAAGATCTGGATCATAAAGAGTAACTTTACTTGGTCGTCCCAAAAGTAAAACAACTTGATCTCTTAACATATGATGTTTTATTTCGTTTGGAGTAAATTCAGTTTCTGGATATTTAACTAAACCAAATTCATCACCACTCCAAGATCCAAAAACATCTTTGACCGTTTCTTGCATTTTATCTAAATCAAAATCACCAACAACAGTTAAAATCATATTCTTTGGTGAGATATGTTTTTTATGTAAATCACTTAACTCGCTACTTGTTGCATTACTTAACAATTTTATAGCTTCATCAAAAGTCCAATCATATGGATGATTTTTATAAAGATCATTTTTTAATAATTTTATTGCAACATCTGTTGGTGAATCTTTTCTGCGTTGATACGCATCAACAAACAATTTTTTTAATTTTTCAACTGCATCTTTAGCAAACGTTGGTTGATCTAAAACATGAAAGAATCTTTTAAAAATTAAATCACAATCGGTATTCAGCAGCGAAAGGCCACCACCAGAAACACCAAAATGATAATTCGATCCAGTAAGCTCAAAAAAATTAACATTATCTTCTTTTGAATATCCCTTAGATCCTTCCATTAAAGAATTCATCATAAGATCTAACAATATTCCATCTTTTGATTCCGCAAGATATGATGCCTGTTTAAATCTGCAATGCATACTCAAAATAGGCCATTGTGGATTTTGTTTTAAAATTACAGTTAAACCGTTTTCTAAAACAAAGGTTTTATCTGGTTTAGGAAACAAAAAATCTAAATCTTCGGGATCGGATAAACCTTGAACATATTTAGGATCTTCAACAGGGGCTGTTCTTTGATGTTTTTTTAAAATTTCAACATCCATAAGTTCAGAATCAGCTTTCGCCTGCATCCAATAATCTTTTTTATTTTCTGGCAACGGTAAAAGTTGTACTTGATTTATAAAAAATGGATCTAAATTATTTTTTACAAAATTTTGTATTTCTTCAGAATTAATTTTTACAAAAGAATCTATTTTATTAAAAATTTCAAGTTCATCTTTTGTTGACAGGTAAGAATGAATCCATTCATAAGTAAAATCTTGTAAACTTTGCAATCTTTGGAAATATTCTCGACCTTTTGTATTTACAACTTTCGTAAGTTCTTCAACCGTTACACCATCTTTAATTAATTTTTCAACTTCTTCTTTTATTATTTTTTTACATTCTTCAAATTTACCTTCAACAGGTTCAAACAAGATAAAAAACATTCCAGATTCCATTAAATGATCAACTGCTGCAGTTACCGAAGTTGCAATTTTTTCTTCATCAACCATTCGTTTGTAAAGTCTGCTTCCTTCACCTTGTCCAAGAATAAATTCCACAAAAGAAACTAAAATTTCATTTTTCTCTTTAAGACCTGGAATTATCCAATAAAATCCTGCTCGTTCTTTTTTAACATCTTCATAAATCGTAGTATTTTGAGTTATTGTTGTTTTTGGTAGAGGAGGAAATTTTTCTTTTTTTAAACTTTGCGTATCTACTTTATAATCAGATTCCATTTTTATTGAAGCAAAGTTTTCTTTTGCGAATTTTTCAACTTCGTCGATATCTAAATCACCGACAACAAATAATGTTGCTCTTTCCGGTCCGTAGTATTTTTTGTAAAAACTTTTTAAATTATCTGCGGAAAGGTTTAATAAATCTTCCTTAAATCCAATAATTGGAAAATGATACGAATAAGAAGAAGGATAAGTAGCAAGAGATGCATTCTCTAACATTACATTCCAATAACGATCTTTATACATTTTTAATTCTTGAATTACTGCATGCATTTCTGATGCCAAATGTTCTTTTTCGAAACGTGCACTCGACATACAGTCTGCTAAGATTGGTAGAAACGGTTTCCAATTATTTTTATCAGCTTCAAAATAATAACTTGTCATATCTTTTGAAGTAAATGCATTAAATTCGGCACCATATTTTCTGGAAATTGCATCAATGTCGCCTTCAGAAAGTTTATCGGTTCCTTTAAAAATCATATGTTCAATTAAATGAGCTAAACCTTTTTCACCGGTATGTTCAACCCAAGAACCAATATCATAAGCAATTTGCATCAAAACTTTTGGCGCCGTAGTATTTTTATGGATCAAAATGGTCATGCCGTTATCTAAAACTACTTTTTTTACATTTTCCGGTTTCATTTTAAACTCTACTTTCGAAGTAAAAATTGGAATATCAACTTTTATTTTTTCTATTTTATCCGCAGTAAAAACTTTACCTACAGAAAAAAACGACACAAAAAAATTACCTGCCACAATTAAAAATATAGCCAAAAAACTCATAATTAAAACCCATTTATATTTTATAATCAACCCAAAAAAATTCACAACTACTCCTAAAAGATTCTACCCTTGTTTTTATTTTATCTAAAATACCTTAAACTTGGTTCAATCATATTACAAAATAATTTAACGATCACATAACAATTATGAAAATATTAATATTACGCGTCTCTGCAATTGGGGATGTGATACATACGCTTCCTGCAATTTTTTTAATTAAAAAAATATTCCCAAATGCAAAAATTAGCTGGGTTGTACAAGAAAAAGCAGCCGATCTTTTGCAAGATCAACCATTTTTAGAAAATATTTTTGTTTTACCAAATAAATTTTTAACGTTTAAAAACTGGAAAAAAAGTTCTACCAAAGTTCTTGAAATCCGAAAAACTAAATGGGATGCAATTTTAGACTTTCAAGGAATTCTTAAAACTTCAGTTCTCGCTGCGTTTTTAAAAGGCAAAAAGTACGGTTTCAGTTTTAAACATTCACGTCTTTGGTTAACTTCTTTTTTTACAGATAAACATACAAAACCAGATTATCAAAACATTATTCAAAAAAATCTGGCATTAGCATCCGATATGTTAATGCATAAAACTTCTTCATATAAAAGCAGCCCTACAATAACCGAACTGAAAAAATTATTTAAACTGAAAATTCCACAAAATAATAAAAATATTATTAATAATTGGTTAGAAAAAAATAATATTACAAAATCTGTTTTGCAAAAATTCATCTTGCTTGCACCAAATACAACATGGGATTCAAAACATTGGCCGCAAGAAAATTGGGAAATATTATTTAACTTACTTTTAAATAATAAAAGCTTTGTTGAAAATTATTCAATAGTTTTAGTTGGAAAAGGTTTTGGCGAACAGGCTAAAAAATTATCTCAAAAAATTAGTAATCAAAATTTAAATATTTTTACCACCCCAAATTTTAATCTATTATCAACTTGTTATTTAATATCAAAATCAAATTTACTTATTGCTCCCGATACGGGAATTTTGCATCTTGCGGATTTTTTAGATAAAAAAAGTATTGGAATTTTTGGTCCAACACATGCAAAAAAACATGGTCCATTTAT
>DAOVNS010000015.1 GCA_030630075.1 bacterium | reverse complement strand
GCAAGCGACAGCGGCGAACAAATCGAAAATTGGGGTATCTGGGGCAAAGTCGGCGTTGCTTTCTAATCCCGATAAATTTACGACTTTGCTTTAAGCGAAGAAATAAATATTGGCCAGCGAAAACGCTGGCCTTTTTTAATGCGTAAAATTTGGGGAGGATGGGATGTGGGAGCGGGAGTGGATTTTGGCGGGATTTTGGGGAGCGGATGTGGGATTTTGGGGAGCGGAGCGGGAGTGGAATGGGAGCGGATGTGGGAGCGGATGTGGGAGTGGGAGTGATTTTACACAGATTTACACAGGGCATACGAGGCACCCAACGTTTACACCCTTCGATAAACTCAGGGGGGTCCATTGGGCTAAATACTTGGTGCCGCATCCTTACGGAAGCTTAATTTGTATGTAAATATAGACTTTTTTACATTTGCTTTATCACATGATAGCTTGAAAAAATAAATTAATATTAAATATCATTTAGGGAATCATGTTTTTATCAAAACTTCTGCGGTTGGGTTCAGGGCAAGTACATTCCGCAATATATTATCATCTTGTATGGGGAACAAAGAATAAAAATCCATATATTAACCATGAAATTAAAAAATCGCTGTACAAATATATAGAAGAAATAATTAAACGAAAAGAATGGTTGTTGTTAGAAATCGGTGGAACTTGTGATCACATTCACATATTAATTCAAAAAACGCCGAAGGGAGAAATCCCCGAAGTTGTTTGTCGTATAAAATCTAATTCTTCAAGATTTATGTGTGAAAATTTTGTAAAAGATTTTTCTTGGCAAAATGGGTACGGTGTATTTACAGTAGATAGTGCATCATTATCTAGACTCCAAAAATATATCAAAAACCAAGAAGTTCATCACAAGCAAATGTCTTTTGATAAAGAACTAAGTCTTCTGCTAAAACGTTATAACATAAGTTAAATCAGAAAATTTTAATTAAGCTTCCGTAAGGATGCGGCACCAAGTATTTAGCCCAATGTGTAAACGTTGGGTGGTGAAGGCTCATGCTCTTCCATCCCATTCTTGACCTCTCACACAATCTCAAGCTACAAGTTTGTTAAAATTCACCCTTTTATTGATGGAAATGGTCGAGTTGCACGATTATTAATGAATTTATTATTACTGCAAACAGGTTTTCCACCATCTATTGTTGAACCAAAAGATCGGGTTGAATATATAAATTGTATGCAAAAAATAGATGAATATAACGATTTTGCGGATTATCACTTTTTTATGTTAAAAAACCTCAAAAAAAGCCTTGATATTTATCTTGATGCAGCATCAAAAACAATCAAATAGTCTCATTTTTACTTAAAAAACATCCTTTTTATACTTTTAAAATCAAAAAGCTTCACTTTTTATTCGCTCCTGGTCTAAATTGCAAATAGAAACAAACATCAAGAAATAACCCGGTTGACATTATTACTAACTGAATCATAATAATATTAATAAATGGATAATAACATCTTTATATAAGGTGTTCTTACATAAACCATGGAGGTTATAAAAAATGAAAAAAATAATTAACAAAACAAGTTTTAACAAAACAAGTTTTAACAAAACATGTTTTAAGAAAATATTAAATTTAATTTTACTCGTTTCAACAATAGGTTTTTCTGTAAATGCACAAAACGCAGGATTGCAAAATTTTGGCGCTAGTTGTTACATGAATGCCGGGATTCAATGCTTAGCAAATGTAAAAGAATTAAGTAATGGTTTAACTGCAAACAAAGCACGTCTTGAACCCAATTCAATTTCTCTGCATCTTGCCAATTTAATGGAAGAACTAAATAAACCGGCAATAGGCGTAATAGAACCAAGGAATTTTAGTGTCAAACAAAGACAAGAATTTTTCCAAAATTCACCTGGAATGCAAGACTCCGCAGAATTTTTAACTCAACTTTTGGATAGATTACCACCAGAAGCACAAGATATTTTCACAACAAAAATAAATATAGCACCTGAACACATTCAATTTTGTGCCACAGCATATTTAGCGTCGCTGGATAAATCACCGAAAATACTTAGATTGCAAAACCAATTTTCTTTTGATGAAGGCATTTATAACTTTTTTGATAATGAAGGAATAAAAAAAGTTATTTATAAACTACCAAATATTTTAGTTATACGTCTTGGACGAGAAAAAGAAACTCCCCTGGGATTTCAAAAAGATAATAAAGTAATCCCTTTCAAATTAAACTTAAATTTAGAACAATACTTAATTAATCCAATGCTTAGACCAGCAGAATACAATTTAGTTGGAATTATTTGTCACAGCGGTTTAAGTTTTAATGCTGGTCACTATTATTCATATGTTAAAGACTCTGAAAATAAAAATTGGTATAGATATGACGATGCCAAAGTTGCTCCAGTAGATTTAGAAGAAATTAAAAAAATTGCTGAAGCTGGAATAGTAAGTCCAAATAATACTCCATACATTCTTTTCTATCAACTCAAAAAAAATGCTATAGGAGCTGGACCGCCACAAGAACAAAGACTCGTTGTTCAAGAGCATGAAGCAGGTGCTCCGGCACCAAGAGTAGAAGATGAATTAGCAAAAGCTATTCGTCTTAGTCTGGAAGCACAAAAAGAAGATGAAGATGCACGAAGAATTGCTCGCGAAAAAGAAGAAACAAAAAGAAAAGAGCAAGAAGCTGATCGTAAACAACAGGAAGAAACAGAACGTTTAGCGCAACTTGAACAAGAAAGAGTTCGCAGAGAACACGGCGCGCAACACGAAGAACAAAGACAACGACTTGCAGAACAACAACGTCAACAAGAACTTGAACGCGCAGAACAACAACGAGTGCAAGAACTTGAGCGTGAGCGAATTCGCAGAGAACAAGAAAAAGCCGATCGTCGTCTTGCCGAACAACTTCAACGTCAAGAAGAAGAACAAAGAAGACTTGCAGAACAAAGACGTCAAGAAGAACAAAGACAACTACTTGCAGAACAACAAGAACAAGAACGTTTGGCTAGAATTGCGGCACAAGCTCAACCCGCAGTAGAAGCTCGACCAGCAGAAGCTGAAGTTAAAAAAGAATTTGTAAAAATTAATGATCCGGAAATTAAAAGTCGATTAAAACAGCTTAATGATTTATTTAATAGAAAAGCAGCCCCAACACCGCAAAAGAATCGTCTTTTTGTTTTAATTAAACAGCAATTATTGCAAAAATATAATATCAATTTAAAAGAACAAGAATTAGATAAAGAAACAATGGACTATCTTAATTCAATAATTGACTAAAACAAAGAAGGTCCCGTTTTTTTTACCGGGGCCTTCTTTGTTTAGTTTAAGTTTTAATTCAACATTTTTCTACTTTTATCTATACGTAAAATATAAACAACTAAAACAAATCTATACAAACCCTTGTATACAAATTCCAATAATATTAGTATGTCTATGATCGTAGTTTTACAAAAATATGTTCTGATATAAAAAGAAGAAAAGAAGAAAAGGAGAAAGTAGATGAAAAAACTATTATATAGTTTTGTTGTTTTATGTGTTTTGTGTTCTACCGCAATGCCAAAAACTTATTCAAATAAAACATTTTTGATGCCGCGAGATCAATTAAACAATCTTCCGATGGAATACACAACATGGCACAAAAATTTATATCGAAAATCTAATACTTTATACAATGGAACATTTCAAATCGTACCTTTTTATCAAGAATCCGATAATAAATCCGATATAGGTAAATACTTTGGATTTGATAGAGGTGGAACAACAGGAATAGTTAATCAAATAAGTGTTGATGAAGAAGGAGAAGGCGCCCTATTAGAAAACGGTTTTATAATTCATGATCACAATACTGGGGGCGGAAATTTAAACGCAACCTATAAATTCGATCCATACCAAGAAGTCTTTGGTGCAAGGTTAAGCTTAAACCAAGATTTAGATGCAATTCTTGATGGATTATTTTTCAGAATCAACACTCCGATTGTAAAAGTCAGAAACGACATGAATATCACAACAATTGGAACAGACACAAAACAAGAACTACCTGGCGTGGCAGAAGGAACAGAAAAAAGTTTTCTGGATTATCTTTCAGGAAACGTTGCAAACTCAACGGAACACAATCTTCAAGCTCCATTAAATTATGCAAAAATGGATAGCGGCTCTCACAGCACATCTGGAATAGCAGATATTGATGTAATGTTGGGCTACACATTTTGGGAAAAGGCAAATTCTCGCATAGCAATAAATCTTGCAATGTTAATTCCAACCGGAAAAACACCCAAAGGAGAATTTATTTTTGAACCAGTTCATGGTTGCGGTCAACACTGGGGACTTGGTGCAGGATTAGATTATGCATTAACTTTATGGAAAACAAAAAATAAATCGATTGCTTTAAGCATTGTTGCAAACTATAAATATCTTTTTGAAGGTATCGAAAAACGTACTTTAGGTTTTAATCGCCCAGATGTAAATAAAACACGAGCTCAAGCTGGTTATTATGAATTAGCTGGCGAACAAGGCAAAAGAGGCGTTTTCCCTTTTGCAAATGTTTTAACACAAGATATCAGAGTTACTCCAGGAAGCATGGTTGATGCAATTGTAAATCTTGCATTCAATATAAAAGGTTTTGTTTTAGATCTTGGTTATAACTTATACGCAAAAGAATCAGAACTCACAAGCTTAAGATATTTATGGGAAAATGATAAATACGCAGTTGCGGGCGTAACATATAATACAAGTACAGCAAATGGATTTTCTGTTTTAACAGCAGCAGATACAAGTCAAGCCTATGCTTATGAAGGCGCACAGGCAGGAACAAACGCTTCTATTAACAATAAAGATTTAGATTTTGATACCATTACGAACCCTTCTCAAGTTACACATAAAATTTATGGTGCTTTGGGATATCAATGGAACAAATGTCAATATCCAGTAATGCTAGGAATTGGTGGTTCATATGAATTTGCACAAAATAATAATGCACTCGAAGGATGGGCAATTTGGGCAAAAACAGGTCTTTCTTGGTAAGAAAAGTTAAAAAAGGAGAATAAATCCAGCCGTCGCTAAAGCTATGGCGGACAGGCGAAAAATAAAAAAAGGAAAATAAAAAATGAAAAAAATGCTAAAACAGTTTTTAATATGCCTTGTGATATTTTCTTATGCCACCTCTTTGACGGCATCAAGCAAAAAAACATTTTTAATGCCACGTTCTTTTAATACCAACTTGGCAATGGAATACACCACATGGCATGATCTTGTTTTTAATTATCCATACAAAAACCAAACCAACTTGCAATTTACACCGTTTTACCAAGCCTCAACTGAAGGAAGCGATATCGGTGAATATTTTGGTGTAGGAAACGGTAAAAATTCATTTAAAATATTTACGCAAACCGAAGTCAACGCCGGCACAGCCGATGTTAGAAATAGATTTTTAATACATAATCAAGATATTGCAAATGATACCAGAGATGGAACAGTTGTTTTAACACCAAAACAAAGAGCTGGTGGTTTAAGAATAGACTTTTTCCAACATTTAAATTTTCCATTCAAAAAAATGTTTTTTAAAGCATCAGCACCTATTGTTTATATAGAAAACGATCTTAATTATGAAGTAAAAGATGTTGAAAATGATCCAAATAGTACAATTCTATCTTTTTTTAAAGGTGAAACAATAACCCAAGATGCTACAAATAAACAAGATGCATTAACTCATGCAAAATTGCCTTCATCGAAAAAGTCTAAATTTGGCGTTGCAGATATCGATATAGCCCTTGGTTACAAAATAATAGCAGAAGAAAACAAACACTTATTCTTAAATGCCGGCGTAACAATTCCAACGGGAACAAGAACCAGAGGCGAATACTTGTTTGAACCGGTTTATGGAAACGGCCATCACGTAGCTTTGGGATTGGGACTTGATGCTGCATTTAGATTATGGAAAAAACAACGCCATTCAGGAAAAATATTTTTTGCAGTGAATTATAGATATCTTTTTGAAGGAACAGAAAAAAGAACAATTCCTTTAAATAAAGTCGATTACAAAGCTGCACATTACTATTTAACTGCAAAAAAAGATGATATCACAGGAACAGCTCTTACACCAGCAGCAAATATATTAACTCAAGATGTTTCCGTCCGCCCAGGTAATCAATTTGATGCCATCGCAATGTTCAATTTTAAAAGCAAACGCTTCTTGTTAGATATTGGATATAACCTTTATACAAAAGAAACAGAATCGGTTTCATTAAAAGGTACCTGGCTTGATGATACTTACGCTGTAGTAACCGCCGATTTTAACGTAAATACTGCTGGCCTTCACCCTTTTGTTCCAACAAGTGCTAATGCTGAATTTCGAATTAACAACGACACCCTAGATATCCAAGGTGCCGCAACACCATCACAGCTTACTCACAAACTATTTGGTGGAATTGGATACAAATTTACAATTATTAACTATCCATCAACCATTGGAATTGGTGGTTCATATGAATTTGTAAATTCAAATAACGCATTAGAAAACTATGCAATTTGGACAAAACTGGGCCTTTCTTTCTAAATAAAAGTATTTTCCTACAAAAAAGGGGCTTTCTTTTCTAGAAGGCCCTTTTTTAATGCTTTTATATCTGTTTTTTCTGTAAATCTACCTTTTTTGAATAGTTTTTCAGACTCACCCCCCACCCCTTTTGAATAATACAACAGATAAATTATATTAAACATAGTAATAATTTTAAAAGAATTGTTTGTTTAATTATACTATTTATATGGAGGTTATAATCATGAAAAATAGTAATCTTAAAGTTATGTCATTGTTGGCATTAACATTTGTTGTATCTAATGTTTGCTCTGCAAACCAACTTGATTCACTAAAAACACAAATAGGTGAAATCAACCAAAGAATAGCAACTGCTGAAAAATCTGGTTACATCCAAGCTTATCATCAACTAAAAAACCTATTAAGGGATACTAAAGAATTAATTCCTGGTTTTGAATTAAATCTTCAAGAAATTACATCCCAACAAGACTTAGCTCCGTACAGAGCGATAAATTACAATAATCACATTGCAAAAATCAGAGAAGCTATCGAAGCTGCAGAAAGACAAGAAATTGATCGCGCAAAAGAATTAGTACGCCAAGAAGGTCGACGTCAAGCCGCTCAAGGTAATGTCAAAGCTGATACAGGACGTCTAAATCAAGCGCTTGGTATTGGTGCTGTTACTTTCGGTGCTGGTATTTTAGCAAAACTAATTCAAAGAGGAATTCAAGCTTTTAACGAATATAAAGCTGAACAAGCTAGATTAGAAGAAGAAGCTGAAGCCGAATTGAAACGTAGACTTGATGGTGGCGAATGTGATCTTTACACCGAAGAAGAAGTAGCTGCAGACGATGAACTTGCAAGAATAAAAAATGCACAAAAAGATGCACTATTCGTTGATGCACCAGGTCAAAATCAAGAAGAAATTAATAAAGAAGCCAGACAAGCTATTTTAGCAGAAAAAAAAGCTAGATTAGAAAAAATTGCTGCCGATCCAGTCAAAGCTTCACGCTTCAGAGCAATCCTTGGAAAAATTGGTTCAATATCAAATCCTATTAAATGCAATGATCGCGCAAAAGAACAGTTTGTAGGGTTTTGCAATTGCTTGAAAAAAGGTCATAAAGCACACGCACTGAAATCGCTTGGCTTAAGTTTTCTAAATACGACTGTATTAACTGCAGAGATGGCTGCTGCATTATATCTTATACTAAATACTAATGCGATTGAATCGATCAGTACAGACATTATAACACCAGCAGTGAATTATGCAGGTCCTGCATTATCAAGCGCTGCTACAAATGCAATGGCTTATGGTCAAGAAGCTTTAGCACCAGCAGTTGCAGAAGAAATGTGTAAAGACATGTGTAGTAACGCTTTGTTTCCTAATTCCTGTCCAGCTATAACACAAAATGTCGCACCAATAGTTACAAAAGCTGCAGAAACAGTAACAGACCCAGGATTTATAAAAACAATGGCAGGTTGGGCCAACAATTTATTTATCTCAAACGGATGGTCTTAATAATTAGATAATTACAAACAAAGCCGCTCTTAATTTAAAGAGCGGCTTTGTAAAAATTAGATTATTAATGTCTTGATGGAGATTATAGAAATGAATAATCCTACGCTAAAGCTATGGCTCATAAAAAAATTTAATTTAAAATTTATACCATTATTGGCATTAACATTTATTCTATCTAACAGTTATACAAAAAATATTTTTGCTGTTAATCCACCAGAAGCTGTTGTTGAAGAAGTTGCCAAACTTAATGGTGATTTGTGGCACTATCGTAGAGATAGTTTAAATACACAAAATCTTAATCAAATATTGCTAAAAATTAATCCAAGTGAAGATCCAGATAAAAAAGTTATTGCTAAAGTTGAAAATATTTTAAAAGATTTATATCAAGGTTATTTTGTTGGTTATGCAAATAAAGCAGAAAAATTCTTAATTCTTCGTGCTCTTTCAAACTTTACACAAAAATGGCCCACGAATGATATTATCAAAGATTTAGAACACAAAGTTAAAAGTTCACTCGCATCTTTGGATGATTTAATAAAAGAATTTTCAAAAAATTACACACCTTTTATTAGAAAAAGAGCGCAACGTAAGGCGCAACGTAAAGGTTGGGTTAGCAAAGGTAAAAGTTTAGCAAAAAAAACGCTTAATATAGGCGAATTATTAATACTTACAAATAATCAACAACCTGGTAACATTTATTTCTTACCAATTCTGTCTTTAGTACATCTTCACGCCATCAAAGCTATAGAAGAATTTCAAAAGGCAAATACAGAAATTGATGATGACTTTGTAGCAAAAAAAGAAATCTTGATAAACATGGTAAAAGATAAAATACAAAGATTAAAAAATTACGGCTGGATAGGACACAGCAAAATTCAATATTTTTCAAAAATAATTAACCAAATTAAAATTGAAAAAAATAAATTAAAACAACTTAAAGCAGTTCAAACAATCATAGATTTAAAGTTACATAAAGTAAGCTCGCAACATGCACAATTAACATACGACTTACTTTATAAAATACTTTATTTATAAAATTCTTTTTTCGTAATAATCTCCAAACAAACATCACGTTAACACAAAACGAAAAACAGGATCGGGGCTGGACGTAAAAATCCAGCCCCGTTCTTGTTTTTATTAGTATTTAATTAAACTTTTTTAAAACAACAACTGAATTTCCACCACCAAAACCAAAACTATTAGAAATGGCATATTCGCATTCTTTTTCTCGTGCAACATGTGCAACATAATCCAAATCACATTCAACGTCTGGATTATCAAGATTGATTGTTGGAGGAATAATTTTGTTTTTTAGTGCTAACGCAGCAAAAGAAATTTCAACACCGCCAGCAGCACCAAGCATGTGACCAGTCATTGATTTTGTGCTACTAACAAGAGCACGATTTGGATTATTTTTTGAAATATAATCGCCAAAAACACTTTTTAAAACTTTTGTTTCAATAATATCATTCATTGGAGTAGAAGTTCCATGCGCATTAATATATCCAATTTTACTTTTATCAACGTTTGCATCTTGCAGTGCAACCTCTATCGCTTTTATTGCACCTCTGCCCTCAGGATGCATTGCGGTTATATGATGCGCATCAGAAGTTGAACCATAACCAACAACTTCTGCATAAATATTCGCACCACGTTTTTGTGCAAGATCCATTCTTTCTAAAAGAATAATTCCAGCGCCTTCACTCATAACAAAACCAGAACGATCGCGGTCAAAAGGTCGGCACGCCCTTTCTGGTTCACCCTTCCACTGAGTAATCGCTCTCATGTTGCCAAAAGCGGCAATAGAAAGTTGTGTAATAGAACTTTCAGTTCCGCCGGTTAACATGTAATCGGCATAACCATCACGAATCATCCTAAACGCATGTCCAACTGAATCACAACTAGAAGAACAGGCATTTACAATGGAGCTTATTGGTCCTTGTAAATTATATTGCATACTCAATTGTGCTGCAGCTTGATTTATAATTGCTTTTGGAACTAAAAAAGGAGAGACTCTTCTCATTCCTTTTTCGTGAAGAGAATCGTGAGCATCTTGAATTGCAGGAATACCACCAACTCCAACGCCAACGCACACTCCAAAACGTTCTCTATTTTCTGGAGCTTGAACATTTAAACCTGAATCATTAATCGCTTCATCACCCGCAAGCATTGCCAAATGAATAAAACGATCTGTTTTTCGTTGTTTATTTGGAGGAAAAATTTTATCCAAAAGCTCTTGTTCATTTTTAACTGTGCCAAAAACTTTGCATGGATAATCTTTTAGATCAATTTTATCTAAAAAACCAAGTCCCGATTTACCTCTTAAAAGTAAATCCCAAGTATCTTTTGCGTTATTTGCTAAAGGAGTGACAACTCCTATTCCTGTTATTACAACTCGATTTTTCGGCGACATAGTTTACTTTGTTCTTGCTTCGTGAATATGATCAACTGCGTCGCAAACTGTTTTGATTTTTTCAGCATCTTCATCTTTAATTTCAACACCAAAAACTTCTTCAAAGCTCATAATCATTTCAACAATATCAAGAGAATCTGCTCCAAGATCCTGAAATGTAGCTTCGATTTTGATGTTTTCTTTTGGCATGTTTAATTTTTCAGAAATTGTATCAACAACTTTTGCTAATGTATCGTCTTTTGAAAATGCCATAAAAATTTCTCCTAAAAAATTTAATAATATTTTTTATAAAAATCATGTTTTAATTTATACATCCCAAAACAAGGGAATCGATTTTTTATAATAGCGAAAGTTTAGATTTTTTCCAGTATTTTAACCTAAACAAACCTTATCCTTCTTTGACTAAAGATTTTTTACCTTCAAAAACGATGGCTAATTTTATAATTTTTTTAATTCCCAAATCCAAAAGTTCTTGTTCGTATTGTTTTTCTTCAATCTGTTTTAAAGCATTATTTGCGGCAGTCTCAAGAGTTTCTTTTTTAAACTTACTTACTTTTTTGAATTCAATAATAATTCCACATTCTTTTTTATCATTAGGAATGATCATTACATCGTATCGACCAAAACCACTTTCACGATTGGATTTAATTTGATGGGTACTCTGCAAACTAACAAGCATTCCTAAAACAAATGCGTGATAAAAGTTTTCCGGCTTATCACCTCCAACATCAAACATGCTAAAACTTTTTAAAACAAAGCTTGAAAAAATTTCTTGAAATTCCCTAACGTCTCCGTCAAGAAGGCTTTTGAGCATTAGATTATAGTTACGTGGTCCAAAACTAGATACAAACCAATTAGAAACTGTTGTTTTGTAAAAATACAAAACTTCTTTATTTGGAATTTTTAAATCCACATAAGTTGTTTCTTCTTTTAATTTCATGTTCTCAAATGTTAAATAGCCACTAAATAATAAAAAGCTCCACAAGGTATCAATATTTGTAAAAACTTCCTCAAAAACAATCGCCTCCTGAACCGGCTTATGAATTGTTTTTCCAGAAATTAATGTCTCAATACTTTCTTTGAGTTCAGCATCCCCGCTTTTTATAAGATCACGAATAATATCATTTGTACTAGTATTAACCCAGTGCGGAGCTATCCGCCCTTTTTCATCAACTAGATTAATAATTGACCATGGATTATAAATTGTTTTATCTCCAACTTTATATCCATTGTACCATGCTTTAATTTGAGTAATTTCAGTACGATTCAAATCATAATCATCTATAATTTGCAAAACTTCATCTTCTAATAATCCAAATTTATCTGCATAAAGATTACTCAACATCGAACAAACTTTAAGATTGTTCAGCCCGCTAAAAATACTTTCTTTAGCAACACGCAAAATTCCGGTAAAAATAGAAAATTTAAGATCTGAATTATCTTTAACCCCTGAACTTAAAAAGATTCGCATAAAGTTCATAACTTTATCGTAATAATTATTCGTAAATCCAGAATGAATTGGTGCATCATATTCATCAATTAATATAATAGGCTTTTTCTTATGATAACGATGAAGATAAGCAGAAAGATTTTTAAGTGCACTTTTATAAACTGATTGATCCGCTTTTTCGCTAAGAACAGATCTAAAAACATTTTTTTGCTTTTCACTCAAAACATCACTAGAAACTAAATAATCGTGCCTATAATATTCATTACTTATTAAGCTAACTATATTTCTATAACAATCTTGCCAATCCGAATCCTTTACGTCTTTAAATGTTAAAAAAATTACAGGATACTGCCCTTGCTGCTTCATATATTCAGATTCTTTAGAAATTTTTAAATTATCAAAAAGATGTAATTTAGATTCTTTAGTTTTTTCAAAAAAGCATTTAACCATCGAAAGATTTAATGTTTTTCCAAAACGTCTTGGACGAGGAATAAGTGTAACTTCAGCTCCACTATCAAGTATTTCCTTTATCAATAAACTTTTATCTACAAAATAATAATTGAGTGTTATTAATTTTTCAAAATCACTTATCCCAACCGGTAATTTTTTATTCATCATCTTAAAAATCCTTATGCTAGTTAAAACAAACCGCCCGTAAGATCAATCACGGAACCCGTAATATAATCAGCATTACCAGAAGAAAGAAAACAAACTAAATTTGCAACATCTTCAGGTTTTCCAAATCGCTTTAAAGATATTCGTTTTAAGATTTCTTCTTTAATTTTTTCTGGTAATTTGTTTGTCATATTTGTTTGAATAAAACCGGGTGCAATTGCATTAACCAAAATATTTCGCCCACCATATTCAGCAGCTAAACTTTTTGTAAGCGCAATTAATCCGGCTTTGCTTGCAGCATAATTTACCTGACCAGGATTTCCGGTTTTTCCGACAATGGAACTAATATTTATAATGTAGCTTTTTTTTTGTCGCATCATTTTTTTTATAGCCTGTTGGCAACAAAGAAAAGCGCCCTTTAAATTAACTTGCAAAACAGAATCCCAATCGTTTTCTGACATTCTTATTGCAAGAGTATCTTTTGTAATACCCGCATTGTTAACTAAAAGATCAAGATTTAAATTTTCTTTTTCTAGGATTTTATTAACTTGATTAAAACCATTTTTTATAGAATCTAAAGATGCAACATCTACCTGAAAATATTTAACACCCAACGCTTGAATTACTTTTACTCGTTCATCATCAATTGGCACAATATCAAAAACAAAAAGGCTATCGCCTCTTTTTAATAATTTTTCTACAATCGCTTTTCCAATTCCCCGTAAGCCTCCCGTAACAAGAGCTGTTCGTTTTTCTTGATTCTGCATCTAATCCAAACTTTATTTTTTTATTCTTTATCTATGTCTTCTTCGTCTTCAGTCTCTAATTCAAGATCTCGATCGAGATCATCATCTAAGTCTTCTTCTATTCCAATTTCTATTTCAATATCCGAAACTTCTCCTGTAATAATCTCTTCTTCTGTAATTTCTATTTTTTTACCAAGAACAGTTAAAACTTCATAAAGATCATCCAATGTATCCGTAGAAAGAATTTCTTTATCTGGCCATTCTTTTTTAAGCATTTTTGATAATCTATCGCCAGGACCAATCTCTATAATAACGTCACAATCCTTAAACTTCTCCATACTTTGCCACCATAAAACAGGAGAGCTTAACTGCTTAATTAAAGAAGCCTTAACATCTTCGTGATCCATAATTACTTTTGCTTGTAAATTATTAACCAAAGGAATTTTCAAATCTTTGAAATCAACTTTTGACATGTATTGAGCAAACTCACCTTCAGGTTCCTTCATTAATCTTGAATGAAAAGCACCTGCAACTTTTAGCAAAATAGATTTTACTTTTTCTTTTCTAAGATCTTGTTTAATTTTTTCAAGTTCAGGTAACGTTCCAGAAACTACCATTTGTTGTGCAGTATTAAAATTTACGATTTCGGCAACATGCTCGTTGCTCGATGGATCGTTATATCTATCAACAACATATTTCAAATCGGTTTCCAGCATTCCTATAACTGCAAGCATTCCGCCGTTTTGTTTTTTTGTTGCTTCTTCCATAAACATTGAACGTTTTTTTAATAGATACAAAGCATCCGGAAAAGTTATACCCTTGGCAGCAAAAATAGCTGAATATTCTCCAAGACTATGGCCTGCAACAACATCAGGAGTAATTCCATATTTCTCGTTTAAAAAGGTATAAATCGCAGCACTAACTAAAAAAATAGATGTTTGTGAATTGACAGTTTCGCAAAGTTCTTTTTCTGAAGATGCAAAACAAAGGCGAACAAAATTTTGATCAAGACAACTTGAAGCTTCCTCAAATAATTCTTGAATAATACGTTCTTTATCGTACAACTCCTTACCCATTCCCAAAAATTGTGACCCTTGTCCCGGAAAAATCATTCCTACTTTCATAATACAAAACCTCCTTTTTTATAAAGATTTTAATTTTTCAATTAAAACTTCAATTCGCTTCATTGACTCACTTTTCCCTAAAATACAAATTAGTTCAAATACACCTGGGCTTACAATTTTACCAGTTAAAGCTAAGCGCAATGGTTGCGCCAAGGCAACTAATTTTTCTTCATACTTTTTGCAAACTTCTTTTGCGGCTTCACTTAAAATTGTATGATCAAGTTTTTCTAATTCAGAAAGTACCGTAACAAAATCTTGCAAGGTTTTAGGAGTATTTTCATTTAACCATTTTTTTATTAAATCTAAATCAAGAACTTTTGGTGCATTTGCAAGTGCAATAATATCTTGAACCATATTCAGCAACTTTATTGCACGTCCCTTGTATTGTTCAAACAAATTAGATAATTGTTCTTTGCTCCAACTATCTTGTAAATCTTTTTGATAGTTATGATTTAATGCATCAACAGAATTAAATAGTTTTTCAAAACTACTTTCTCTTAAATAAACTCCGTTTAGCCATTCTAATTTTTTAAGATCAAAAATCGAACCTTTTTTACCAACATGATCAAAATCAAAAAACTTTATCATTTCTTCTTTAGAAAAAATTTCTTGATCTCCGTGCGACCAGCCCAAACGAACTAAATAATTAAAAAACGCATCAGCAAGAAAACCATCTTTTTTGTACTCTTCAACATTAACTGCAGCATCTCTTTTGCTTAATCTATTTCCGCTTGGACCAAGAATTAAAGGTAAATGCGCAAAAAGAGGAATCTCTTTTTCTAATGAATTATAAATTAGAATCTGTTTTGGTGTATTAGAAATATGATCTTCGCCACGAATAACATGTGAAATTTTCATAAAAATATCATCTAAAACTACAACAAAATTGTATGTTGGAGTTCCATCACTTCGCATTATTACAAAATCATCTAATTGATCACGCTCTATTCTTATTTTTCCACGAATTTGATCTTTAAATTCTATAAATTTCATATCGTCAGGAATTCTAAATCTTACAGCATGAGGTCTTTTAAGATCTTCTTGTGTATAACTTTTATTTCTGCATGTTCCATCATATCCAGAACTTTTTCCCTGTTGCATATTATTTGCTTTTTTTGTTTCAAGATCTACAGGATCACAAAAACATGGATATGCTAAATTTTTATCCACTAATTCTTGTATAATTTTTTTATGTTCTTCCTGACGAGAAGATTGATAAACAATTGGTTCATCCGGAAGTAAATATAACCAAGTTAGAGAACTAATTTGTGAATCTAAAAATTCTTTTGTTGAACGCTTTACATCTGTGTCTTCAACTCGAACTAAATATTTTCCGTTATTATGTTTTGCAAATAACCAATTAAAAATGGCCACACGCACACTTCCCATGTGCAAATGACCTGTTGGGGATGGAGCAAAACGAACTCTTATTTCTTTGTTCATAATATTTTTTCTCTAAATACTTTTTTTAAATAAAACGTAAATTCTTCAAACATCAAATCTCAAGTTAAAATATATTTTTAAGCTTAATTAAAGAATAAAACAAATAGTGGAAAACGCAATTTTAGACTTTTTTGAGAAAGGGTCTCAAAGAGACTTTATATATTTTAAAAAAAAATTAGCGCCTTAGGTATCTACCTAAAGCGCTAATAATAGAAAATATAACTTAATTTTATTTAGAACTTATCAGTTTTAATTTTGGTCTAGCTTGTTCTGCCCACCATGATGGTTTTTCTGAACTTTTACTGTACATCAAAGTTAATTGATTCCAGTAATTTTTTGCTTCATCAAAGTTTTTATTATCAAAATAATGTTCACCCAAATAATATAAAACCATATCGTGAACTGAACTTTTTTGATCTAGTGCAAAACTTTTTAACGAAGATAAACCTTCTTCTTTTAAATCTTTATTTTCAGCATCAAGACACATTAATGCGTTTTTGACTTGATAATAAGATTTAAGTTCTGAATTAGGCATAAATTTTATCGCATCTTTTAAAACTTTAATTGCTTGAGATAAATCTCCCAAACGAACTAAAGCGTCAGATTGATATGCAAGAAAAAATGGTGCTATCGTTGCGCTTTTATTTTCTAAATATGCATCTTGGAAAACTTTTGCAACATTCGCCCATTTTTCATCTTCTGACTTAAAAGTTACAGTATTAAAATCTTCAAGTTCTTCTGTTGAACCAGGCAAAATAACTTTTGCGTCAAAATATCTCAAGCTCTCGGTAAAAGACACTTGAGCTCTTTGTTGAACTTTAACTCGATAAAAACTATAACCGACACCCAAAAGAACTATCCCTAAAGCCGCTGCAACAACAATCGCAACTTCTTTTTTGTGAGATAAACTATACTGATAAATTTTCTGTAATTGACTTACTAGTGGATTTTTTGCAAACTCCATAAAATTTCTCCTCGTTCGCTACATTTTTTTTAGCGAAAATAATTGCTTTTTTTATTGCTTGCGCATCTGCATTACCATGTACAGCAACCACAATTCCATTCACACCTAGGAGCAACGCTCCATCTTTTCCTATTTCGTAGTCGTCTGTAATAAAATGCTGAGCGCACGCTTCTATCGTTTTTAAAAAAATATTCCCCGAAAAACCATCGCTTACAACTATATCTGCATAATCATCAAACACAACATATGGTTCCACGTTTCCAACAAAATTTAAATCTGATTCTTTTAGTAATTGATGCGCTTGTTTTACAAGAGAGTTACCTTTACCTTCTTCATGCCCATTCGCCAAAAGAGCAACTCTTGGATTATCTAATCCAAAAACTACATGTGCATATCTTTTTGCAAGATGAGCAAACTGAAGTAAATACTCAGGTTTACAATCTACATTTGCACCAATATCCAAACACAAAACTTTTTTATTCTTTTTCTTGGTAGGTAGAATACCCGCGATTGGGGGTCGTAAAATTCCGGGTTGTCGCCCTAAAATGAAAGTTGCAGCTGCCATAAACGCACCGGTATTTCCAGCGCTGACAACTGCACTACATATTTTTTGCTTAACACATCCCACTGCTTTCACAAGTGAAGATTGATCTTTTTTTCGAATAGCAGCGACAGGTTCTTCTGCCATTTCGATTATTTGGCTTGAATCACAAATAGATATATCGTAATCCCTCCAAGAGGCATCATATTTTCCTAAAAGAGAAACTATCTTTTGTTCTTGTCCAAATAAATTAACAGAAATACCTTCTTTGGATGCTAATAAACTTCCGAGTACTATTTGGTCCGGAGAATTATCTCCACCCATTGCATCCACTGCTATCATTATAAAAACCTATTCGCTTTTGGCTGCAGGCTGATCTATAGGTGTTTCTGCTTTAGGTTGCTGAGCTTGTCTTGTTTGAGAACGTTCGTACATACGATCAGATTTTGTTCTAAGAACTTTAACACCTTTGTAGTGACCACACTCTCTACAAACTTGATGAGGCAAAACAGCAGCCTGACATGTTTGACAAGCAACTACTGCGGCAGGTTTAAAATTCTGATTTGCAGATCTTTTGTCTCTTCTTGATTTCGATGTTTTTCGTTTAGGTACTGGCATAATCACACTCCTGAATTAATTTTGATTCTATTTTAAACAGCACGTTTTTTTCTCTAAATATCAATTTTCAAAATAAATTGAAAAATCTCTTCGCTACTCTTCCAAAACCTGTTTTCAGACTCCTAAAATCGTTTATTATCTTAAGTTTTTAGACCCCTTTTGTCAAAAAGAGCTTATTATCTTGTAAAATCAGCTGATTTTGGCAGACTATAAATACTTTAATTTTTATAAAAATTTACATTTATCAACCCAAAACAGGTACAAATCAACGTACGGGAGTAATTTAATGGCGAAAATCACAATGGAACTGATCAAAGAACTTCGTGAAAAAACACAAGTTGGTATGATGGACTGCAAAAAAGCACTCATTGAATCAGACGGAAATATTGAAAAAGCAATCGAACTCTTGCGCAAAAAAGGTGCCGCAGTTGCAGCCAAAAGAGCAAATAGCGCAACAGACAATGGTCATATCGAAACTTACATTTCAGAAGATTTTAAAAACGGTGTTCTTTTAAAAACAAGTTGCGAAACAGATTTTTCTGCCAAAACTGACGATATGAAAAAATTCTCCTTAGATATTTGTAAAACAATTCTCAAGGAAAATCCTAAATGTGCACACGATGATATAAATTGCTTACTCGAACAAAAACTTGCAGATAGAGATTTAACAATCGGTGACAGTTTAAACGAACTTATTGCAAAAATTGGTGAAAAAACCAAAGTAGAAGAATTTGCAAGATTCGAAATAGAAAACAATGGATTTGTAAATTCATACATTCACCCAGGTGCAAATTTAGGCATTATCATAGAACTTACAACAGATAAAGCTGTTGATTCCAGCAACTTAGATAAGTTAAAACAACTTTCTCATGATATTTGCATGCAAATTGCAGTAACAAGTCCCTTAAGTATCGATCCTGATGGATTAAATACAGAAGTTTTAGAAAAAGAACTTTCTATTATCAAAGCGCAACTTGCAGCAAGCAACAAACCAGAAAATATGATTGAAAAAATCGCAACAGGCAAAATGAACAAATATTACGAAGAAGTTTGTTTACTCAATCAAAAGTTCATCAAAGATGATAAAACAACAATCAAAAAACAAATTGAAAAAATCGCAAAAGAAGCCGGTTTGCAAATAAACGTAAAAAACTTTAAGCGTTTTGCAGTAGGTAAATAAAAGATGAAAAGCATTCTTATAAAAATAAGTGGTGAGCTATTTTTGGATAACTCATCAAATTTAATTTCGAATGTTATACAGCAAATCAAAGAAATCAAAAAAAATCACAATGTCGGAATAGTCCTTGGTGCAGGAAATCTTTTTAGAGGAAGTGACCACGGGAAAAAACTAGGTATTAAAAACACCACCGCTCACACCGCAGGAATGGTTGCAACAATTATCAATGGTCTTGTTTTGCAAGATTTATTAGAAAAAGAAAACGCTCCTACACAATTATTCAGCGCAATCAATTGTCCCCAAGTTGCATGCACAATTAAACAAAAAACAATTGATGATGCAATCGCAAAAAACAAATGTCTCATTTTTGTTGGCGGAACCGGAAATCCATTTTTCACTACAGATACAAACGCAATTTTAAGAGCTCTTCAAATTGACGCTCAAGAGGTTTGGAAAGCAACAAAAGTTGAAGGAATATATTCCGACGATCCAATAAAAAACAAAGACAGCAAGTTTTATAAAAAACTAACTTACAAAGAAGTTATAGAACAGAATTTGAAAATTATGGATCAAACTGCTATAACTCTAGCCCAAGAACACAATATAAAAGTTAGAGTGTTTAGCATTTTTGAAAAAGATGCATTAATAAAAGTCAGTCAAGATGAAAACATTGGAAGTTCTATTAGCTAAAAGGATTTATTATGGAGCCTGTAATATTTGCAGAAGACAATACAAAAGATTTTGAACAAACCGTTAAAATCGAAATGGAAAAACCAATAAAACATTTCGAAAAAGAATTATCCTCTATTCGAACAGGACGCGCATCAACAACACTTGTTGAAAATCTAAAAGTAGAATGTTATGGACAAATGATGAGTTTGCGCGAACTTGCAACAATATCTGCACCAGATGCAAGACTTATTACAATTCAACCATGGGACAAAACAGTTCTTGGCGAAATTGAAAAAGCTATTTTGGCATCAGACATTGGAATCACACCGGTTAATGATGGAACAATTATTCGCTTGCAATTGCCAATTATGAGCGAAGCACGCAGAAATGACTTACACAAAGTTCTTGGTAAAAAAACCGAAGAATGTAAAATTGGTGTAAGAAATATTCGTAAAGAGTATCACAACCAAGTTCGTGATGCAGACAAAAAACACGGCATTTCTGAAGATTTTGCAAAAAAATTATCTGAACTTTTGCAAAAAATAACCGATAGTTTTATTAAAAAAGCTGATGAACTTTTCGAGAAAAAAGCACAAGAAATTAAATTTGTTTAATTAAAAACAAATTAACAAAAAAAGAGCTCTTTAAGATTAAAGGGCTCTTTTTTTGTTTTAATTTCTCTTGCAACCTTTCCTCACAACACCTCCAAACACAAAAATCGCTTACCTATCAACACAAACCCTTGCTTTTGCCTATCTAAAAACTGTACAATCAAACTAGGATATAAAATCTATATAATTTTTTAGCGGGGGAAAATCAGAATGAAGAAATTTTTATCTAGAATAATTTTAGCATCATTTTTTATGATTGGATTTAGCAATTTATATTGCGGTAATTTTAAATTTTATATAAAAATACCTAAACTCCATTCCATAGACGACGGTGGCTCTTACAGCGTGAGAGATGAGCTACAAACATTTGGTATAAAAAACATAAAAGTTTATATTAAAAAAGAGCATATGCCGGGACAATTTATAACATCTGAAAAGGAATTTACAAACATAGGCCCAGGAGCAGAACAATGGTTGGATGAAGGTCAAGTAAATGATTTCTCACTAGATGGTACTAACGATACAGCTCAAAACGTACAGCTCAAAATAGTAACAACAGAAGCTCAAATAAAAACAACAAGATATGCCCGTAGCCCCCTGTATTCAAATGACACCACAGAAGTTCCTTGGTCATTCAGCACGAACGGTTTTAATAAGTGCTCTAGCGGAGCAATATTTAAATTAGACATATATGGAACATTAAGCATTAAAGAAAATTAATT
>DAOVNS010000027.1 GCA_030630075.1 bacterium | reverse complement strand
GCGGCAACATCAGTTGCAACTAAAATATTAATACTACCTTTACGGAACATGCCCATGATTTTATCACGTTTTGGCTGTCTTATATCACCATGAATTCCTGCACAACGGTATCCGTATGAGGCTAGGAGTTTATCAATTTTATCCACTTGTCTTCTTGTATTACAAAAAACAATTGAAAGTTTTGGTTTATGAAAATTAAGTAAATCCATAAGAGCATCAACTTTTCTTGCTTGTTCAACAGCAAAATAAGATTGTTCAACATTTGGTGCACTTAATTTTTCTGATACAACTTTAATAAGTTTAGGATTTTTTTGATAACGTTTAGTTAATCTTAAAATTTCTCGAGACATTGTTGCTGAAAAAAGAATTGTTTGTTTTTCTTGTTTCATTGCTTCCAATATCTTTTCGATATCTTGACGGAATCCCATGTTTAACATTTCATCGGCTTCGTCTAAGATCATCATTTTTACTTGATTTAATCTTAAAGTACCACGATCAATGTGATCCATAACTCTGCCAGGTGTTCCAATAACAATTTGTGCGCCTTTTCTTAAGCCGTAAATTTGTCTACTAATTGGTTGACCACCATAAACAGGTAATGCGAAAACACCTCTTTTGAATTTCAAAAACTTTGTGATTTCTGCTGCAACCTGCATGGCAAGTTCTCTTGTTGGACATAAAATAAGAGCTTGAACTGCTTTATTTTTTGAGTCAACTTTATCAATTATTGGAAGACCAAATGCTGCAGTTTTTCCTGTTCCAGTTGATGCCTGACCAATAACGTCATGTCCGGCCAATACTTCTGGAATAGCTTGCGCTTGAATAGGTGTTGCTTCAACAAAACCCATTTTTGATATTGATTTTAATAAATCGCTAGATAGATTTAATTCTTCGAATTTTACAATACTCATATTTTTAGAAAACCTTCGGTTTATATAGATTTTACTCTATCAACTAAAATAATAACTTTTCCGTATGTTTTTTAGAGCTGCCAAATATTGCACTCGAATACTGGCGCTAATTGAAGCCTGATCAGCTCAATTGTTCTCAAAAAACAAATGAAAAATTACATTTAAACCGTTGGTTAAAATCAGGACTCAATATTTATGAGATTCTCCCCCTAAGCATCTCTAGATCTCATTGTTTCTAATCTACCAGTTTGTTTCTATCTGTCAAAAAAAAGGGGTAAATGGTCAAATTAATATAAAAAAAGCCTCTTTAATTAGCTTAATTTATAGATTCTGTGCTTTCCAACCTTAATAATCATTCCAGATTTCCAGGTTATTTCAGCTTTAAAATCTTTCATTTGTTGCTCATCAAAAGAAACAGCACCTGATTCAACCAATCTTTTTGCATCAGAAGAAGACGAAACCGCACCTAAAATTTTAAGTAAATTTACAATCCAAATTGGATTTGGAGTTCCTTCGGGCAAAGCAACTTCTTCAGCCTTTGAATAATCTTTTTTCTGAAAAAGATCTTCAAAATTTTGTTGCGCTTGTTCAGCTTCATCGCGAGACCAAAACTTTTCGATAACTTTATATGCCATTTCTTTCTTGAGTTTCATAGGATGCAGCAAACCAGAAGTTACATCAATTTTCATTTTTTCTATTTCTTCTTCTGATTTATCTAAAAGCAAATGATAATATCTCCACATAAGTTCATCAGAAACAGACATTAATTTACCATAAGCTTCGGATGCTTTTTCCCAAAGTCCAATATAGTTGCCAAGACTTTTGGACATTTTTTGAACACCATCCAAACCTTCAAGAATTGGCATTGTCATAATAACTTGAGGTTTTTGTCCGTATTGTTCTTGTAAAAATCTACCCATTAATAAATTAAATGTTTGATCGGTTCCTCCAAGTTCAACATCTGCTTCAAGCGCAACAGAATCGTATCCTTGCATTAAAGGATATAAAAGTTCATGAAAACCAACCGTGACATTTTCTTTTAATCTTTTTGCAAAATCATCTCGTTCTATAATTCTTGCAAGTGTCACTTTTCCACATAAACGTAAAAGATCTTCAAAAGATAATTTTGATAGCCATTCGGAATTATATTTAATAGTTGTTTTATTAAGATCTAAAATTTTTCCAACTTGATTAAGATAAGTTTCTGAATTTTTTTTAACCTCTTCTGCCGTCAATGGAGGTCTTGTTTTAGATTTTCCGGTTGGATCACCAATTCTTGCAGTAAAATCACCAATTAAAAAAATAACTTCGTGACCCAAATCTTGAAATTGTTTTAATTTGCTCAAAACTACCGCATGCCCCAAATGTAAATCTGGTGCCGTTGGATCCAATCCTAATTTTATTTTTAATTTTTTACCACTCAACAATTTTTCTTTTAGCTCATTTTCTGGAATAACTTCATTTGTTCCATGTGCCAAAATACTTAAACTTTTTTTTATATCTTTTTCCATTAATTAACTCTTTAAATTTAAAACTTTTTAGAAAATAATTTTTTTTAGAAAACTAAGCCTTTTAAAAATGCATACACACCCATAATAAGTTGTATCAATAACATTCTGGTTGCTGGCATTATAAAAATAAACAATAAAATAAATAGTGAATATCGATAAATCCAAGCTAAAACTTGGGGATATTTTTTATAAAGCAATGCAGTAATTACATGGCTTCCATCAAGTGGCGGAATTGGTAACAAATTAAAAGTTCCCAACATAACATTAATATATGCTGTCGCCTCTAAAATCTGCATAAGACTAGTAAACACAGCTTTGGATAAAGCAAAGACAGGCAAAAATTTCATTAAATAAAATGCAACCATTGCAACAACAAAATTTGCTGCCGGACCAGCAAGACCAGTTAAAATTGAATAAAATCTTGGATGTTTAAAATTTTGCATATTAAAAGGAACAGGCTTTGCCCAACCAATTCTAAAAATTAAAAGAAAAAGCGTTCCCAATAAATCAAGGTGCGCAAAAGGATTTAAAGTCATTCTGCCTTGTTTTTTTGCAGTATCATCACCAAGAAGATATGCAACAAAAGCGTGAGCACATTCATGAAAAGATAAAGCAATCAAAAACGCAGGGAAAATTATAACCACGCTCGCTAAAAAATTAATTAACTGGCTACTTTCCATTTCACTCCTAAATCGTTAAAAACTAAATAACTAAATACAAAAGTAATTTTTTAACTAAAATACTTAAAATAATTAATATTCTAAAAAAAATTTCGCTAACTCCTGGAATAAAAAATAGAATAAGCAAAATAAATAAAGAATATTTTTCTAAAAACTCAATAACATGATGTAACGATTTTGGTAACAAACATTGCAATAATCGGCCTCCATCAAATGGAGGAATTGGAATTAAATCAATAACTCCAAAAAATATCGATAATTCTATTACGACTCTAAAAATATCTATTAATGTCTTAACAGCATAATTTGGAAAAAATCCATACGGAAAATATGAAACTAAATATAAAAAAAACAAAGCTAGAATAAAATTACCAAATGGACCAGCAAGAGTTGTTACAACAATTCCCAAAGTATGATTTCTAAAATTTTGTTCATTAATTGGTATAGGATGCGCCCACCTTGCGCCCACTAAAATTAAAAGAATAAATAAAAAAGATCGAGGAATTGTCCCAATAAGCAATCCGCCAATAAAAAATAGTACAAACAACATTATAAATAAGCCAACAAAATCTATGTGCGACAAGGGATTTAAACTTACCAACCCTTCGTCATATGCAGTATCATCTCCCATTAATTTTGCGGCCCAGGCTTTAAAAAAACCACGACAAGTAAACACCAATATAAAAGCTGGTAATAAAATTGCCAATTCACTAAGTAAACTCATAATTTGATCTGTTAGCATAAAAAACTTTCTTATTTTTTTATAATTTGAATCTTTAAATAATACTATTAATTCATACAAAAATATTAAATCAGATTGGATTAATGGTCAAACAGGCTGGAGCAGAATTAATTTACCTAAATTATTCAAAAAATAGTTTCGAGTAGACATATTATTACTTTCTAACTAGAATTTTACAAAAAAGATCCCGTGAAAGAATCCCCGAGAGAATAAAAATAGTAAGGAGAATTCTATGAGTAGAAAAAAAGGAACTGCAGCAATCAAAAAAACCAAGCCTGCGGCAAAAAACAAACTATTCGATCATGCATCGAGTTCAGTTTGGTTGTATAAAGTTATTCCACCATCGTTACTAATACTACTTACAACAATATTTTATTGGCCATCATTAAAGTATCCATTTCAGTTTGATGATCTTGCAAATATAACTAAAAAATTCTCTATTCGCTTTGACAATCCACTATCTCGTTGGTGGTGGAATCGAAGATGGATGGGAGATTTTATAAGTCGAATAAACTATAAAATAGATCAGTTTAATCCATTTTATTATCGAGTATTTAATTTATTGATCCACTTAGCCACTGGAGTAATATTATTTTATTTAATTTTAAATTTGTGCAAATTTTTAAAATCTAAACCATTTTTTTATAACAACGCAACATTGATCGCATTTACAACATCAATTCTTTTTCTTCTTCATCCAGTACAAACACAAACAATTTCATACGTTATTCAAGGAAGATTAGAAGGTCTTGCAACATTATTTGTAATTACAACTTTATTTCTTTTTATCAAAACATTCTCAACAAAAAATAAAATCTTCAAACCACTTTTTTTGGTAGCAACTGTTGTTGTTGCATTGCTTTCTTGCGGAACAAAAGAAATTGTTGTTGTAACTCCATTCTTACTTCTATTAGTAGATTGGTTTTTCTTATCCGAAGAAAAATGGGATTCGTTTAAAGATAGAATCGGTTTTCATGCAATATTTTTCATTACATTCTTTATAGTATTTTTATATTATTTAACCCCAGAAATTTTCACTCGCGCAGTTACACTAAGTAGTTCTACTACGAATAACAGAGGAAATATTCTCACAAAAGATGCTTACGATTCAATAACTCCTATTCCATTTTTTATTTCAGAATTTAAAGTAATTTTACATTACCTTTTAATGTTTATATGGCCATTTGGAATAAGCGTTGAATATGACTGGAAACTATCCGAAGGATTTTTTGCAGTCGATGCATTCTTTCCCTTCTTAATACTTTTTGCAATAGCAGCAGGATGCGTATATTCATTTATTAAAAAGAAATATAGCTATGTTGCATTTGGACTCTTTTGGTTTTTTGTATGCGTTGCACCAAGAGCATCAATTATTCCATCCCCAGAGTTAATTTGTGATTATAAAACTTACCTTGCATCTGTTGGATGGTTGTTTATTCTTTCTGTTGCATTCATTTATTTAATAAACTTTACTCTAGAAAAAATAAAAAATGCTCCAAAGTTTATGCACAAATATTCCGGGCAACTAATGATGATTACAATTTTAATGCTTGGATATGGAGCAGGAACAACAAATCGAAATACTGTTTGGAGATCCTCTGTCGAATTTTGGCACGATATTGTTGTAAAAGCTCCAGCAAAGGCTCGCGGTCACAACAATTTAGGCGTGGCATTATCTGAAGCAAGAAACGGTGAAGTCAAAGTACTATCTGATAAAAATCCAATTGACGAAGCAATAAAACATTATAAAGAAGCAATTAGACTAGATAGAAATTATGCAGATCCATTAAGCAACATTGCTGTTGCATATTCAATGAAAGGTGAAATTGACAATGCAATTGCAGCACTAAAAGGTGCTATAAATATTTTCCCTAATTATGCAGAAGCATATAATAATTTAGGAACACTTTTACTTAAAAAACAAAATTATGATGATGCAGAAAAAATGCTAACAATCGCACTCGATATAAGACCGCATTACGGAAAAGCATTTTACAACTTAGGTAGACTGCATATGGAAAAAAACAATGAAGAAGTCGCATGGACATACTTCAAAAAAGCAACCGAAGGCGACCTGGATGTTGCAGAAGGATTCTTTACCCTAGGTCAAATGAGTTTAAAACTTAAAAAGTTTGATGAAGCAGTAAATGCATTCGAAAACGTCGTTAAAAAAGGAACACAAACTCCACAAGTATTATTTAGCTTGGCGAATTCATATTTCATGATACAAAATTTTGATCAAGCACAAAACGTTTACGAAACACTCACAAGACTGGAACCTCTTAATTCCAAGTATGTTTATAACTTAGCTGAAACATTATTTTCTAAAAACGAAATTTCAGCAGCACTCGGTTTATTTAAAAAAGTAACAACAATGCCAGAACCTCTTGCTCAATCACATTTAAGAATTGCTACATGTTATGAACAATTAAATAAAATTGATGATGCAAAAAATTATTTAACAGAACTTTCAAACGCAAATGCGCCAGAAGAATTTAAAAAAGCAGTAACAGCAGAACTTGCTCGTATTGAGTTTCAAGAAAAATTAAAAACAGGAAACGGTAGCGTTAAAATGAGTGAACTTCAAAATTATATAAAATCATCCGCTCCAGAAAAAGCACCTCAAGATGATGTAAAAAAAGCATAATATTCTTTTAAGAAAAAGGAGTAGCATGCAAAATAATACTTTTGCTTTGTTAAAAAAAACCCTAACACCCGCAATTCTTTCCCTAACAACCATCCTCTTTTATTTGCCGACACTTTGGTACAACTTCATATTTGATGATTTTCCAACAATTACAAAAAATATACACATAATTAAAAAAGGGAAAATGTTTGACCAATTGTTTGCAAATAACCGATGGATAACAAGGTCGATGAACAGAATTCTTTATAATTTTTGGCAAGCTATTCCTTTTTATTACAGAATAATAACATTATCAATACACATAATTTCTGGAATTTTAATCTTCTTTTTTCTTCTCAATATTTTAAGCAATCTAAAAAAACAAAATTTCTTAAAAAACAATGCATATTTAATTAGCACACTTACATCTGGTCTTTTTTTATTACATCCCGTTCAAACACAAACCGTTCCATACATAACACAAATGCAATTAGAAGGAACGGTAGTTTTATTTACCTTTGCCGTTTTACTTCTTTTTACATATGCAACAAGAGCAAAAAATCTATTATTAAAAATATCTTTATATTTTGCAGCCTATTCTTTAACTTTTCTGGCAGCTGGAACAAAAGAAATAATAGTTGTACTTCCAATTTTAATTGTATTATCTGATTGGTTTTTGATATCACAAGGTGATTGGAGAAGTTTTGTAAAACGAATTCCTATTCATGCTTTATTTTTTGCGGTTCTTTTTGGTTCTATAATTAATCTTCTTAATTGGCATCCAACTGATTATATACCAACCGCCAAAACCGCTATTGCAAACAATCGAGGAAATGTATTAACCGCATCACCAAAAGAAAAAATTACGCCCGCTCCATTTTTTATTTCTCAATTCCAAGTGATGGTACATTACATTCATATGTATTTTTGGCCATTTAATATTTGTTTTGATTACGAAATGAAAATCCCGCCAAGTTTTTGGCACAAAGATTCTTTAATTCCGTTTCTGATACTTTTATCAATTCTTTTAATTGCATTAATTTTATTTATTAGAGATCAAGGAAATCTTGTAACCTTTTGTGTCGGTTGGTTTTTTATTTCTGTTTTACCAAGAGCTTCGTTTTATCCTTCAACAGAGCTTGTCTGCGATTACAAAGCCTACATTGCATCGTTTGGAATATTATTATTTATTTCGATATTTGCTTTAATTACAATACAAATGCTTTATCAAACAATAGAAAAAGCATTAAAACTAAAAACATATTTTGATCATCAAATCGTATTTATTCTTTTAATAATTTTAATTTCCGGATATTCAACAAAAATAAGAAATACTGTTTGGAGTAGCGAACTTCTTTTCTGGGAAGATGTTGTTAAAAAAAATCCAAATAAAGCACGCGGTTACAATAATTATGCAGTTTCGCTCTCTGAAATTGGAGATAAAGAAGGTGCAATCGAAAATTACCAAAAATCATCGGCCATCGATCCAACCTACGCAGAACCTGTTATTAATCTAGCATTTCACTATCAAATGCAGGGTAAAAAAGATCAGGCAATGGAATATTATAAAAAAGCATTAAATTTAAACGAAATGCATCCAGAAATGTATCACAATCTCGGCATTCTTAATTTACAAAAAAACCATATTTCTCAAGCAGAATTCTGTTTTAAAACAGCTGTTAAATTAAGACCATATTATTCAAGATCACATAGTTCTCTTGCCTACGTTTATCAACAACAAAAAAATACCGAAAAAGCTTTTTATCATTATAAACAGGCCATCGAAGGTGATTTGCCAAATACTGAGCATCATTATCAATATGCCAGTTTAGGATTAAAACTTGGTCAATTAGATGAAGCTCTTAAAAGTTTGGAAAAAATTAAACAAACTAATTCAAATTATAAAGACAGCACTTTTCTTTTAGCGAGTGGTTATTACCAAAAAAGAGATTATGCTCAAGCCGCCAAAAATTTTGAAATTGTTTACAACAAAAATCCCAAACAAATTGTTGCTGCATATAATTACGCACAATCACTTATGAATTTAAGTGAACATAAAAAAGCCGAACCTTTATTTAAAAAATGCAAAGAAGATACAAATAGATTTCCCTTTGCGAATTTGCATCATGCAAAATGTTTAGCTGCAATTGGCAAAAAACAAGAAGCCACAAATAATTTAAGAGATCTTATGGGTAAAACAACGAATGTTGCATTACTTGAAGGTTGTAAAAATTTATTAAGAGAACTGGCATGAGTTTTCAACTCATGCCAGTTCTCTTAATTGTATTTTTGATTTAACTTTAATTAATCAATTTCAGGCGCTTCATCTCTTCTAGGAACTTCACCGCCTTCATCCATTTCTGCAATTTTTTCGCTAAAATTATCCGCAACCTTTTTTTCTATAACAAAATCACTCAAAAGCTTTGGCGCCTCTAATACCATTCTTGTTTTTAAGAAATTATCGTAAAGATGTTTTATATCATCATCTTTTAATAAAACATCTTTTACTTTTGATAAAGTTTGAAATAATTTATTAAACTCTACCCTGTTAAGTTCATCTTTACATCTATCAGGATGAACTTGCATTGCTAATTTTCTGTAAACTTTTTTAATTTCTTCTTTTGTTGCATCTCTTGAAACCCCTAAAATATCATAATAAGAAATATCATTAAAAAGCCTTACAGAACAATTAAATCTGTCACTAGTTTCCATATCACATTTATATGCTCTTACTCTTTCATCCAGCTTCAAGTAATTAGACGAAATACTCGCCAACAATAAACTTGCTAAAATAGGCTTCGCAACAGCATAACCAGCCCAATTTTTATGATCAATAGAATTAGAAAAAGTTTTGAGTCCCACACCCAAGCAGGATTTTACTAATTTATAATATTTCTCTTCATACGTATTCGGAATATCATCCAAAGCAAATTTTACTGAAACAATAGAGTCTCCTAGCAATGCTGCGTTTTTTATTAATGACAATATTTTTTTGCTTGATTCAGAAATATTTTTAGACTTCTTGCTATCACTCAATGGCTGAAATTTATAAATTCCAGAAATATCTTTAATCAATCTAACTAAATTATAAAAATCATAAACAATATAAGGAAAAACTGAAGCTTGGTTACCATTGTGTTTATATATTTTCAAAGCACTATCACCCAAATCAGCAAGTACATATGATAAATCTAAAATTAATGCTTTTTTGTCTTCACCTTTTAATTCATAAATAGTTTTTGCAACAGCCAACGGAAATTTTAACGTAGCAAAACCAATTTCTGCCCCTGTAGCCAAATCAATGTTTTTTGCTTCAAAACAACAGCCAACATCAATATTGAAAAACTTCTTTTCATTTTATTTTTAACAATCATCAAAAAATCTTTTCTATTTAAAAAAATTAATTATTCTGCTTCGGACTCTAACTCAAAAGAAATAGGAACTCTATCAATCTTAGTATTACAATAGGGACATGTATTTGCTTCAATCTTAAATCCACCATAAATACCATAGATTTCATCATCACAATATCCACCCGATCTTAGCCAACCATTTAAACATTCTTGACAAAAGACATGATGACAAGCAGATGTAACTAAAACATTTTTATCTAAATTATCTTGGCAAATCGAACAATTATTTGAAATTCGTTCTCCATATCGCTCTTTTAAACCAGCAAGTGAAATTTTTTCGGGAACATGCTTTCGCGTATCCGCTTTTTTTATATTAAAAGCAACAAAGCCCATAAAAGCCGCTCCTAAGAATGAAAGGCTGGCTCCTATTCTATTAGGTATTTCAGCAGATTTATAATCAATAAATCTTGAACAAAATCTTAGTAAATTGCCCAACATAATATCTGCAACTTTTAATCTTTTAGAAGAATCGCCTGCAAAATCAATTGAACATGCAACTTCTGATAGAATTGCAGAGTGTTTTAGAAAAGTATAAAAAATCTTTTTTTTCATTGATGGAGATAATTTTTGATTCTTAGATTTCGCTTTTTTATTATCATTTTTTTTAATTTTTTTGCTTCCATTTTCTTTCAATTTAATAACGTTTTTAACAAAAGTTACCAAATCATAGATAATGGAACCACCTTCACAAAGCACCGCTAATTCAGCTGGACCATTCGGTCCTTTATGACTTAAAAAGTGATCTATTTTAATTAAAGAATCAAAAGCATCTAATGCTAAATATATATTTTCAACAGTAAGTTCTTTTGATTCATCACCTTTTAAACCATAAGCATTTGAAGTTGTAAATGCCACATATTTTGCAAGAGCAGTTGCAACATGCAAACCCGACGCATCAGTTCGCGAACAAAGAACTTCGCTATTAAAATTTGCAAAAATCTGTAATGAAAAAATTAGTAATAATATTTTGTTTTTTAGTTTAAGCATGATTTTTTTTGCATCCAATTATTTTTGTTCAGAAAGATATCTTTCTGTTGGATCAAGTTTTCTCATAAAATCAGGATCTTGTGAGCTAATACGAGCAAGCATACCTGGATAATATTCTTCTATAATTTTAATTACATGAGGCTTATTTGATGCACGATGCAAGTCATCATCAAACTTTCTTATTCTTTTGTTAATTTTCTCAATTTCTTTTTCATCTTTTTCTCTTGCTGATTTTGCTTCTTGCTTTTCTTCTGTTGTTTTACTTGAATCTTTTTCAATTTTCAAAAAACCATCTACACGACTTTGAAAGCATTTTATTATCAAGTCTTTTTCTTTTTTATAATTATCAACATATCCTTCTAGCCTGCAAACAAACCCTTTTATTTCACTTTCAGACCTTGCATCATTCGAAAATAACGCAGAAATCAACGCACCAGCTAAATAAACGGGAACCTTACTAGAAACTTTTGCATCTTTGGTTTTAATAGAATTCGCTAAAACTTTTGACCAGCAATTCATCCAAGAATACATGTTTCTATAAGAACCATATTTTTCTTCATCTAATGTAAATGCAATTGAAGTTGCAGAATCTGCAGCTAAAAAACTATATTTTAAAAGGCAGTAAGCCAATTGTTTTAAATAGCTTTTTGTAACTTCGTCTTTATCTAAATTTTCTAAATCATTTTTGATCAATAAAGCTTTGGAATTTTGATTAGACATTAAATCTGTTACGCCGTTCCAAATTCCAACCAAATCGTAAATACCGTAACCATACTGAAAAGAACTTACGTCACCAATGTGGTTGTATGTTTTAAGTGCCAAATTTGAAACGTCTAAAGCCAAAGCAATACTTTTTAAAACCAAGGCGGTATTTTTTTTGTCTTGCATTGCAAAAAGATCTGCCAAAATCGCCGTCGGCAACTTTCCAGCAGCAAGTCCAACTTCAATTTTGTGAGTCACATCCAAATTATTAAAACGATTTACAATGTCTTGAGAAGTGAAACAATTAGAAAAATTAAAACTTAGAACAGAAAATAAAAAGACCAAATAAACTTTATGAAAGCGGACTTTTGCAAATAACATGTATAAAAACCTTTCAGAATATCCCCAAATAAATTCTAGAAACTATATTGTGTGAAGTGTAAATTCTATCAAATAAATATTTTTTTGGAACAATTATTTTGCAAAAAAGCCCCATATTACTTAATTATTTTTATATGATATAATTTTTAAAAAGACCTCTTAGAACTTAAAAAACTGGGATAAATGCAATGGATAAAAGATATGATCATTTAAAATTCGAAAAAGAAGCTCGCGAGATCTGGGAAAAATATAAAGTTTATAGTTTTGATCCAAAATCAAAAAAAGAAATCTTTAGTATCGACACCCCACCTCCAACAGTCTCCGGAACACTTCATACCGGACATATCTTCTCTTACACGCACACAGACATCATTGCACGATTTCGCAGAATGCAAGGCAGAAACGTCTTTTATCCAATGGGTTTTGACGACAATGGTCTTCCAACAGAACGTTATGTAGAAAAAAAGAATAAACTTAAAGCTCACATGCTAAAGCGTTCTGAATTTATAAAACTTTGCCTAAAAGAAACCGAAGTTGTAGAAAAAGAGTTTGAAGAACTTTGGAAAACAGTTGGTCTATCAATTGATTGGACAAAGATTTATTCAACAATTTCTGACAAAGTTCGTAAAATTTCACAATACTCATTTATTGATCTATTTAAAAAAGATCTCGTTTATAGAAAAGAAGAACCATCTTTATATTGCACAACTTGTCAAACATCCGTTGCACAAGCAGAACTTGATGATGCAGATATTTCTTCAACATTTAATGATCTTGAGTTCGAAACAGAAGATGGCGAAAAATTAATAATCGCCACAACAAGACCCGAACTGCTTCCAGCATGCGTTGCTGTTTTTTATCACCCAGAAGACAATCGCTACAAACACCTAGAAAATAAATTGGCGATCGTTCCAATTTTCAATCAAAAAGTAAAAATACTCGCCGACGAAAAAGTTTCACAAGAAAAAGGAACAGGTCTTGTAATGTGTTGTACTTTTGGAGATCAAACAGATATTCATTGGTATAAGCAACACAAATTACCTTTTGTTCAAGTAATAGGATTTGATGGAAAATGGACTCCGGAAACAGGACCATTAGCAGGACTTAAAGTTCATGAAGCAAGAAAAAAAACAATTGAACTTTTGCAAGATGCAGGAAAGTTATTAAATCAGAAAAAAATTAGTCACAATGTTAATGTTCATGAAAGATGCAAACAAGAAATAGAGTACTTGGTACTTAAACAATGGTTTGTAAAAATTTTAGAACATAAACAAGAATTCTTGGATATGGCAGATAAAATTGAATGGAAACCAGAATTCATGAAAGCGCGTTACCGCGATTGGGTAGAAAATCTCGGTTGGGATTGGTGCATTTCTCGTCAAAGATTTTTTGGAATTCCATTTCCTGTTTGGCATTGCATGGATTGCAAGCAAGTTATTTTAGCAGATCCAAAAGATCTACCTATCGATCCACAAGAACAAGAATATCCCGGTAAAAAGTGTCCAAAGTGTTCAGGTACAAACATCAAACCCGACACAGATATTATGGATACATGGAATACTTCTGCATTAACGCCAGAAATCAACACCGATTGGCAAGGCGAAAACAACGATATCTCAATTCCAATGAGCATGCGTCCACAAGCACACGACATCATTCGAACATGGGCTTTTTATTCAATTGTAAAAGCTAAATATCACTTAAATACAATTCCATGGAAAGAAATTGTAATTTCTGGACACATTTTGGCAGGAAAAGAAAAAGTTTCCAAATCTAAATCCAGTGGACAAAAAGTTCCAACACCTACAAAACTTTTAGAACAATATCCTGCAGATGTTGTAAGATATTGGACAGCAAACGGTAAACTTGGAATGGATACTGCATTTAGTGAAAATCAATTAAAAATCGGACAAAGACTTGTAACTAAACTTTGGAATGCATTTAGATTCTGCAAAGAACATATCGAAAATTATTCTAAAGTTGATAAATCTGCTGCAGAATTAGAAAAACTAGATAATTTAAACAAATGGTTGTTACATAGATTTTCAAATACATTAAAAACATATCTTAATTATTTTGAAAAATATGATTATACAAATGCGCTCGAAACAGCAGAAAAATTCTTTTGGCACGATTTTTGTGATAACTATCTTGAACTAATCAAAGATCAGATTTTTAATCCTGAAAAATATCCTGCCGATGTAATTGCGAATACAAGATTTACTTTGCACGAAGTTGGCTTTGGAATATTACAAGTATTTGCACCATTTACACCTCACATCACAGAAATACTTTATCAATCTTTATTTAAAGACAAAGAAAGCACACAAAGTATCCACAACACAGAATTTGATACAAAACGTTATTCATACGATTTTAAAAACAGCGAAGAGCTTGTAAATAAACTCATCGAAATAGTTGTAACAGTAAGAAAAGTTAAAACAGAAAATCAATTATCATTAAAAACAGAACTTAAAAATCTAACTATTTATTCTGATGATCAAAATTTGTTAGATAAAATAAAAGAAGAAGAAAAACTTATTAAAGGTATTACAAAATCAAATGATATT
>DAOVNS010000030.1 GCA_030630075.1 bacterium | reverse complement strand
CATAACTTTTCTGTTTAACTCCAGCAAGAGCCTTTAATGGTTCAAGTTCGCCCAAAGTTTCTTGCCAAAAGCTAATCGCCTTTTTTAATTCTTGATCATCAATATCTTTAGATTCTTCAGCTAAATTATCTAAAACCGCTTGTGTTAAAATTAATTCATCAACAACAGCTTTCAAGTCGTTTTGAATATATTTTTGTTTGTAAACAGCCAACGCAGGCATATTGCTTTCATTTAAAGCCTTTAAAGATTTCAAAATAACTTGCAAATCCTCTTTCAGGATGTTTTTTTCTTCAATATCAGAATCGATATTTTGATCAAAACTTTGTATGCACTCACTTAATTGAGTAATAATTGGATTTAGATCTTTTTTTGCTAAATCACCAAACATTCCCAATTGCAAGGCAAACTGTAAGTTTTGATTATCAAGAAACGCTTTAATTTTAGATAAAACAGCCTGCAAAGAACTTACATACTGATTTTCACCACCTCTTAAAACATTTTCTTCTAATTTTATATTTAAATCTTGAACAATATTTGAAATAAAAATAGTTGGATGCTGTAATGATGCAAAAATTTGTTGTCCATTTTGCCAACAATTAAGAACTTGCTCTTTATGCTCTGCAGGTAACTTTTCTGCCATCTTTGCAGGTTGATTTAAAAACATATCAAATTTCAAGAAAAAATCGTCTTCATCTTCTTCGACTTCATCATCAGATTGGTCATCTTTTAAAGTATCAAGATTTTTCAAATCAAGATTTTCCAGGCCCCCGTTTTCTTGCAATGCAAAAAAATCTTTTACCAAATCTGATATTTCAGGATTATCCTGCACATCAGAGTCTTGAATACAAAATACAAAATTAAAATTAAAGATATTTAAAGTAAAAACACCCACCAAAAATATTTTTTTGAACAAAACTTGTTTTAATTTATTAATCACAATAAAAATCCCAAAGAAAAATTAAAATTTATTTTATAAAACTTATTTTAAACTGAACCATCCCACCCAAAAACAGCCAATTATTAAGATACTAATTATCGCAATTATATTGATTGTGTCAATCAAAAGCAGCTTTTGTTATCAAGTAAAAAAGTAAGTACATACAAGTTAACAACAAAGATTCTATCTGAATTATAAACCTTGTTGGCGGGAGAAGTTTGCAATTAAACCAATCATGCAGAAAAAACAAACCAAAGAAGTTCCACCGTAACTTATAAATGGCAAACCAAGACCTTTTGTTGGTAAAAGGCCCGATGTAACCATTAAATTTATAACGGCTTGCAGACTAATCATTACAACAAAGCCCAACGTTGTGAAAAATGCAAAAAGATTTTCTAATTGCAGCGCAATTTTAAGTCCAAAATAACAAAATAAGAAATATAGAAGAATTACCAAACAAGAACCGATAAAACCTGTCTCTTCTGCAACTATCGAAAAGATAAAATCAGTGTGCTGCATTGGTAAATAAAAAAACTTTTGCCTTGAATTCGAAACTCCAACACCCCATAAACTTCCCGAACCAATTGCAATTAAAGATTGAATAATCTGAAAACCTCTTCCTTGCGGATCTTGCCACGGATTTAAAAATATTAAAATCCTGTTCAAACGATATGATTTAGAAAAAATTAAAAAAACAGCTGCAGGCAAAGCAGCTAACATTGTTATAAACAAATACCACAATTTAAATTCTGCAACAAACAATAAAATAAATGCCGTTACAAAAATAGTTACAACCGAACCAAAATCAGGCTGTTTTAACAAAATAAAGAAAGTTGCACCTAAAATTAATAAAAAAGGTAAATAACCATGCCAAAAAGAACGGATCCTTTTTTGTTTTTTTTCAAGGAAAAATCCGATATAAATAATCAAAAAAAACTTTAATAATTCACTGGGCTGAAAACTAGCGCCATAAATCCACCGACTTGAACCATGCAATTTCGTTCCAATAAATGGAAAAAGTGTAAGCGCCGTTAAACATAATGAGCCAATAAATAAAAATGGTGCATATCTTTTTAAAATATGAATAGGAATTATTGCAAAAAAAATAAATCCCGCCAAAGCGGGTGCAATAAAAAGAAGCTGTTTTTTTAGAAAAAAATTGGATGAACCAAACTTTTCTAATGCATAAATTGAACTAGATGAATAAATAAAAATCAAACCAAGAGTGGTTAAACAAAGAACAATTAAAAAGAAAAACTGCAAATCATATTTTAATTTTTTTTCGACCATAGCCATTACACAATCCTTTTTGTACAAATGTAACTTTAATTAGCTAATTCCAAAACAAGCTTTTTAAAAATATCACCACGATGTTTATAATCTTTAAACAAATCAAAGCTTGCACCTGAAGGAGAAAACAACACTTGGTCTCCAGGCCGTACAATTTGCATAATAGCACTTAATAATTCTTGAAGAGAAGAATAAGTTTTAATACCAGAAAATTCATTTTTATTTTTGCTTAAACAAAATATTTTTTTTAGATTTTCACATCTTTCAAGATCTTTTAACAAAGAATTACGACCAACACCCTTCGATGTCCCGCCTAGAATTAAAATAATCGGCTTATTTTTTTGGTTTATCTTTTGTGTAGCACTCAATGTGGCCTGAATTACAGTTGCTTTAGAATCATTATAAAAATCAACTTTATTTACTGTTGCAAAATGCTCTAACCGATGATCTTGTAAGTTATTTTTAAGGCTAAAACTATTATTTTTTTTAAAATAGTTTTTTAACTTTTCTAAATCTAAACCTAAAATATCTAATGCAGTAAAAATAAATCGCCAATTTTGTTTAAATGTAATGTCGGGAACAAAACTCAAATCAGATTCATTTTCTTCTGATATAAAATGAACACGGGATTTTATATTTTTTAATTTTTCTAAAAAAAGATCTTCTTTCAAAAAACTGGCAGGAACAATTAAGTGTTGATTTTTGTTTTGATATTCAAAAATTTTAGATTTGGCATCAAAATATTCTTTTGAATCTTTGTGCCAATCAAGATGATTTGGATAAAAATTAGTCCATATTGCAATATCGGGCGCAAATTTTTTGCTTTGATCCAACTGAAAACTCGATAATTCTAAAACAGCGGTATCCACGATATCCACGATATCTATATTCTTTTGTTTTTCAATTAAATCTAACATCGGAAAACCAATGTTTCCGCCAATACAAGATGGTTTATCAAAAACTTTATTTAAGATTTGATTGAGTAGATTTGTAATTGTTGTTTTGCCTAATGTTCCAGTTATTGCAATAGATTTATGTTGCAAACATGCATGTTTAAAATATTCAGAAAATAAATCTAATTCACAAATAAACTTATCTTTGCTGCATTCAATATCAGAAATATTAAAACCGGGACTTACTGCAACGTAATCCTGTTGATTGCAGAATTCTTGAATACTATTTTTTTTGACATCAAAAACTTTCGCATTATTTTTTTTCACCAAATCGAGTTCGGAATCATTTAATTTACGCTTATCCCAAACATTTATTTCTATATCAATATTAAAATTTGAAAAAAACTTTAAATAAGATTTTCCAACAATTCCAAAACCTAAAATTCCAACTTTTTTAGCACAACATCGATTCAACAAGTTTTACCCAATTATCAACAAACGCAATTTGAATATTAACATCAATACTTTTTTCTTTAATCATCTCAAGACCATCAATCATTCTTTTGCTATTGTGAAGACCCAAAGCATTTACAAAAAACCTTGTATCAATCATCTTTTTAAGCAAAGAAACAGATTCTTTACTAGAAAGATCTATATCTAATTTTTTGTCATCTTTTATTTTAGATATATTTTTTAACAAAAATAATTCGGTATCAAGACGATGCAGCAAAATTAAAGCTTTTTTTAATTTTCGTCTATATAAAAATTTAATTAACCGAATAAAACCCAAAACAAACATTATTACAGAAACAGCAAGCAGAAAAATAATAAAATAATAGAAAAAACTTCCTAAATACTGCCCCATCGCTTTCATTTCGCTTAATTTTTTGGCACCACCTAACATTCCACCAATTGGAAGAATTGCACCAATAGCTGCTTCCATAATTCTCTCCTTTTTTAAATTTAATTATTTTTTATCATATTTAATGCTACTTGTTAGAGCAAACATATTCTTCTATTCCCTGAACAATGCCCTGCGCAAGCATATTTCGATATGCAGAATTCCCCAAACGTCTTGCTTCTTTTTTATTTGTTAAAAATCCAACTTCAATTAATGCAACAGGAATCTCGCTTCTTAATAAAATTCTAAACCTTGCAGCTTTTGCCCCCCTATCAACAGGTGAAATCTTATGATCTTGTAAAAAACTAACGATATTTTTTTGAATAGATCCCGCTAAACTTTTAGATAAATTTGCATTCTTTTTTAAAATATCATCTGCAATTGCTGCAAGCTGCATATCATTTTTGGTTGCAAACAGATATCCGCCCTGCCTTTTGGGTGTTAATAATGTTTCTGGATTTAAAAAATAAGTTTCTATTCCAGAAATATTTTCTACACATTTTACCGCATTTGCGTGAATTGAAACAAATAAATCAGCTTTTAATTGTCCTGCCAATTCGGAACGCTCAAGTAAAGTTAGATTTGTATCACTATTTCTTGTCAAAGATGTTTTAAATCCTTTTTTTTTCAATAAGCTTCCAACTCTTTGGGCAATATCAAGAGATACATCTTTTTCTTTTAATGCAAAAAAACCATTCGCACCCGTATCATCCTTTCCATGCCCCGCATCCACAACTATAGAAAAGTTTTTAATTTTATTTCGAGGTAATACATTACGAGATAATAAATTATCATTTATTTTTATTAAACCTTCAGCCGAGGATTTTTTTTTTACTCCCTGCGCATCAGGTCTAATAAAATCATTTTGTGCATACAAAACCATGGAACCATTTTTTTTACATTTCGCCAAAGAACGTTTAGAAAAAAGATCCAAAACTAATCTGTTTGGATCTTCCATTTTGTACCAACGAACCAAAACATCGTTACTATTAAAAGTAATAGTTAAAACAACTCGAGGACTAGGAGCTTTTTTTTCAATAAGTTCCACTTTTTTTATTTGAGAAATCGCTCTTAAATTTTGAACAAGATTATGCTTCTCAAACTCTTTTAAGTTCATCCCAGGAAATGCAAACTCCAAGGCCATTGTATTTTGATCAACTTTTTTCTCAAAATATAACGGTTTTGAAAAATCCATCATAACTTGGGGAGTATACCTCTCTTTTGATATTTCTACCCAATTTAAATTATTTATATATGAAGATTTTTTATTATTAAATGGAACATTTTTGGCTTGAACTAAAAACACACTTCCGCAAAAAAACAACACTAAAAACTTTTTCATGATAAACCCTTCCCCAATATTTATTTTCCACCCTTACGCTACCAATAATGTTTTCAAATTGTCAATTAATTCGTTTTTGGATTAAATTAATATTTTACAACAGCAAATGCGGTGTCTTTAATTTTTACTCAAACTTGATATAATAAAACCCTTAAAAAGGTGTGAAAATATGAAAATTGATCAAAATATTACGTTAAAAGATAAAAATTGGTTCAAAACAGGTGGATGTTCAAAATTTTACTGTGAACCAGAAAATGAAATTGAATTCCAACAAGCAATAGAATTTGCCAATTCTAACAATTTAGAAATATTTGTTTTGGGCGAAGGTGCAAATATTTTAATCAGCGACCATGGTTTTGATGGTTTAACAATCAGGCCCAAACTAAAAAAAATAGAAATCTTAAATAATGAAGTAATTACCGCCCATGCAGGAGTTAAAATTCAAGATTTAATTGATTTTTGCTTAGATAATAATTTAGTTGGTTTAGAAGAATTTAGCTGTATTCCCGGAACCGTTGGCGGCTCAACTTATATCAATATTCATTATTTAGATTATTTTTTAAGTGATTTTATAGAATCAGCAAAAATTATTAATAAACAAACTGGCGAAATTTGCGAAGTTTGCAAAGATTGGTTTAAGTTTGGTTACGATAAATCTACTTTACAAAAGAAAGAAGATTTTTTGATAAGCACAACTTTTAAATTAAAAAAAGTTGATGATATTGCCGCTGCTTATTCAAAAGGCAGAAGAGACGAAACAATTAGGCACAGAAAACGCAGATATCCTAACTCAAATACATGCGGAAGTTTTTTCAGAAATTTTTCAGAAGATGAAATTGATTTTAAAATCAACGGCAAAAAAATAACCGCAATTGGTTATTACTTAGATAAACTTGGAATAAAAGGCGAACTTAGAGTTGGAAATGCAATTGTTTCATCAAAACATGCCAATATGATCGAAACGTTGGCCGGCGCAACGAGTAATGACGTTTTTAATTTAGCAAAACAGATGCAAAAGCTTGTACAAAAAAAATATGGCATCCTGCCAAAAGCGGAATGCCAATTAATCGGTTTTTAAAATTAATAATTTATTTTTTATCTTCTAAAGGGCCAAAATCTACTGAACCAAGAAGGTTGTGGAGCGGGTTCTTCGGCAGCAGCAGCGGCTGCTGCTAGCGCTGGTACAACTTCAACGCGACCACCTTCTAAACTCATTGCAATAGCCTGAAACAATTCTTCCTCATCTCGTTCTCGTCTTTGCTCTTCATCTAAACGTTGTTGCTCTACACTCAATCTAAGAGCCATTTCAAATTCATAATCTTCTGGCGCACCTGCTGCTGCGACTGCTGCCACAGGAACTTCATCATGTCGACTTCGCTTAGTTGCCTTAAAAATTTGAATTCCAGCTAAACTTCCAGGAACTTTACAAACAGGACAACCCTTTTGAAAATATGCATCTTTTTCTTCTGCTCTTGTTGCTATCCTTACAGCTTCACCATCAACAATAGCCTCTTCTTCATAAACAAGTTCATCGCCAAACCAATTAGCCAAACATTCGGGATGAAATATATTTCTGCAGGTACAATTTAAAGACTTGGCATAATCTTCTGAATCACCAATTTCTTCCTGACAAATAAGACATGTTCTATCTTCTTGTCTTGAATCATCAGCACTTCTTTTCATTGAATAAGAATTTGTTGAAACAACTAATCCAATTGCTAATAAACTTAATAATATTTTATTTGATACTTTTGATACTTTCATTTTATAACCTCTCATTTATTTAGCTTTTTATAAACTAAAAACAAATTAACATTTATAGTTAAATATTAACCCGAATTACTAATAGAAACAAACGGCAAGATGCTACGACAATAAAATATACAGAAAATCATGTTTTATTAATAAAAAGAGCTCTTTTGGGCTCAAAAACAATGTTTTTTAAATTTCATCAGAAAGTATCAAATTTCGATATTTTTTCATTAATTCGATCATAAAATGAACGTTGTGAATAGTTGCTAATGTATATCCAGTTAATTCTTTAGCTTTAAAAAGATGATAAATGTAAGATAAACTGTATTTTTGACATACAGGACAAGTGCAATCGTCTTCGATTGGCCTATAAACTTGCGAATTTCCGCTTTTAAGTATTCTTAAAAGACCTTCTTTTTTAGTAAATAAAAGGCCATGACGCGCACAACGAGTTGGATGAGAACTATCAAATGTATCAACTCCAAGAGGAACAATACCTTTTATTGATTCCAAATCGCCGATTCCTAGCAAATGATTTGGTTTATCTTCAGGTAAATGTGGCATTAAAAAATCAAGCATTTGCATCATTTCGGTGCGATCTTTTCCAACACTTCCACCAATTGCATAGCCCTCAAAAGGTAATGATGATAAATAATCACAACTTTTCTTGCGCATTTCTTTATCAATTCCACCATGAATTACCGCGTAAAGCGCTTGTCCATTTTTATTTTGTAAGTGAACATCCAAAGAACGCTTTTCCCAGCGATGAGTTCTATCCAAAGATTGTTGTAATTTTTTAGGACAAAAGTGATATGGAGGAAGTTCATCAAAACTTACAATAATATCTGCACCAATATCTTTTTGCGCCTGAATAGAAGTTTCTGGCGTAAGCAAAATTTTTGCCCCATCGCGATAAGATCGGAACAAAACTCCATCTTCGTTAATTTTAAGGACACCACCTTCGTATTTTTTAGTACCCTTACTTTTTAATTCTTGGTGCACTCCACCATACTTGAGACTAAAAACCTGAAATCCACCAGAATCGGTAATAATAGGATGTGTTCTATTAATAAACTTATGAATTCCACCAGCATTTTTAATAGTATCAACACCTGGTTGCAGCAAAAGATGGTAGGTATTGCAAAACATTAATTGCAATCCAAGATCATCAATTATGTTGTTATCAACAGCTTTTAATGTTCCATTTGTTCCAACCGCAACAAAGTTAGGAGTATCGATAACTCCGTGTGGAGTATGGATTCGGCCAACTCTTGCTCGTGACTTTTTTGATTTATGAATTACTTCAAACTTAAAATTGTTCATTTTATTACCAATAATCTTCAAATTTACAAAAACTTTAAAACTTTAAAAAAATCTACTAGAGTAACCAAGTGTTTTTAAAATAATATTTAATTGATACACGTTCGGTTATGAATAACAAAGTTATAATAACCAAGTTATTATAATAAAATAGCTTATTTTAAAGGTAATTCCAACCGCCTGCCAATCGAAAAAAAAGAGAATGTATTATTAACCACAACAAGAAGGGAGATGTTTTATGAAGAACATAAAAACATTGGTCATTTTACTTTTATTACTTTCATCATTACCCGATGGCAAGGCAAAGGATAATCCCAACCCTCCAGACACATGTATCAAAAACGTCGTCGACAAAATCAAAAAAAACAATATTCATTTTCTGCAACTTTTATTCACAGATATTTTTGGCAATCCAAAACTTTGTACAATCTCATCTCAAATTACAAAATCAACGCTAAAAGATGGTGCGAGTTTTGATGGATCTTCTATTCCTGGATATTCATCCATTACAAAAAGTGATCTACTTTTAAAACCTGACTTACAAACATTTAAAATCTTACCATGGACAAATAATGACAACAAAACAGCCGTAGTTATTTGTGATGTTTGTTTTTCTGATGGAACACCTCATCCAAATTGCACAAGAAATTTATTAAAAAAAGCAGAAAAAGAAGCCACCGAATTGGGATACTCTTTTAATACATCACCAGAGTTAGAATTTTATATTTATAAAAAACGTAAACAACCATTAAAAAAACATTTAACAAAACCAGAATACATTAAACTTTTGGACGAAAAAGGATACTGCGAAGAAGCAGAAGAAGATCCAACATATCAGGTAAAACAAGAAATCATCAAAACCTTAGAAGAATTAGATATCAAACCAGAAAAGTTTCATCACGAAGTTGCATCAAGTCAGCACGAAATAACAATTAAATATGGAAAATCACTCGAAACCGCAGATCGCATAATTATTACAAAAAAAGCAATCAAACAGATTGCAAATAAACACGGTTTAAATGTAACATTTATGCCAAAACCACTTTTTGGAGAAAACGGAAGTGGAATGCATATCAACTATAGTTTATTTGATACCCAAACAAATAAAAATGCATTCTTTGATTCCGAAAAAGAATTTTTCTTTTCTGATCTTGCAAGACACTTTATTGCAGGCAACCTAAAACATGTACATGCGTTTACCGCAATACTAAATCCTTCAATTAATTCTTATAAAAGATTGGTTAAAGGATACGAAGCTCCAATTTTTATTTGTTGGGGTCCAAAAAGCAGAAGTGTTCTTATAAGAGTTCCAGAAAACAATCAAAATAATTCTAATACAACACGAGCCGAGATGCGCTCTCCAGATCCAATGTGTAATCCATATCTTTCTTTTGCTGTAATTTTAAAATCAGGACTTGCAGGAGTTATTAATCAAGAAAAAGTCACTTCGCATGTTTTTGATAATCTTTTTGCACTTAGCGATGATAAAATAAAAGCAAAAGATATTACAGCACTTCCTCATTCACTAGGAAAAGCTCTTAAGCAAATGAAACAAAGTGAATTTATGAAAAATGTTCTTGGTGAAGAACTTTTAAACGAATATGTTATACAAAAAGAAAAAGAAGTTTTTGAATATAATACTTTTGTAACAAACTGGGAACTTCAACATTATTTATAATTAAAAAAATCTAATTTAAATAAATTGGCCCAGAAGAAAACTCTGGGCTGATTTATTTTCTTACTAACTTTTTTGTTAAACCAACAATCAAATAGTTTTAACTTTATTATTCGTAAAGCTCTACATCCATAGGAGCTTGAGGATCATTTTCATCAGCGGAAATATATGCTCTGCAACAAGGACATGTATTATTTCTGACTCTCCATTGATTCAAACAATCTCGACAAAACGCATGACGGCAACATGTCGTAATAAGAATATTTTTGTTTAAATTATCGCAGCAAATTGGACATTCATCCGAAATAGATTCCCCAAAAAATTCTCTCAATCTATTAAATTGCATTATACGCATAATTATTGCTTTTATTTCACCTGAAGCATAATCAGCAGGAATTCTTCCTTCACTATCCACAACATTCAGACTTTTATCCGCACCGACATCTAAGAGCATTTTTATAATTTTAATAGAACAACTCATAATCAATGCCAAATGTAGCGGAGCTTTTCCTTCATCATCGATAACGTTTATATTTTTATGTTCACCGGCATCAAAAAGCATTTTTAGTTTTTCATATGCATAACACCGGATTAAAGCCATGTGCAAAAGTGTTTTCCCTTCATTATCATCATAAACACCTGATACATGATTAAAATTTATCAATGCAAAACCAAAAAGAAAACAAGCAAAATATTTTTTTAACACAAAAGACCTTTGAATTATAAAAAATAATTAAAATTATTTTCGTACAAACTTTTTTGTAAGACCAACAAAAGGAACCGAAAGAAAAATAACAATAACTTTAATTAGATAGCTTAAGAATATAACGCTCAAAACTGACTCAACTATTCCATAAAGCCCAATAAAACTAAATAAAACTGTATCTAGAAATTGCGTAGATAAAATAGAAAAAACATTTCTTAAAATAAGTTGATTTCCAGAAAACATATTTTTCAAAAAACCATAAAACCAACAATCAAATCTTTGGACTAAAAAATAAACAAAAATTGATGCAAGAGTTAATCTTGGCATCATGTTTAAAATTCCAGAAAACATTGCAGAAACGGTGTCGTAAGAATTCGGAATATAAAAAAGTTGAAATTGCGACATTACAAGATAAAAAAGCATTACAAAAAGACTGATCCAAATTGCTTTTTTGGTTACTTCTTTTCCATAATATTCTTGCAATAAATTGAGGCCCAAAATGCCTCCAACGGCAAAAACATCACTACATGTAACATCGAGGCCAAAAAGTGTCATCTGTTTTAACACAAAAAGATTGGCCAAAACGCCCTGCAAACAAATTGTTGCAATTAATGCTTCTTTGCCTAAAAACAGGGCGAATAGGGTAAAAAGTACGATAATGAATGTGTGAAAAATAAAAAATATTTCGTTCATAAGTTAATTTTAACAGAAATAGGCGTTTTTAAAAACGCCTATTTCTAATTCAATTTTTAAAATTATATCTGCCTCAGAACTAATAAATAACATTTCTTTTTGCAATCTTTTCTAATGCAAAATTTAAATGTTCGGCCGCAATATTTTCTGAATTCTGTTTTGCTGCATAAATAGCTGCTTCATTTACTAAATTTTGCAAGTCGGCACCAGAGCTACCTTCTGTTTCCCAAGCCAACTCATTAATTATATCGGAATCGCATTCTGACTTTGGCAATTTATTGATGTAATATTGCAAAAGATCTTGCCTTCCTTTTTCATCAGGTAGATCAACTTTTACAATTCGTGTAAATCGGCCAGGTCTTTTGACCGCATCATCTAAAATACTTGCATTATTTGTTGCAGCTAAAACAAATACCGATCCATCGCTTTCAAAACCATCAAGCTGTGCTAAAAGTTCATTCAATGTTTGTCTATATTCACTATCCCCGCCAAAACCCCTATTAATTCCAGCAATCGCATCTATTTCATCAATAAAAATAATTGCAGGTTTATTCTTTCTTGCTTCATTAAAAAGATCTCTAACATTTTTTGCACCCATTCCCACATACAACTCTACAAAAGAAGATGCCGATTTATAGAAAAAATTAAATCCTGATTCATTTGCTAAAGCTTTTGCAATTAATGTTTTACCTGTACCGGGAGGACCTTCTAGTAAAATCCCTTTAGGCATAGAAGCCCCCAAAGATTTAAACTTTTCTGAACCGCTCAAAAAATCTAATATATCTCGAACTTCCGCTACAGCCTCATCTTGGCCAATAACATCCTTTAAATAAACTTTGTTTTCATCATTGTTCTTTTTTAGATTACTATTCTTTTCGAGAGCGTTCTCGCGGATACGCTTAGCAAGATGATCATCAACGAAACCCAAGCCCAAACTTAACAAACCACCCCCCAAAAACCTACTTATTCCCCGATCAATATCATCTTGAAGTTTACAATGAACAGTCGAGGCGGAATAAACAAAAAACAAAACAAAAAAAAATATTTTTTTTAACCTAAATTCAAATGGGACATTTAACATATCTAAATCTTTCTCTACAAGGTTAAAGTATATTGTATTTAAAACTCAATGTGTCATAATCAACACGACTAAAGTATATTATTTCACATGTTCCAAAATTATCAACCAAATTTTTATAAAAATAAGGAAATCAACATGACAATATTTACCAAAAAATTATACCTGCCAATTTCAATGTCAATAGTTTTATTAATTTGTGGATGCGCAAAATACAATCCAAAACCTCTTACCCCAATCGGCCTAAATCAAAAAATTGAAGTCCAAAACAATATTCAAGCAGTGCAAAAACCATTAACCGAAGAAGAATGTAAAATGTTTTTTGATAGAAGAGTTATAAAAGCAGGCTACCAACCAATCCAAATATCCATAAGAAATAACTCTACTGAAAATTACGTTTTAAACAGTAACAATATAGATTTGCCCCTGGTTTCCATTCAAGATGTAACAAAAAAATTACATCGCAATCCAATTACCAAAGGATTAAAATATTTCATAATTGCAGGACCTCTACTGGGAGCCTTTGAAGGATTAAACTCTCAAGGTGTAAATAACAAAATAACGTCAGATTTCAACACCAGATGTTTAGATGAAACTAAAATTGTACATATCAAACCAAATCAATCATTAAATACGGTTGTATTTATTCCCAAAAATCAAACAAAGATAGATAGCTTTGATTTAAAACTAACAAACCCTGAAAATAACAAATCAGTCACATTACATTTGAGCTGAATTCAAAAGATCAAATGGATCTTGATTTAAAATAGACGTTTTTTAAATCAAGACCCATTTAATCTTGCCATTTATAGCCTATAAAGTTATAGTTTATTTTATCTTGGCAAAGGAAAACATTTTAACAATAATCAATCAAAAGGATTTAAAATGTCAGCTGAAAATAACGCTGTAACACTTGAAAAAATCGTATCATTATGTAAAAGACGTGGTTTTGTATATCAAACCGCAGAAATTTATTCAGGTTTAAACGGTGTTTATGATTTCGGGCCTTTGGGGTCTCAGCTAAAAATCAACATAAAAAACCAGTGGCTTAAAGATTTAAATTCTCAACCAGAAGAAATTCTAGTAATTGATGGTTCAATTTTAGGACCATACGCAGAATGGAAAGCTTCTGGACACGTTGATGGTTTTGCAGATCCTATGGTTGATTGCCAAAACTGTAAAAAAAGATTTCGTGCAGATGATCCAGATATTAATTTAGACAAAGCTTGTCCTTCTTGCGGCATTAAAAGCTGGACAGATGTAAGACAATTCAAATTAATGTTCGAAACTCAATTGGGTGCAGTTGCAGATAAATCTTCTACTGCATTTTTAAGACCAGAAACAGCACAAAGCATTT
>DAOVNS010000062.1 GCA_030630075.1 bacterium | reverse complement strand
GGCTGGTGGTAGCCCAATGCGTAAGCTTTGGGGTTTTTTAAAAGCATTTTTTTTATTCAAAAGGGACAAAATGCATAATCAAGCTGAAGTTGATAAAAGTTGGTTTAAGCAGTGTTTAAAAAATGATGTCTTGGTACAAAAATTAAAAAAAATAAAACTTATAATTTGCGATATTGATGGTGTATTAACAGATTCTCAACTTTATCTTTCTCCTGATTCAATATCAAAAGTTTTTTCTGTTCAGGACGGTTTTATAATTAATAGAACTTTAAAAAATAATATTTTAGATATTGCCTTTTTAAGTGGGCGAAAAGATGTTGTTACAGACATTCGAGCAAAGCAATTGGGTGTTCCTGAAGATATGTGTTTTACCGGTTTTTGTGGCAGTAAAATTGAAAAAGTAAAAGAACTACAAGAAAAAATAAATGTATCGCAAAATGAAACAATGCATTTTGGAGATGATTTTTTGGATTTTGAAATAAAACCAAATGTTGGTTTATTTGTTTGTCCAAGCAATACTCCCTTTTATTTTCAAGATAAAGCTGATCTTATTGTTCCGCGATCGGGTGGAGATAGTCCGTTTAGAATTTTGTTAGATTTAATTTTATATGTGCAAAAAAAACATCCATTTGCCCAAGAATTAATCAATGATTCGTTGGATTAATAAATTTAAATATACCCCAAAGCGTCTGCTTTGGGGTATATTTATCGCAATAGTTTTAATTATTTTGTGTTTTGTTTTATTTAAAGATAAGCATTTATCAAAAATTACATTAATTAATAATCAAAACGTTAATAATCAAAACGTTGAACAAAATGAATCGAATGTTATTAAACCCGATATGATTGTTCAAAATTTTAGCATTAAAGAAATCTTGAAAAATAAAAGAGAATCACTGCTTTTGAATTCGAAACAAGGGCGAATTTTTAGAAAATCAAATAAAATAGAATGCGGTGATGTTTCTTGTTGGCTTAGTAAAGAAGAGCGACTTACTGCAAAATTTAAATCAGAAACATCTTTGTTAGACAGAGAAAAGAAGGAAGTTTTTTTTCGTGGTGACGTGACAGGAAAAATTGATGCATTTAAAATTAGTGGAAAAAATATTAATTACGATTTTGATAATCAAAAAGCTACAACAGGCGAATGTTTAAATTATGCGTATCCTAATTTTAAGTTTTCTGCACAAAAAAGCGTTTTGAATTTAAAAGACGACGTTATTGAAATGGATGGCGGCGTTAAATGCGAAATTTTACGTTGATTTAAACAACTCGGCATGCAACAACGGAATTAATCGATTTTGGATTTAATGATAATAATATTTTGGATGAATTTTTAAGTGTTGCACCGGTTGTATAAAGGTCATCAATAAGTAGAATCTTTTTATTTTCTAATATTTTTGGATTAAATTTTTTATAAAATAATTTAATATCAAACGCGCCTTTTACGTTTTCTTTTCGGTTTTCTACACGAAGTGAAGACTGAAAAGCCGTTCTTTTTGTTCTTTTTAAAATATCTAAAACAGGTTTATTTAATTTTTTTGATAATGCTTGTGCAATAACTTGGGCTTGGTTGTATCCGCGTTTTGCATAGCGCGTCCAATGAAGTGGTACGGGAATTAAATAATCAAAATCAATATTATTAAATTCTATGTTTTCTAAAATTATTTGAGCTAATTGTTTGCTTGCAAGCTTTTCTGAAAATGCTTTTTTTAAAATTAAAGATTTTAATGGTTCAATGTATGCAGATGCTGCAAAAACTTTTATTGTATGTTTTTTTGTGACTGGCAAAAATATAGAAACAATTGGTTTTATATTTTTTTTGCAGTCGAAACAAAATATGTCATCTTGCGGAATCAGTGTATCGCATGATCGACAAAAACTTGGGTAAAAAAATTTAAAGACGTTGTTTAATATTGTGTTCATATTTATTATTTAACTAAAGACATTTGTCCTGTTTCTATTTCTTTATTTTTATCGAGAATGAAATTATATATTTTTTCGGCGAAAATGACCGCATTTTGAGCATCATGTCTTTCGGGAACCAAAAGATCGTCTGGATATCTAAACTTAAAACTATAAGGTGTTAATTCTGCTGCAAGTTCTAATAAAGAATCAAAGCTTTTATCGTATTGATTACATAGTTTTGTTAAAACAACTAGATTATGTGTTTTTTCAATTTTATGTTGATTGGCAGAGAGAAAGCTTTTAAACATTTTTTCGGCACATTGTTGTGCATGATAAACAACCCCATCAAGAATAGAATTATCATTTAATTCTAGTAGTTTTTTGCAAATCTTGAGATCGCTTTTACCTTTCATTACCCACTCTTTATGCCTTTGCATAAATAGGCATCCCTTCGTTTTTTATTTTATAACAAAGAGTAACTTTATCATTTGCTCGTGCATTAAATTCATCCTTTGTGTATACAAGGATATCTCTTGATACTAAAAAATTGGCCAGAGCCAACTCTCCTTTAATAGATCGTTTGTAGCTTTTTTCGTCTGACTTTGAAATTATAATTAGAAAATCTAAATCACTATCTTTTGTAGGTGTTCCCCAGGCGTATGATCCAAAAAGATATATTTTTAATGGATCGTATACATTTACAAGTTTGTTTTTAATTTCTTCAATTGTATTTTTATTGATCATACCGATGTCCTATTGTGCTTAAATTCTATTTTCAATGTGAGAATATCAAATTTGAATTTAAGTAAGAAGTAACTGTGAAATAACTTCATATTTCCAGCTTATCTAGAGCTTCTTGTAAAATTTCTTCTGGAGTTTTTGTTCCATCAAGCGTTATAACATTTTTTTTATTTCTAAAGATATCTTCAAAACCATTTATAACTTTTGTCCAAAATTCAGTTTTTTCTTTTTCAAAAGAAGTTAAAGCTTCGTTTCTTTTAATAATTCTTTCAAATGCGGTTTTTGTATCGATTTTAATATAAAAAATAACATCAGGCTCAATGTTTTGCATTGCCCATTTGTTTACTTTTTTTATCATTTCGATATCTAGATTTCTTCCGTAACCTTGGTATGCAAGAGAAGAATCAGCCATTCTGTCGGAAATTATAATTTTTCCTGAATTTAAGTTTGGAATAATTATATCTTTAATATGTTGTGCACGGTCAGAAGCGAATAGTAAAAATTCAGATAAATCGCAAACGTTATTTTTTTCTTCGTGTAGAATCTTTCTTAATTTTTGTCCTAAAGGAGTGTCGCCGGGTTCTTTTGTAAGAATTGCATCATGTTTTTCTTTTAATGCATTGTACAAGTTTTTAGCAAATAAACTTTTACCCGAACCATCGATTCCTTCAACAGAAATTAAATATCCCTTTTTTCGCACGGTGTTTCCTTTTGGTAAGTAAGTTTATAACCATCGCAAACTTCTATTATTTTTTCGCACATGTATTCAACTTCATTATTTTCGAGTTCTGGCCAAATTGGAAGAGCAAGTATTGTTTCTGTTAAATTTTGTGAAATTGGACAATCGTTTTTTAGTTTTTCATTTGTATTCAAAAATTCTAGTTCGTTTAATCCTTTTGGATAATAAACGTTTGTGCTAACGCCAACATTTGCAAGATCTTTTGCAAATTGATCACGCAAATTTTTATCTTTTACTTGAATGCAATATTGATGGTAAACATGTTTGCCATCAATAGCTTTAGGAAGATTTATAAAACTTATATTTTTAAGTTTTTCGTTATAAATTTTTGCAATATTGTTTCTTGATTCATTAAATTCATCAAGAAGTCTTAATTTGGTATTTAATATTGCGGCTTGAATTCCATCAAGTCTGCTGTTGATTCCATGTTGCACATAATTATAATGACTTTTTCTTCCGTGATTACGGATTTGAATCATTTTTTCTGCTAAGTATTCATTATTTGTTGTACTGCATCCACCATCACCAAATGCTCCGAGATTTTTTGTTGGATAAAAAGAGAAGCAAGAAATATCTGCAAGTGTTCCTGCAACTTGAGAGTCGGTAGTTTGTGCTCCAACTGCTTGGCACGCATCTTCGACTGTCCACAAATTATATTTATCGGAAATGGATTTTATTTGTTTATGATCTGCGCATTGGCCAAAGATATCTACGAATAATATTCCAACAACGGGATAACCTGTTTTTTTGTGAATTAAAACGTTTTGTTTTAGTTCAGTTTCGCTTTCAATCCATTCGGTGATTTTTTTTGGATCAATATTAAAAGTTTTTCTGTCAATATCAATAAATACAGGATGCGCACCGTGTGCGACAATTTCGCTGCTTGATGCGATAAAAGAAAATGGTGTTGTTAAAACAATTGAATCTTTTTGTAAGTTCAAAGCTTTTAGAGCAATCCAAATAGCATCTGTTCCGGAGTTGCAAGATATTGCATGTTTTGATTTGGTGTATGTACTAAAGTTTTTCTCGAATTCTTGAACGTATTTTCCGCCAACAAAACTTTGGGTTTCTAATACATTTTTAATTGCGTTAGAAAATATTTTTTCGTTTTTTTTGTATTGGCGATCTAGAGAGAAAAACGGAATATTTTTTTTCATATAAATCTCTTGTTTTTTTTGGTTTTTAAAGTTTTTTTCAAAAAAAAAATTAATTTCTTTACAATCCGAGGGGGAAAATAGTTACACTACCTCCACTAAACATCGATTGATAATGTTAGATTGTTTTAAATTTCAAGCTTACCTGCAAATAAGAAATTGTTAAATGAAAAAAACAAATATGTTTCTCTGATAATCGGAAATGGAAAGTTCTCTTGACATTTGATATGCACCGGTT
>DAOVNS010000066.1 GCA_030630075.1 bacterium | reverse complement strand
GCGAGGTTTTAAAAACTCTATCTTTCATCATTAATATTATGCAAAAAGCATTAATATCAACAAAAAACAAACCACAACAAAACACCAATTGGAATAAACATATAAAAAGCAAACAGACCAACTTTATTTTTTTGTGAAAGTTTTTGCATCAAAAACAAACCAACGTATGCCAAAATTGTTGAAACTAGAATTGTAAAAAACACTGGTAAATTAAAATATTTTTCTAAGTCGGGAGATTTTATAAGTTTTATAAAACCAAGAAAAAAAGCGGGAACAATTAATGGAAACTGAATTAGAAATGTAAACTGAAACGCCCTGCGTGCAGAAATATTTAACAACCGACTTGTTGCATAAACTATTGCGAAGCGAGAAATTCCGGGCAAAAGCGCCAACGCCTGAACAAAACCAATTATTAAAACTTTTTTTAAATTCAACTGGTTTACGTTTATGGAGGTTATGGAGGTTTCTGATTCTTTAAAATTCTTGTTTTTAATCAACAACAAAAACAATAAAATCATTGTTACAGAAAAACCAATCAACAAAGTTATATCATTTGTAAACCAACTCATCTCCTGGAACTTAGTTTTTACAAACAACCAGCCAACAACAGCAATTGATGTTGTAACAAAAAGATATCCACACAGTTTTAAGAATATTTTTAGTAGATTTTGATAACTATCTTTTTTTAAATTCTTGTCATCAAAAAGCCCGCCGAGTAATTTTTTAAATGGATAAAACCAATCCTTACGAAACAGAATTATTAAAATTAAAATTGTTGGTCCATGCAAAAAGTGATCAAAAAAATCAGGCAACGCTGAAAGAGAACTCGCTCCGCGCATTATTTTTTCAACTAACTCAACATGTCCAGAACTGCTGACGGGAAAAGATTCAATGAAAATTTGAATAAAAATTATTAAAAGAAGTATTTCCATACTATTTTTCCTTTTTATTAATTTCTTGCAAAAATGGGTTTCTTAATGAAAACTTATTTATATTGAAAATAAACTTTAATTAAAAATACAAGATGAGGCAATAAATGGAAAATAATGAATTTATAATTCTTGAAACAATCAATATCTACCCACTTCTTAAAGCATATGAGTCATTCAAAAAAGGGCTTGAAGAAGTTTCTTCTGAACTAGAAAGAGATGGCGCAATTCAACGATTTGAATTTACATATGAATTAACATGGAAAACTCTAAAAAAAGTATTATCTTTTAAGGGCGTTGATGCAAATAACCCGCGAGATGTTTTTAGAGAAGCAGCAAAACAAGGCTTAATCGAGAATCCTCTTGTCTGGTTTGAATTTCTAAAAAAAAGAAGCCTAATGCTTTATGCATACGACCAAAATTATTTTCAAGATGTTTTTAAAAGTCTACCTGATTTCAAAAAAGAAATTGATAAATTAATTTCACAAATTACAACTTAATATTTTAATTAACTTCTAAATCTCAAAAAAACAACTTACACAAAAATTACGATTTCAAAAATAAAAACTTAAAGATAAAAAACATAAATCTTCCTACCAGTCTAATCAACGATAAAATCCCCCAAAAAATAAAAATTAAAAAACTCTTGATATCTACGTCCAGAACAGTTACCATTAGTATCAGTAATGAACAACTCAACTCGCTAGCGGCTTCCAGAGCGGTTTTCCAATAAATGCATGATGCATAAAAAAATTCTAACACAAACAGGTAGGTCGGTATCAAAAGGTAGTAATTAAAGGTAGGAAAGGAGGAAGTTCAATCCGTCTATAATTTCAATCGAATTAAAAACAGTAGGCATGTTTTTCATCCTTGTCTTACACAAAATTGCACCTAGTTTTTTTACATATTTTTTTTAAGTTAAATTTTTTTATAACAGTTCTTGAAACAAAAGTTGTGGAACAAAAATTGTTTAACTTAAATTTTATGGAGATGTGTTGGTAATAAGTATTTTTTTATAACTTAGGAGAAAAGTATGAACAAACTTCTAAAAGGTTTGCTTCTACTCGCAATCTGCACAAGCAGCATTCAAGCAGCAACTAACAAAACAACCTTAATTCCAAGATCGCATGGCGTAAACTTGGCAATGGAATATACAACATGGAATGAACTTCTTCAATTAGAAAAAGGTGACCGTTTCGGTGCCAATTTCCAAGCAACAGTTTTTTACCAAGATTCAAGCAGTGATGATGATCTAGGTAAATACTTTGGTGTAGCTGGTAAAAACAGCTTCGAAATCGGTGGTTTCAGCAGAACAAACCTCACACAAAGAAATGTAAACAGTAACCACCTTATTCATGACTTTGCAAACTCAGGTGTAGAAGCAAATAATTTCCACTCCAATGTAAAGCTATCACCGGAACAAAGTGCATGGGGTGTAAGAATTGATTACTATCAAGATTTAGAAAAAATCTTAAAGGGTCTTTACTTAAAAGTTGCTCTTCCAATAGTAAATGTTGATAATGATACAGAATTTGGCGTTGGAACAGGATCAGATGAAACAGTCCGTACAACAGCAATAAACTTAAGAAATTTCTTCAACGGAACACTTGCTCCTATTGCAGCAGGAACCCAAAACGCACAAGCAGCATTAACAAAAGCTAAATTTGGTGGTTCGAACAGCGAAACAAGTGTAGCAGATATCGATATCGCACTTGGTTATAAATTCTTAGACAAAGCCAACTACCACATGTCAATCAATCTTGGATTCACAATTCCAACAGGATCAGATCCTGACGGAAATGATGTATTCGAATCAATCGTTGGAAATGCTAACCATTGGGCATTTGGTGCTGGTTTAGATTTTGGTGCAAAACTATGGAATAGTGGTGACCAAAATATCAAACTTGCAATCGCATTAAACTACAGATATTTATTTGAATCATCGGAAGATAGAACTCTTGGACTTAAAGATGCAAACGGCGCACTTATCCCTTGGGGCCAATATTACTTAGTTGGTGAAAGAGCTAAAGCTCTTAACGCACAACAATTAATCCCAGCAGCAAACATTTTAACAAGAAATGTTGACGTAACACCTGGCAGCCAATTAGATGCAATTCTTGGATTAGCATATAATAATGGTGGATGGTCTGTGGATCTTGGATACAACTTGTTCTGGAAAGAATGCGAAGATGTTGACTTCAAAGGTACATGGGATGATGTCAAATATGCTGTAGCAAATATTGCCGCTGATATGACATCAGCGGATCTTTTAAACACAGCACAAGACTTCACTATTGCAAAAGCAAACATCGACGTTGCTGCAGCAGAAACCCCATCATATTTAACACACAAAATCTATGGTGGCGTTGGATACATTTTCAAAGAATGGGAATATCCATTAATGCTCGGCCTTGCAGCACATTATGAATTCGCAAGCGACAGCGGCGAACAAATCGAAAATTGGGGTATCTGGGGCAAAGTCGGCGTTGCTTTCTAATCCCGATAAATTTACGACTTTGCTTTAAGCGAAGAAATAAATATTGGCCAGCGGAAACGCTGGCCTTTTTTAATGCGTTGAATTTGGGAAGGTTTTTTTAAAATAGAAAGATGCGCCGAAGGCGCTCAAAAACACCCAAAGCTTACGCATTGGGCTAAATACTAGGTGCCGCATCCTTACGGAAGCTTAATTTATATGTAAATATAAACTTTTTTACTTTTGCTTTATCACATGATAGCTTGAAAAAATAAATTAATATTAAATATCATTTAGGGAATCATGTTTTTATCAAAACTTCTGCGGTTGGGTTCAGGACAAGTACATTCCGCAATATATTATCATCTTGTATGGGGAACAAAGAATAAAAATCCATATAT
>DAOVNS010000047.1 GCA_030630075.1 bacterium | reverse complement strand
GTCACAAAAAAAGATTATTGGACATTGGATACAATCTTTGAATGAAACAAAATTTGAGAACATTATTATAAAGAAAATAAAGCTTGCCGATTCAAAGAAAGATTTTGATTCGAAAATAAGTGTTTACAATGATGTTCTAAAACTAACAAGAAATCCTTTGGGTAAAAATAAATATCATTTATTTTTTAATTCTTTGGATAAATTATTTAAATCGAAAAATAATATGAATCTTGTTCAACTTAATTCTTTAAGAAGTCTATTTCAGAATTCACAGAGAAATCTTATGGAAATGAATTTTTTGCAAAAAAAAGATTTAAAATTAAAAATCTTAGACCAAAACAACTTGGATTTAGAGTTTTATATAAGATTATACGAAGTTGAGCATAGCGATGGGGAGGAAAAAATTAAGAAATTTAATAAAATTGTTCCATTTTTATCAAAAAATGTATCAAATGAACTTAAGCTAAATTGCTTGGAGCTTTTAAACAAGGCCTTAGGATCAAAGGTAGAAGAGTTAAGAACTATGCGGGAACTTTTGGATTTAGCCATGACAAAAACTACTGATAATTGTTGACATATAGAATAGAAAAATAAAAAAAAGAGGCGTTTTGGGTGAAATTGCTGGGATGAGAATAAAAAAAACAAAAAACTAGAATTTTTCATATAGAAAATGTTAGTATTTATCTAGAAACTTAATTTTAATGAAATTTGTTAGTTTTTTTATTGAAAATTAATAAAAAATGAAAAAAAAGGGTTGAGAGGAGAACGATGAAAAAACAGTTTTCTTGTTTGTTGATGATTATATTTATGTTTTCTTCGCTTTATTCAAGAGTGGAACCGGTAAAGCAGGAATCTTCTCTTGCTCAAGCATTAAGAGTGCAAAAAGAGAAGATGCAGAAAATTCGAAGTGAAAAGTCTCCTTTTCTTGAACCAGATTTTGAAAAAAGAATGCAAACGCAACAAACTCAAAAACACGCAGAATTAAAAAAAGAGGCTGCTGCGCCAGGACGTAAATTGGTAAAAACTAAAAAAGGTTTAAAAAGAGTTTTTTCAATTTCTGATCAGATCAATGGTTTTTATTCAATGATTAATAATCCAAGAGAGATAGAAATAATTGGTGCGGATAATTTTGTAAATAATTTAAGACAAATTGTTTTGTATCTTGGTGGTAGACCTCCAGAAAATTCTCCACAAAAAATAAAATATCTTTGGCGCGAGATGATTTCTTTGTTGAAATTGGCAATTCAAAATATCAATGCAAATAAAATTACAGTTCTTGAACCAAAACAAAAAGAATTGGAAGATTTATTAAAAATTCTTGAAAAAGATTATTCTCTTGCTGATCATTTTACTAACTTAAAATTATATTTAGATGGGGCAAAAGAAGTTCCTGATACTGCATTATTTATGGAATTAGTTGAACTTTTAACAAATGAAGCAATTGGGCTTAAGAAAAAGGGTCAACTTTCGATGATGGAAGGAATGGTTAAAGATGTCTTAAATAATATTTTAACTTTAAGAAATCTTTTTTCAGATGCAGATAGAACAAAAATACATGCATTGTTAGAAAAACTAGAAATAACAGAAATTGTTCCAGAAGAAAAAGAAGAAGTATCCGCCGTCGTTAAAACTATGGCGGACAAGAAAGTTGAGGAAGTCGAGGAAGTTGGCAAAGGATATCCAGATCCTGCATATGCTCAAAAGTTTGCACTAGTAGAACAATTAATTGCCAAGGGATATCAAGGCGATGCAAAACTTGATACAAAAGAAATTCAAGCATTAATAGATGCTCTTAGGTTTCTTACTGATAACATGGTAATGGCAACACCTGATCAAAGAGAAGTTTTGTATAGTTCTGCATCTTTTTTAGCGGGTTTAGAGAAAACAACTGAAGCAACCGCTAGACAGAAAAGAGATTTGCGAGATTTAGCAAGAAGAGCAAAAGAGCCAATAACATTTATTGTTAGAATTAATTATCTTTCAGGTAAAGTTGAAGAAATAAAAGATGTTGACTCAAACTCTATTTATAGATTTATAAAGGATATTGTTAAATTAACTGAAGAATTTGTTGATGCCAAAATTAAAGGTGAAAAACCTGAAGGGGAAGATGCATTAATAAAATTATTAGAAAATATTTTAAATGATCCAACTTTTGTTATTTATAAACAATTTATTCAATCTTGGATTAATAAAATAAAAGATGCAAAGCCTGAAGTTAAAAAAGAGGAAGTTAAGCCAGATGTTGTTGCAGCGCAACCTGTTGTACTACAGCCTCAACCAGCAGCAGCTTCGGTTATGTCTAGGCATACTGTTCCTACTGTAGCTCCAGTAGCAAAAAGAAAAACAACAGTTATACGTTATAAAAAAGAATTTGAAAGAGGAAAATAGAAGTTTTGATGAATAAAGAAATGATTAATTTGAGGAGAGTTTAAGGACAATTTATTTTAAATAAAATTTATTGACAATGTTGGTCTGAAATTTGATAAATTTAATTTCCATAATTGTGTTGTGAAAAATAGATGTATAACAAAAAAGGAAGGAAGAGTATGAGAATAAGGAATTTTGCATTATGGCTTTTAACAGCTTTTTTTGCATTTGATGCAAGTGCCGCTCCTTTAGGGTACGGCGATATTGTAACCATTCAAGCAGCTGGTGGAAAAAATAAGGGTAGATTTGCGGCTGTTGGTGAAGATAAAAAACAAGCAGTAGGGTATTTGAACAAAACAAAAGATGCAGGAGAAAATGAACAATGGATTTTGGTGAGACCAGGTAAGTCGAACTCTCAAAATCAAGAAATAAAAATTGGAAGTAAGGTTTGTCTTAAATCTTTTACTTCTGGAAGATATTTAGTTGTTGTTAAAGGTAATGAAGTAGCTACTCTTGCTTTTGATATTGTAAAAATGCCTATTGCTCCGCCAACCTCTATATGGCAAATTGTAAGTGAAAGTTCTGCTTTTGGATCTTCTTTGAACACAGGGGACGTAATTTCTTTTAAATCTATGAATATGTATTTGCGAGCCGGTCATGGTATTGCAGACGCAGGTCCTCTTAAGTGGAATGCTAGATGGGATTTAGATCTTGCAAGAAATTTGAAATCTAATGAAAAATGGGTGTTGAGTAAAGTTGGCGAAACAGCCCCTGTAAGTGAAGAAGATGCTGCGGCTATAACTTCTCCCGTAACAGGTTTTGCCGGAATAGAATCACCAGAAGTTTCTGCAAAAGTAACATTACCTCGTGGTTTTATGCCTTTAGTTCCAGGTGGTCTTGCTGGTGTTGCTGTTGGTCTTGATGCAAACGGTAAAACCTTGATTTTAGGACGCGGTGAAGCTGGCGTAATTTTTAAAGTTGCTGGTATATCTGCTCCGCTTGTTAAATGGACTAAACTTACAGGTGTGGGAATTGATATTGATGTTGGTTCTGATGGGACAAAAGTTGCAATAAATAATGTAGGAAAACCATATGTTTGGGATAGCAACATGAGAGGATGGACTTCTTTGCCTGATGCAAATATGGTAAGAATTTCTGTTGGAAAAGATTCTAAAGATATTTGGGCTGTAACAAAAGAAGGTGGATTGGTTCATCTTGAGAATGGTCAGTGGGTTGAGAAAAGAGGTGATCAACATAAGTATGTAGATGCTGCTTCTGACGGTACGGTTGCATGTATAGATTTAGATAATAATGTTTTTGTTTCTTATGATAGCGGAGCTACATTTAATCAAATTCCAGGTCTTCAACTTGATATGATTTCTGTTGCAAGACAAGATTTAATGCGTGGTCTTTATCGTAATAATTTATATTGGTTAACAGCTAAAGGACAATGGCAATTAGCTAAAAGAGGTAGAAACTTAAAAGATTTCGCTATCGGACCAGATGGAACTCTTGTTGCAATAACAAGTATTCCTGCAAAAGAAGTTTCTGGTGCACCTCATGGTAATACAGCTTTTTATAGAAAAATTAAAGTTCCAGCAACACCAAGACCTGTAAAAGGTCCGGGAGTAACAACTCCTGTAACAGAAGAAGTTGTTGTAAGTGAAGTTGAAGAAACAGTTGTTGAGCCAGGTACAGGACTTCCCGCATCATTCTTTGAAATTGAAGGCCAACCTTTAAGACAGATATCTATTGGTACCAATGCTGATGGAACAACTGCTGTTTGGGGTGTTGCTCCAGATAACACGATCTATCAAGGAACATATCAAATTGGTTTGATGGGTGTAGGTCCAACAATTAATTGGACATCTAAACCAGGCAAAGCAAGATGTATTTCTGTAGGCAATGGCGTTGTTTTTGCTATCGACACCGGCGGTGACATTTATAAATGGAATTCCGAAGTAAGTAATTGGGAATCTTTTGCCGCTACAATGTCTGGAACTGGTAGATTTAAAATGGTTTCTGTTGCTGGACCCGATAAAGTTTGGGCAGTTTATAATGATGGTAACATTGTTTGGTGGGGTGATAATAAATGGAACGAAACAGGAACTGCCGGAAGTGGTGCATTTGTAAATGTTGCAACTGATGGAACAGTAATGGCATTAAATAATGCAGGCACTGTTTACAAATGGGTAAACAGTACATGGGCTCCTCAAGCTGCATCAGAAACATTTAAAGAAATTCATGTTGGAAGTGCTGATTTAGTTAGAGCAGTTTCAAAAACTGACAGCAACTGGTGGATTTTTGAAAAAGGAAAATGGACAAAATCTCCAATTGCTAAGTCAATTCTTAGTGGTGACGTTAATGCAAAAGGTGATGTTGCCGTTGTAATTGAAGGTAATGAAGTTTATTTCCGCCAAGGAACTCGCGTTGTTGCAGTAGTAACTGAAGTAGTTGCAGAAGTAGAACCGGAAGATATGACTTTAGTTCAACGAATTGATGCAGCGGTAGCGCAGGCTTCACCAGTAAATAAAATACAAAAACTTAAAGAGGCTGTAATTTGGGCTAAAGCTAATAATGCAACATTCCCAGAAGATGTGGCTATGGATAAACAATGGGAATTTGTAGGAACACATCTTTATGGATTAAATAGTCTTTTCTCTGCATTACCAGCAGAAGATCCTACATTAAAATCTTTTTATGATTTATTAATTAAAGTTGTAGCACATCAACCTTTATATGGTGCAAATAGTGGTTATGTAAATGGTTGGATGAATGCATTAAAAGTTAAAGGCGTAGTTGTTCCTGCAATTGAGCCTCCAGCTCCAGATGCAGATTTCAATGATGTTTTAACTGCTGCTCTTGCAAGACCTTCAATGGATGCACAAATTGAATCATTAGGAGTTATTGTAAATTGGGTTGGACCAAGAATTCTTTCATTTATGGAAATGGGTGGATTTGTATTTGTTCTTCAAGAATTGGCTGCAAAAATTAAAGCAATGCCAACAGAAAATGATGAACAGAAGAATGCAAAAAGTACAATTCAAACAAAATATTTAGAATTCTTAGGTTCTATTAAAGAGAAATCAAATATTTTGGGAGTTTCCGGTAAGGCTACAGTTGAAAGACTTATAACAGAATTACCTCAAGCACCAGCACCAGTTGTAGCACCAGTTGTAGCACCTGTAACACCAGCACCAGCACCAGCACCAGCACCAGCACCAGCACCAGCACCAGCACCAATAAGAAAGGGTAGAAGATAATTAATCTTAATTAAAAGGAATGAAAAGAAAAAGACCGGCTAAAAAATAGCCGGTCTTTTTCTTTTCATAAAATTTCATCCTCTATTTTTTGTTTAAAATCTTCGATATCAATTAGTTTTTGGAAAATATCTTCTATTGTTTTAATGTCGTTTAGATTAATAGAATCTTGCAAAGATATAGGTCCTATTTTTGTTCTTGTCAATTCATAAGTTGTGGCCGGTAAATTTAATTTTTGTGCAATGTCATTCACCAAGGAACGAATATATGTTCCTTTGCTAACCGTTGTTTGAATTGTAAAAAAGGGAAGATTTATGTTCGTTAGTTCTAAGTTATAAATTTTAATTTCGCGACTTTTTTGTTTGGTGATTTCTTCAAGAACTTCTGGATCAAGTTTTTTTTCTCGAGTTAATTTATAAAGAGGTTGTCCTTTATGTTTTAATGCAGAATAAAGTGGCGGTGTTTGAAGGTAGCTACTGCCGAAATTTTTTATTGCATCATTTAAATTTTTTTCTGAAATTAAGGTTGTATCATTTGTTTCAATAATTTCTCCGGTGTTATCTAAAGTATCTGTAAGTTCACCCAATTTTCCGGTTGCAACATATTCTTTATTTAAATTCATTAACAGATTGCTGTGTTTTGTTCCTTTGCCCAGAGCTAGAATTAATAATCCTGTTGCAAAGTTATCAAGTGTTCCTGTGTGCCCAATTTTAAATTTTTCTTTAACTATTTTTTTAATGTGTCTTATGCAATCGTATGAACTTATGTTTTTTGGCTTATTTATTAGTAAAAAGCCGTTTAGTTTTTCTTTTAATTCCATAATTAATATTTCCTAATGCAATATTGTTTTTTTCTGGTAAGCTTACCGTTTTCCCTGATTTTATAATGTAAAAGTTTAAACGAGGTCTTTAATGTTGGCTAGAAAAAAATATTTAATGATTTTTATTGCAGGTTTCTTTGCAGTAAATATATCTTTTTGCAACCAAGAAGGTTGGGTTGATCGATTAAGAACGTCCGTTAGCGAAAAGTTATCGTTTTTTGATGCATTTCGCAAAAATCCTGGAACTGTTGGATCTGTTGCTCCAAGCTCTCGTTTTTTGGCGCAAGCAATAACAGAGCATGTAAAAAATGATGGATCACCTCTTAGAATATTAGAAGTTGGACCAGGCACAGGTCCTTTTACCCGAGAAATTGCAAAAAATCTAGGGAAAGGTTTTTTGATGACGATTGAATTTGAAAAAGTATTTTGTGATTTTTTACAAACAGATCTTGCAGGTTATCCCAATGTTGAAATAATTCATGCTTCTATTTTAGATTGGGATGAAACACTGTATCCGGAATATTTTGATGTTATTATTTCGGGTCTTCCGTTTAAAATTTTTAGTTCAGATGATGTAGCCAAAATTTTAAATAAGTATGAGTTTGTTTTAAAGCCGGGAGGTGTTATTTCTTATTTTTCTTACATTGGTGTTAATACTTTACGCAAGATTCGGTCTTACTTTAATCCTCAGCAAAAACAAGAAGATCAAGAATTATTTGATGTTTTAGCTAAATTTGAAAGCAAATTTAGCTGCGAAGAAAACACAGTGTGGCGCAACTTTCCTCCGGCTTGTGTTCATCATTTGCAAAAAGTAAATTAAAACTAATCTAATTGTTTTTTAAGTTCTTCTAGTTTTTGTTTTAATTTATCTACTTTTTTAATTATTTGAGGAGATAAATTAGTAATTTCTGTTACAATTTCTTTGTAATGAATTTCTTCTTGGGGTTCTTTTTGTGCTGGTTGTATTGAATTAATTACAGGTGCAAGTTGATTTTCTGTCTTAGGAGCTTTTTCGGATAGAATAACTTCTAATTCTTTTTTCGCTCCTGGAATTGTGTATTTTTTTTCGTATAAAAGTTCTTTAATCGTTGAAAATGTTTTTAAATCATCTTGAGTATAAAATCGTTGTCCCCCTTGAGAGCGATCTGATTGTAATTGAAATTCTTTTTCCCAGAATCGAATTACAAATTTTTTTACCTGTAGCTTTTTTGCAAGATCGCCGATTCTAAATTTCCGTTTGTTCATTTGCATTTTTTGATTTTCCATCTAATTCTCCCCTTTTTTCAAAAGTCATTAGTGTCTGATTCTGTTTTAACAAATCTGACTCAGAAATTTGAATGGTTTTGATAAATGCATCTTGCGAAGACCGTATTTCATTTTCCATTTTCATTGATTCTATAACAACAAGAGGCTGATTTTTTTTAACCATTTGATTTTTTTGTACATAAACTTTTATTACTTTTCCAGCCAGAGGACTTTCTAAAGTTTCTAGAAATTGATTTTCGGGATTAATTTTTGTAGCAGGAATTATTTTTTCGGTATTAGTGTTTAGATTAAATATTTTGTTGAAATTGCTAATAAAACAAGATATTTGGTCTAAAGAATGAGTTTTTAAAAAAATTGTTTTATAGATTTCGTCTTTAATCTTAAATAATAAAACTTTATTTTTTGTATCGATTTTAACGATCTCTAAATCTATTAACTTATTATTAATTTTTATCTGGAAAGTATTTGTTGTTTTTGAAATTGTTGAGATCTTGTATTCTTTGGTGTTCAAAAAATATTTAGTTACTGCCATTTTTGATTTCTCCAAATAGAAGTTGTTTTATTGGCAGAACGTTTTTTAGTTTTTGTGTTTAGTTGCGAAAACAAGTATGCAGCAATGCTCGCAATTTCGTTTTCAGATATTTGATTATCGTTATTTATTGTTTTTTGTGTAATTAATTTTTCAAAGTATTTTTTGTTATTTAAAAGTTGAGTATGAATATTGCCTTCAACAAATTCATCTGTTTTGAATATTGCTTTTAGAAAGTTAATATTGTTTTTAATTCCATTAATTTTAAATTTACTAAGTGTTAACACCATGTTATTTATAGAATCTTTTCTGTTTCTACCCCAACAAGTAAGTTTAGATATCATTGGATCAAAAAACGGAGTTATTTCTTGCCCGATTTCAAGATTATTGTCATTTCTTATAAATGCACCACTCGGCGTATTTAAATAAGTTATTGTTCCTGATGCAGGTAAAAAGTTGTTTTTTGTATCTTCACTATAAATTCTGCACTCAATAGCATGATTTTTTTGTGAAATATCTTTTTGACATATGTTAAGTTTTTTTGTTTGAGCAATTTCGAGTTGTAGTGCAACAAGGTCTATTCCCGTTGTAAGTTCAGTTACAGAATGTTCCACTTGTAGCCTTGTGTTCATTTCTAAAAAATAAAAGTCATGACTTGCTAAGTCATTGTTTGCCAAGTTGCGACTTGCTAAGTCTCGACTTGTTGTAACTATAAATTCAACTGTTCCGATATTTTGGTAATTAACTGATTTGGCTGCTTTAATTGCTGCTTGGTACATTTTGTTAAGTGTTTTTTTATCTAAAAAATTGCAGGGCGCTTCTTCAATAATTTTTTGATGACGCCTTTGAATAGAGCATTCTCTTTCGTAAAAATGAACAACTTTGTTTTCATTATCACCTCCATTACTTCCATCACCCGCAATTTGAATTTCGATGTGCCGGCCATTTTGAATATATTTTTCTAATATAATTTTATCTGAACCGGTCATTTTTTTTGCTTCTGCAAAAATTGTAGAAAAGTAAATTTCGAATTCTTGAGCATTTTCTATTTTCTGAATTGCCTTTCCTCCGCCGCCAAGAGGATCTTTTAGTAAAACCGGATAACCGATTTTGGCGGCAAACTTTTGCGCAATATCTTTTTCTGATTCTAAAAAATGAAATCCAGGAATAACCGGAACACCAACTTTTTGCATCATTTCTCTTGCGCAAGTCTTATCTCCCATAAGTTTTATTGTTTCTGGAGTTGGGCCAATCCAGACCAATCCAGAATCAATAACTTTTTGGGCAAATTGAGAGTTTTCTGATAAAAAACCATATCCGGGGTGAATGGCATCACATTTTGTTTTTACGGCAATATTGATAATTTCATCTTGATTTAAATATGCAGCAGGACCATTTTTTGTTAGCGCATGGTTTTGATTAGTCTGAAAAACATATGGCAATAGTTGATCTTCTGGTGAATAAATAGAAACAGTCTTAATACCCATTTTTGGGCAACTGAAATTTATTCTAGAAACCACTTCTGAGCGATTTGCGATTAGTACTTGTGTTATTTTATGAAGAGCACTCATTTTTGTCTTTTATTTGTTTTTTTGTCCCGAATCCACGTTATTTTAATGCTTC
>DAOVNS010000072.1 GCA_030630075.1 bacterium | reverse complement strand
GGATTATTAATTATGGTCCATGAATTTGGACATTTCATATTTTGTAAAATGTTTGGAATTCACACTCCAACCTTTTCTATTGGAATTGGTCCAAAGGTTTTTGAGAAAAAAATCGGCACTACAAACTTTCAAATAGCAGCATTACCGATTGGTGGTTATGTTGAAATTGCAGGTCAAGCAGAGGTCGGTCAGGGAGAACAAAAACATGCCGAAATCAAAGATGAACGTTCTTTTGCAACAAAACCATATTGGCAAAAAGCGCTTGTAATTTGCGGTGGCATTCTTTTTAATCTAATGTTTGCTTATATTGTTTATTCAATCCTATTTTTCGTAGGAATTCCAAAACAAAAATCCGAAATATTTTTTGCAGAAAAAATAAATCCTACCGTCACAGAAAATTTTAAAATAGAAGGCAAAGATAGAATCATTGCAATCAACGGCGAAGAAGTCAGTTCTGATCTCAAAAAACTCATCCCTCTGTTGCAAGAAAAGTTTTTAAAACCAATATCAGAAAATAAAGATATCGAAATTAAATTAGAAGTTTTAAGAAATAATAAAAAAATAACTCTTACAATTAAACAACATGATAAAAAAATAAACGAATTACTTTTAAGTTCTTTAGAATTAAAATCATCACCAATAAAAGGTGAATATGAAAAATATTCTTTTATTGGTGCTATCAAACAAGGAATAAAAGTAACGAACAATTGGATTTATCAAATTATATACAGCTTTAAATATTTAATTACTCAAAGAAGTCTAAAAGGTGCTGGCGGACCAATCATGATTCTTTCAAAAACATTTGAAACCGCACAAAGAGGAATAATTCCATTGTTTATCTTTTTAGCCTTTATAAGTATAAATTTAGCGATAATAAATCTTTTACCAATCGGAGCCTTAGACGGCGGTCAACTTTTATTTGTAACAATAGAGGCAATTATTAGACGCCCAATTCCAGAAATAATAAAACTTACAATCAATCTTGCTTCATGGGTTCTTATACTTAGCTTGATTTTATATTTATCGTATAGAGATATATTATATTTGATTACAGGAAACCATTAAGAAAAATATTTTTAGAATATTAAACTAAAAGACCCCATAATTTCTTATGGGGTCTTTTTTATATTAGCGTCCATTTTTCAGGGTGTTCAACAAAATGCTGAACAATTAATCTATTAAAACTATGACCTGTTTTTTTTGCTTTAATCGAACCTGCTAAATTTTTACCCAAAAGAGCTAGGTCTCCAAATAAATCTAAAAGCTTGTGTCGAACAAACTCGTTTTCGAATCTTTTATTATTTATAAACTCTTCTTCTCCAATAACAACGGTATTACCCAAAGTTGTTCCTTTTGCAAGACCATGTCTTCTTAAAAAAGGTAATTGTTCTAAAAAACCAAATGTTCTTGCTGCCGCAATCTGACAAGAAAAATATTCTGAATCCAAAACGCCAGCCAAAGAATCTTTTCCAACCAAAGGATGCTGAAAGTCAGCAAAATATTCGAAATACAGATTAGTATCATAAGAATTAGATGTATCACTAAACGCTGCAGATAAAACTTCTATACTTCTGCCTTCTTTATCTTCAAAACTAATTTTTTCTTTAGGAGTCAAAAACGTTTTATTTATACTCTGTTCTAATACTCCTGCTTTTTCAATTTCATAAACAAAAGGAGCTGCACTTCCATCTAATATCGGAATTTCTAAACCGTGAACTTCTATAACTAGATTATCTATACCAAAAGAACTAATCGCTGCCATTAAATGCTCAACAGTACTTATCATTAAATTTTCATGTTTAATAACAGATGCGTGCATTGCAACTTCAGGTATTATTTTACCCAACTCTATTTTATTCAAAGGAAACTTAGGATTTACAAAAACAATTCCAGTGTCTTGAGATGATGGCTTTAAAATCACTTTTGATTTAATACCAAAATGAACTCCCAATCCTTCAAAACAAATTTCATTTTTTATTGTTTTTTGATTCATAAATCAATAACTCGTTAAATTTAACAAAAAAAAAGCAGGATCAAAATTGATCCTGCTTTAATACTTTTATAACTCAAAATGAATTATGCACCTTTTTTTGGAGCATATGTTGCAACCTGAGCAGCATGTCCATGTTCACTTCCAACATAAATCTTCAACTTCTTAAGAACCTGACGATTAAGTTTATTTTTTGGAAGCATGCCTTTTACAGCATCTCTAATTAATATTGTTGGATCTTTTGCAAAAACTTCTTTAGCGGTACGTTCTTTTAAGCCACCTCTCCAACCAGAAAATGATGCATAAATCTTATCTTCCCACTTGTTACCGGTTAAAATAACTTTTTCGCAATTAATAATAACAACATAATCACCGGCATCCATGTGAGGAGTATATTCAGGCTTATCCTTGCCTCTTAAAATATCCGCTACTTGAGTTGCAAGTCTTCCCAAAACTTGTCCGGATGCATCTATCACTTGCCAACCATGAGTACAATCATTTGGCTTGAGAACAAAACTTTTATTC
>DAOVNS010000042.1 GCA_030630075.1 bacterium | reverse complement strand
TACCTCTTTTTGGTCATGATGTTTGGACGCATACTGCGTTTATTAAATTAAGTTTAAAAATCGGCGCGCCGATTGTTCCTGGTTTTAGTTTTATACAAAAACTATCTAAATATGAATTCGAAATACTTCCACCATTATTTCCCGAAGATTTTGCTAAATACGATGATCCTGAATATGAAATGGCCTTGGAAATTAACAGGATTCTCGAAAGGGCTATTCGTAAATCTCCCGAGCAATGGATGTGGCAGCATCGAAGGTTTAAAAATATTTTAGATTAATTTTTTAAATCAATCTGTTTCGATACTTATTTCTTCAGTTTGAGTTCCTCGGCTTTGACAGTAAAAATACCATTTATATTTTTTTATAAGATATTGGTGAATTTTTTCTTTAAGACTTAAGTTTGTTTTTGGGCAATAAACTTCTTTGGGATAGTCTTCAAGGTCTTCCTCAAACCTTTGAGTTCCTTGATTCTTGGATTTGAATTTCCAGGTGAAATATCTTGTTAGTTTTTCTTTGCATGAAAGAGTGCTCGGATCAAAAACTTCTTTATCGTAGTCTTCTGGTTCATAAATAATGTCCAAGGGAACTTTTAATGCACCATGATTCCTAAGGTATTGTTTTTGTTCATTTGTTAAACCTTTAGCTCTATAAAAAATCGCTTTTTCAGCTTTTATATCTTTTAAATTGGCATTCCAAAATAATGCTTCAGTAAAATTACCATGTGATAAGTCTGCACTTTCAAGATTTGCTTCTCTAAAACTAGCCCTTACAGCATTAACTTTTTTTAAAGTTGCATTTCTAAGACGAGACGATTTAAATGATGCGCCTCCTAGCCAACTTCTTTCTAAATTTAACCCATCTGAAAATTTTATATTTCCTAATGGAGCATATCTTAAATCTGATCTTCTCATGTTTCTACAACCAAATGTAATATCTTCAAAATCTTGCTCATCATAAACCTCATATTTCGCAGGAGCAGTAATGAGTTGATTACAAAAAAATAAAAAAAACATTTGCAAAACAAAAAAGATCTTAAATAAACTTTTCATTAAATTTACCTTATTTATGAATATTAATTTGAGTAAATCTAGCAGAAAAGCATAAAAAAAAGAAGGCCATTAAACTTAATCAAAGGCCTTCTTTTTTGTTAACTTGTGTTAAATAAATTTTCTCACCCCCCGGGAGTTCTCTTCCATAAATTATTTGCTAGAAGTGCAGCTATAAATGGAACCCCATTACCCAAAACCATATTGGTACCTTTATTTGCTAATAAAGCAATAGTTGAAAACGGATACTCCCAAATAGATTGAAATAAACCATGCATTTGTCCTATTTCTGTCATAACAATACGTCTTCCTTCAATCATTCCATATTCATCTGAAATTTTATTAATTGCAATATCTATATCTGCTTGATTTTCAGTAAAACCATCAACAGTATACGATGCTATCTTAGATGCTCCATACGCAGCAGAACTAATAATTTTATTGATTAAAGCCATTACTGGTTCGGGCGAGAAAAAGTAACAGTACAACGTAAAAAGTGGTCCAAGAATTATTAAGGTTTTGATTACACCCTTTTTGGTTAAAATTGTATCAATACGATTGGCAATAAAATTAAATGCTGAATTAACTTTTTCTGAAAGCTTTAATAATTTTTCTGGAACTACGGACATTGTAGATAAAACGGCTTGAACATTATTTGAATTTTGATATTGCAAATCTTTTAATGAAATTTGCGATAAATCATTGGGAATAAAAATATCATCTATAGAATTATGATTTGAAGAATTATAGCTTGCTGGTATTAGATTTAAAAAGAGACAAGAAAATAACGTTAAAATAAGAAACATCTTTTTCATATTTCCCCCATTTCATAAATTAGTTTTAATACAATGTAGCCCACCACTTTTAATCTAACAAAAAGCCGGTTTTTGACAATGCAAACAGGCTTTTTGTTAGATTTGGTAATATTTTTTTATAACACTCGATTTTTGCAGATTCAATCTGAATTCATCTAAATCGAAGCAGGTGTCACATTTTCAATATGAATATTTGGAAATCTTAATTTTTTTAACAAATAGACGAGCAGATTACTTACAAAATAAAAATCAAGTTTAAAATAAAACAAGGCCCGAACTTTTTTGCAAAATAACTTTTTACTTTGTTCTAATTGCCAAAAAAAATATTCTTTGAATTAAAATCAATTTTGTTATCATATGCTAAGTAAACACATAAGTTTCAAGCTTCCCCAAGCCTTATTCTGATTTTTTTTATAAAAACGAAGGTAGTATAATAAATATGCAAAAAATTATAGTAATTTTAATTTGTGGAATATTTTTTAACAATGTATCACCACAATTTTTAGGAAACCCATCCTACAAAAAAGATAATTATGTTTCTCATTTTGTAGCAACTTATGGTTCTCAAAATAAATATATTAAATATGAAGAAAAGAATGATGAATTAATACTCTTTGCAGATCCATCAACTTTAATTATAACTATTTTGGGAGGATTAGGTTCATTATCATTGGCAGCCATTCCTTTGTCATTTAATATTTCTACAAATCAGTGGTATGAAAAATTGATTCAAAAAGTTTTCTGTGTTGCAATGGGAGGCGTAAGTTTTTTGTGTTTTAAAACAGCAATAAAAGATTTAATTATGAAATTTCGCAAAACCCCATATATTTCATTTGATAAAGAAGGAGCTAAACTTTGGAATGAAAGAATATTTTTTTGGAAAAATATTAATGATATAAATCTTCAAACAATTCAATATAAAAATAAAGTTCATAGCAATTACCAGCCGAATCCCAGTGCTCTTTTTATTGGAGGATACACACATTCTTATAATTACAATGTTACGTATCTCTCTTTTTACGATGAATATAAAACTACAGTGCTTCAAGTTACTTCCAGTGATTATTGTCTTCCAATAAGCTTGGCTAACTTAAGTGCACTTGCAGAACATTATTGGCAAAAATATAAAGTTTGAAATAAAATCTTGCGATAGAAAAATAAAATAGCCTCGCATTTTTGCGAGGCTATAAAATACATTGGATAATTAATTACTCATCTTCTAAGTTAGATAAATGTTGTTTTTTGTATTGCTCTATAAGAGCCGTAAGGTTATTTAAGGCTTGCTCTATCAATTTTTTTTCGAACGAATTAAAATCTTTTCTATTTTCATATTTTACATTTGCATAACAAATTTCAAGACTAGACCATTCCGAAATAAAATTTTCTAAAAAATGTTGCGGTGGAAGCTTTATGCTACGAATTAAAGCTTCTAAATCATCAATTAGCCATCGAATTGGAATCTGAGCATTTAGGTATTCTTTAATCTTAGATTCCATAAGTTTTACTTGTCTCAGATTGTATTTTTTTATATCTTTTTCCATTTTTAAAATTTTTCCTATTTTTTATCTTAATCCTGCCGGTTTACCAAAAAAAATCGTAATGACATTACCTGTTTTTCCACAAATTACAGCTGTAACATTATTTATTTTATCATAACAATCAAGCCTTCCAGGAATCACATCTGAAATAACTTGTCCAGATTTTATAACATTTTCAATTGTCATAGGAGTTAACCCTCTTTCGGTCATTCTTTGAAGTGTATGTCCTGAATATTCCCTTCCATATATCATTGTGGGCTTAAATTGCCTGTGAGTGTTTACTTCTATTCCAAAGTTTTTACCAAATACAGGAGTTGATGAATGAGGTTCTGGAGGCCTATATCCAGGATTTGGTCTTAAATGAGATTGCTCCGCAACTTCTTGCATAATTTCAATTACGGTTTTATTTTGCTGAGTTAAAATCCCTGGATTGCTTTTAATAGTTGTTAAAAATTTGGCAACATCTTCTGCTCCATATTCTAAATAAGCCTTTGCGCCAATTACAGAGTTTTGTACAAAACTCTCACTAATAGTTGTTGTTTTTCCAGCAGCAGCAGAGACAGCTTTGTCAACCTTGATAGCTTCAGTAAGTTTTGTAAATTCACTAATAAATTTTTGACTCGCCAGACCAACAAATTTTGTTGATCCATAAAACAAAAGCATATCCATAGCAATTTCACTGCTATGTTCAAGAGCTTCTTCCCATGTAACGCTTTTTAAGCGTTGCAGTAATTGTGACGCAGCTTCTCTTTGCGCCATTAGCTCTTGATGCAAATGACCCGAAACTTTATCAATATCACCCGTTAAAACACTTCGTTCTAACCCTTCAACTTTGGCTATTTCACCTATTAAAAATGTACCTAATTTTGCAACACCAACAAAACTGTTGGCTATAGCTGTAACCGGATTAAAATTTCTTATTCCACTGGCAAACCCTTTAATTATTCTCTGTTCAGCACGTATCGTGTAGCGAGATAGAGCAGTTAACATACGAGCAACTTCTGGATCAAAGTTCTCATTAAAGATTTCTGCCAATTCATCAAGTCTGTTAACGACTTCGCAAGTACTATGTATTTCGGGATTATCTCCTGCAATTCTTAATAAGTCTGTATTGTATTCTTTGTTTTTATCAATAAATCTTTTTAAATTGCCCAGATTAATCTGACTTCCATCTCGAAGAGTTGCAACGGATCCATCTGTTCCAACATCTCCATATGCTATTTTTTCAGCTTCAGCAATAGGGTCATCTATAAAAATTTCAGCATCTGGATTTTGTTTAGTAGTAGTTATCGTTGGACCCGGTTGTGGTGCGGGAGGACCAGGGATATCTTCATCCATAAAAGTGGTTGCTCTTTGTTCAGAAGACGAAATTTCTCGAAATGGACGTTTATTTACTGGTAATCGAGGTACAGAAAAAACCTGTTCAGGTTGAGATGAAAATTGTGCAAATGGCGGAATGAATTCCGCAGAAGGAGGCATTAATCCAGCATGCACAGGGCTCTGATGTTGAGATGGTGAAAATGAAAATTGATGCGGAACAACAGGTTGCTGCTGTTGCGGACCTGAATACCATCTCAATAAAGAATTCAAAATACCGGGTGCTTCCTTTAGTAAATTTACACCGGCAGATTTCAAACCTTCTTTTAAAATAGAAGGTTGATCTTTGTCTGTTGGTCCCGGAATAACCGCAGGAAGAGTTGTGATTGGGGTTTCTTCCAACCTAGGCTTTTTTGTTGGTGGCGGCATTAAAGCTCCACCACCTCTTGCATCAGTGTGCATTGTAGAAGTAGCTCTTGTCATAGAACTAAAGCCTTTAAGAATCCCTAGATCATCTCCAGGAGTAAAACCAGGAATTCCTCTGCCTGGCAGTTGTGCCATAAATTTATTTACATATCCATCAATTTCTCCTGCTCCCGCAGGTAATGATGAGAACACGGGAAGCGTTCGGTCAACATTTCCAGAAATACCAACCACTTTTTCCGCTGCAGGAACACTAGTTCCAACATCAGTAGGCATAGCAGAAGAAGTTCCCTGCAAAGAACCACCAATCCCTTTAAAAATACCATTATCTTCAGGAATAAAACCACGAATTCCTCGACCTGGAAGTTGTGCCATAAATCTATTTGTATATCTATCAATATCTCTTTCTGTTGCGGGGAAAGATGGTAATTTTGGAATTGTTGGAGTATCAATGTGACCAGGAACAGCAACTTCATTTTCAATTACAAGCCTTGAAGCAATTTGTTTTTCAAGAGCATCAAGTCTTCGAATTTCATCTATTAGAGCATCTCTAAAGGCTCTTTTATCTCTTTTGGAGTCCTTAACTCTTTGAGTTCCAAATGATAAAAGCGAAACAAGCTTATCAGTCTTTTTGTAATGAGAGTCATTTTTATGTCCATCAATATCATCTAATTTATCGACGAATGAACTGAATTCTTTATCTGAATGGTACTTTTGTAACATTTTTTTGATATATCCATGATATCCAGGCAAAGTTTTAAAATATTCTAAAAAATTTTTACATTGATAAAGATTAAAATTGTCTAATGCAAATTCTTGAAAACTTCCATACGCCTTATCATGTCCTTTAAGCGGAATTGGCTGTCCAAGGTATCTTTCGTTAGCCTGAACCTGTTCCCATTGACTTCTCAGGTGAGATTTTATTTGTTCGCGAGAATAACCTTCCAATCTAAGCTTATCTTGTTGGCCAATACTTCTAAAACGTGTGTCTTTCTCGATTGGAGACTTAGGTTTTGGCAATCCATGTGAGCCTCCAGAACCTTGGGGTCCATGAATGGGCGAAACTTTTATTGACGGCGGGTTATCACCAAATTGATAATGTAATGTATGTACAGGATCTGATTTTAACTTTGCGATCAACGCAGCCCTACGAGACTCTTCTTCTCTTTCCATTGAAATTAAATTTATTGATGTTGCCATAAAAAATGGCAACATCAATAACAATATATTTTTTATTTTTTTCAACATGATAACCCCCATTAAAAATTATCAAACATTAAAAACTTATTACTCTACAAAACTGCTAATCCTGCTATAAATGGAGCTGCTGAAGCAAGTGCCCCTCCAAGCGCGGCCATTGGACCTGCGGCAGCACCTGCAACTAATGTTGGAGCTACCATTATGGCAGGAGCAGAAGCAAGTGCAGCTCCTGTAGCGGCAGCGGCGCCTCCTCCGGCCAAGGCCATTCCTCCGAGGCCAAGGGCTGCACCCCCAGCAAGCGCTGTCCCTGCGCCTAAGCCACTAGTAGAGCTTTGTGCTGCTGCTAATGCGGCAGTAGTTGCGGTTGCAGTTTTTAGTGCCGCATAACCTTGCATAGCACCTCCTGCAGCACTTCCCACATTTCCTAGTACATTGGCTCCCGTATTAGCTACGGCCATCCAATCTGACAAAGTCATACCTCGATCAGGCTGATGCCTTTCTAAATATAATTGGTAAGCTCCGGAGATTTTTTCATTAACAACAGCACCCTTGTGCCTCAACATAGTTGCAAATTTTTCATGACAATCTTTTGTTTTATTAAATTCAAGGGTTCCTTCTTTGGGAACATGTTTATAAAAATAAATTTTATTAAATATTACAGATTCAATTTGTGAAATATTTCCAAGATTTTTTCTTGCAGAAAATAATTCTTCGCTTGATTTACTCCATAAGCCAAATAATATGTTTGTAAAATATACGTTGTTTAATTTTGCCAAACTAAAATCACAAAATTTCATAAGACTATATATTTTTTCAAAATCAGAATCTGAATAAAATTTATGATGTTCTTCTATCGTATACCTTATAAAAAAGCTTTTTCTTTTCTTTTTATTTTCAGTTGTTTTTCCGATAAAAAAACATTCTTTTAGCTTAGAATTTGTAAAATACAGGGTGTCACAAATTAAAGAAATATTTTTTATTGTAAGTTTTTCTATAACAGAATCACTTAAATCTATATTTTTCAAAGTTGTTTTTTCAAATGAAACATTATATAAAGAAGAATTATTCAACGATATATTACAAAATGTACTTTTGAAAAATACAGTATTTATAATCGTTGCATACTTCCACTCAAAGTCTTTTAATGTTGCAAAATCAAAATGAAGATCTGATAAAATTGAAGAATTAAGGAGGGTATTTCCTCCTATGTTAATGCGTTCTACTTTAGCATCAATAATTTCTGCTTTAATTAAATCTGAGTCATTAATAACGGCTTCTCTTAATTCAGCTTTATGTAGTTTTGCTTCTCTAAGTTTTGTTCCATTAAGTTTCGCTTTATTTAATTTTGCACCATTTAAAATAGCTTTATTTAATTGTGTTCTAAGTAAATTTGCACCATTTAAACTAGCATTAGTTAAATCAGCATCATTCAAAATAGCATCTGTAAAATTTGCTTCATCAGCAAATTTTATATTTTGTAAATTCAAACCGGATAGGTTAGAGCCTTGCGCTTCTTTTACTCCATCAAGTTTTACATTATTCCAACTAGCGAGATTACTAAAATTAACTTGCGTTATATTTGCTTCACTAAGATCCGTTTTTTCAAAAACAGCGCTTTCGAAAATAGTACCTGTTAAATTAGAACTATTAAATTTGGTGTTACTTAAGTTAGAATTTCTAAAATTTGATCCTGTAAGATCTTTGTTTGATAAATCTAAACCACTTAAATCTAAACCGGATAAATCAATACCAGCCAAATTTCTTTCATCACTTTTTGCTCGTTGCAGGTTCTTATATTTTTGAAGTTTAGATTGAATTGATTCTGCAGATACTTCTTCAGGCTTTTTCTTGTTATCTTCAACTTCAGAATCACTTGCATCACTAAATTCATCTTCTATCCTTTGCGAATGAGAATAATTTCTTTTAAGTAAATCTTGAACTTTGTTACTTAAATAAATTGTACGATTCAACAAACTGTTACCAGCATCATCTTCATGTAACAATTCTAATGTTTGACTAATTTGATTTTTAACAATTTGTACTTCTAAATCCTTAAAGGCAGGATAAAATTCATCAACACTAGATGAACATTTACTTAGAATAACTAAACTGTGAATTTTTTTCTTTAAAAAAGGAATATGTTCTTTTGCTATTACTTCTTGTTGCAAAAAGTCATTTTTCTCTTTACTTAATGCTTCTAATTTTTTATAAAAACTGACTAACCTTTTAAATAAAATTTTAAGCTTCTTTTCGTCAATTCCCAAATTTAACTCATCAGGGCGTTCAAATGCATAAACTTTATCTTCTTCCATTTGATGTCTATGTATAGGTAAATCTCCAGAAGAATCAAAACTTTTTACAAAATCCGATTGTTTTGCAAAATGAAGTTCGGGTTGCGCTTGTTTTTTATCACGAGAAAAAAAACCAGAAAAACTTTGCCACCAACTAGTATTACCTGAAGTTTTCGGCAATTCCACAGGTAATAGGACGTTAACTCTATCCTTAGTAGCAAAATCATCTTGTTGCCTTTGTGATTGAGCTCTAAAATCAGCTTCATCATCAGATGAATCAAACCCAGAATCATCTTGTTGCATTGGAGCTGGTTGCGGAGGTGCATTTCTTTGACCTCCTCTTGCTCTATCCTCATTTAAATCTTCAATAATTGGAGCAGAATTTTGAATTATTATTATTTCTGCAATTAATCTTTTTATGTTTTCAGCTTGTTCTAATAGTGGATTTATAATTCCAGGATTTGCTCCAACATGATAAGCCTTGTTTAAAGCATCTTCAATGGTTGAAAAAATATCATTAGATTGACGCAAAAAATCCATCAACGTATGATCGCTAGTTTTGTTGATTATTCCTGCCAGTATTCCTGCTCCATTACGAATAATATCAACTCTTTCTGTTAAAAGATTTCTGATATCGTCATTACCATGACGATTTAAGTCTTCTAAATCGCGTAAAAAAACTCGGAATTGTTGATCTAAAATTTGTAGTTTTTGAATACTTCTTTCAGTAATAACAGGTTGAGCCGCAGGCCTTTCTCTTCTTGGCCTTTTTTCTTGACGACGACCTGGTCTCGATGGATTATCTGGTTGACCTCTTCTCATTGCATTGACGTTTAAATTAACTCCAAGCAATGCGACTGATAAAATCAGCGTTAATAAATTACGCTTATTCATAATAACCTCCATAGTTATTTTTTTGTGGTTAAAAAAATACACGCGCACTTTGTGCACTAACTACTAAAAATCGTCACATTTCAATCTTGCATTTTACAAGCATAAAAACATGTCAATTTTATATCCATTTGAATTAAGGTTAAGATATCAGAAGGTGAGTGTCAAAGGGGTAAAAACGGCTCTTATTGATGGTTTCAAAACGACTTTTTGAACATTTTATTGGTTTTGTATTAGAAATGTCTATTTTTATGACTGAATTTTTTTTAAAAGATAAATTGAGCTTTTATTGCAAAAAACAAAGAAATTGATCATTCCGGAACTTTTTCTTGCATTTAATGCTGAATTGCATATAGTACAATGTTGAAAGTAATTGAAGTAATGATCCAGCAAGGAGAGTACAGTGAAAATATTTAATCTTATGGTTTGCCAAAAAGGGCTATGGTTTGCACCTAGCTATGGGCTTACTTACAATCATCAAGGATTGTATATTAGTGATAGCAAAACATTGCAAACGCTAAGTAAGTAACCTTCAAATTATTCTAATTTTTAGTTTCAAAAAAATAATTTAAAATTTATTCGCTGACATTAGTTGGCCAAGTGATACCTATAAAAATAGGTTTTGCTTAAGAGTTTTTTATGGCTATAAAAAAAGTTCTGCCTAAAGCAACTTTGGTTTTGCCTTTTGAAGAACATCATCGTGTTGTGCAGTTTGTTGCATT
>DAOVNS010000019.1 GCA_030630075.1 bacterium | reverse complement strand
ACTTAACAGGAGTTTACGATCCGAAAACCTTCATCCTCCACGCGGCGTCGCTGCATCAGGCTTTCGCCCATTGTGCAATATTCCCCACTGCTGCCTCCCGTAGGAGTCTGGGCCGTATCTCAGTCCCAGTGTGGCCGATCACCCTCTCAGGTCGGCTAACCATCATTGCCTTGGTAGGCTTTTACCCTACCAACAAGCTAATAGTCCGCGAGCTCATCTTTTAGCGACAGCAAGAGGCCGTCTTTCCCTCCGAAGAGGCTTATGCAGTATTAACTTCAATTTCTCGAAGGTATCCTTCACTAAAAGGGAGATTCTCACGTGTTACGCACCCGTTCGCCACTTTACTCACCCCGAAGGGTTTTCTCGTTCGACTTGCATGTGTTAAGCACGCCGCCAGCGTTCATTCTGAGCCAGGATCAAACTCTCCATAAAGAATTTACGTGAATCTTTTCCAAAGTTCAGACAAAACTTTTTATCTGACTTACTTGATGTGTATTTCAAAGAATTTTTTAAAAAGCGATTTTCACTTCGCTTACCCTCCGTTTTCATCGCCCTCAGCACCTTCTGTGCCTCAAGCATGTTTATATACTACACTTTTATTTTGTCATTGCAAGCTTTTTTTTGATTTTTTTTTCACCGTTACAAAAAAGGCTCTTTAGATAAAATTGCAAACAGCCATAAAGCTAGATTATATCGGGATAATCAGAAATTATACCATCAACAAACAACTTCTTTATTTTTATAATATCCGACTTTTTATTAACTGTATAAACAAAAACTTTCATATTTTTTTTATGCAGTTCCGATACAAATTGTGAATCAATATTTTTGTAATCAATCACCATACAATCAACATTACTAAACTTTTCTATTTTCCTATAAAACTTGGATTTATCTTTAGGAATCTTACTAAATGATAATCCAACTGAAATTTTAGGATTTAACTTTGCAAAATCTAAAACTTCTTTGTAATTAAATGATATGACACAAAAATCACTCACTTTCCAATCCTTCTTTTTTATATATCGGCTTAATATTTTACTAAGCGGTTTAACCATTCCTCTATCTTTAACTTCAATCATTACTTTAGCTTTTCTATCAATCACATCTAATGCTTTTTCAAGAGTTACAACTTTTTTTACGTCACCTATATATGTATTATCATTATATAGGGAATCAATTTGATCTACTGTTAAATCCTTAACAAAACCACAACCACTTGTTGTTCTATCAACTTTTGCATCATGAATTACAACAAGTTCACCCGTTTTGCACGTGCGAACATCAAGCTCAATTGCATCAACTCCAAGTTTTATTGCTTTTTTAAATGATTGAATTGTATTTTCCGGTTCATAACCACAAGCACCCCGATGTCCAATTTTTTCAATTCTTGTATTATTTTTAACAATATATCCCATCCGCACACCAAATTTAAAAAACAAATAAAAAACAGCAACAACTAGAAAGGCAATCACAAAAGATTTTTTTAATAGTTTTTTTAGTTGCCCAAATATCTTATTCATAAATCCCCCCTTTAATTAAATCCCTACAGTTTTTCTAACTCCATCTCAATCCTTTTTACCGCATCGTCATAATTGTCTGATTTTTTAAATTTAATAGGTTTTCCAATTTTTACAGTTACAGTCCCAAAATGTCTTGGTAAAATTTTATCATACGGAACAACCTTCTCTGCACCCACAAGTTTTACAGGAACAATAAATGTATTCATTTCAACAGCCATCAAACCCGCACCCTTTTTTAGAGGAAGGAGCTTGCCATCCAAACTCATCTTACCCTCAGGAAAAACGACAACCGAATATCCTTGGTCTAAAAGGCTGCCCATCGAATTTAAACCAAATGCAATATTCTGACTTTCTTCACGAGGGAAAACAAAAGAATCAAAAATAAGATCAACTAACCATGCAATATATTTGTAATCTTTATACAAAACATCTTTTGCCGCAGCAAATGTCAGTTTTTTTCGAATTTTAAAAGGTAAAGTCATTGAAACAATTGCACCATCAATATAACTAACATGATTTGGCATAAAAATTACAGGCAACTTTAGATCTTTTAAATTTTGCGCACCTTCAACTTTAAACTTTACAAAAATCCTTAATAATAAAAATGATACATATTGTAAAAGAGTTCTAATAATAGATGCCCACCAAGAACGTGGCCATTTTTTTAATTCCGGAGGCCTTGGTACAGGTTCTTTTTTAGCTATAATTTCTTCTAAATCCAAAACAGTAGTTTTTGCATTAATATGCGAAGGATCTAAAACAACTCCACAATCTTGTTCAACTCTTAAAAAAAACTCTACCAACGTTAAAGAATCAAATTTTAAATCGTGAATAATTTTTGTATCCTTTTTGATTCTTGCAATATCAACCCCACTAATCTGACTTAAAATTTTAAATAACGGAGTTTTATCTTCACCATTTTTTTCAACTTGACCTGTTCCTTTTTTTTCTAATATATACCTTTTAACATCTTCTTTTTTAACCTTCCTAGTCGCCGAACGAGGAAAATCATCAAATGGCCAAATAGTATATCCTGTAATTTGCTGATAAGATGCAAGCTTACTATTTGCTTTATTAACTATTTCTTCCAAATTATCAATTCCACTTTCAGGTAAAACAACAGCATGTATTTCTATCATTCCGCTTGGCGTTTCAATTCCAAGCACGGCACAATCTTTAACCCCATCAAGCCTGTTTAATTCAAGTTCAATATCTTCAGGAAAAACATTCTGGCCACCCGGACCAACAATTACATATTTTTTTCTGCCACTTAAAAACAAAAAATTATCTTCATCAAACTTTCCAATATCACCGGTTTTAAAAAATCCATCAGAAGTAAAACATTCTTTTGTTTTCTCTTCATTATTAAAGTAACCCTGAAAAACATTTGGCCCTTTAACAAAAATTTCGCCATCTTCTGCTAATTTCACTTCAACATTTTTTACAACTCTTCCAACAGAACCAACTTTGCGATCAATATAAGTATTACAAGTAACAACTGGAGACGTTTCGGTTAATCCATAACCTTGTAAAATCGTAATCCCTAATGCATTCCATTGTTTTTCTAATTCCGGTTCCAAAAAAGCACCCCCCGATGCAATCGTATCAATGTTTCCAATTTTTCTACGAATAGGATAAAACAAAATACGCGAAAACAAATTACAATTTACTTTTAATGCCAACTTTTGTGCTGCATCAAAAAGCTTTAAGAGTTTTTTCTTTTCTAGTTCTGCACGCATTTTTGACATTAAAACTTTTAAAAATTCCGGAACCGCCAACATTTTTGTGACTTTATATTTTTGCAATAATTCAGCAATCGCAGAATAAGAATGGGTATAAACAATCTCACCTTTATAAAAAAATGCTAAAAAGAAACCAATTGTTTGTTCAAAAATATGAGTCAACGGCAAAATAGAAAGTAACTTTTCTGTTCCTGGTTTAAATGTAAAAAACTCAGCGATCGATTCCAGGTTCGAACTAATGTTTTTATGTGTAAGCAAAACACCTTTAGGATCTCCAGTTGTTCCAGATGTATATAAAATTTCTATTAAATCATCTTCGGATAATTCGGGTTCTTTAAAATCTTTAATATCTAAGCTTTCAATTAGTTCATCAAGAAAATCGATATCGTAAATTTTTAGGTTTTCGGGCAAGTCTCTTTTTAAAAATCTGCTTTTAAAAAACAATGTACCACCGGTTTGCTCTACAATTTTACTAATCATATCTGATGTACTTTGAACATTTAAAGGAACAGCCACAGCACCACATAGCATTATTCCCCAAAAAAGTACTCCCCAATAAGGTGAATTTTGTGCAAATATAAAAACTTTATCACCTTTTTTAATATCATTTTGCTGTAAGAATAAAGCCGTTTTTTTTGCAAGTTCATAAACCTGTTTATATGTTAGGGTCACGGCTCTATAACCAATATGCATTGTTACGGCTTTTGTGTTTGGATACTTTTGTGCATTTTCTTTTAATATTTCAGTTAAAATCATAATCATTCTTTTTGTTTAAAATTGTTTTTTTATCGTTTCATATCATCAAAACAATATCAAACACCTAAAATTCAAGTCAATGTAACGACCAATTCACATGCTTTAGATTAATAGATATAATCGAAAGAAGTTTTATATTTAAATCAGAAAATATCGCGGAGCCAATAATGCGTATTAAAATAAATCAAATAAAAAAAGAAGATATCGGAAAAGAAATAACAATTAAAGGTTGGATAAGAAGTGCAAGAAGTTCAAAAAACTTATCTTTTATAAATCTTAATGATGGCTCCAATCTTGCAGGCATACAAATTATTGCAGAATCAAATTTACCAGACTACGAAAACTTACTTCCAAAACTTTCCACCGGTGCTGCAATTTCAGTTTTAGGAAAAGTAGTTGAAAGTCCAGGCAAAGGGCAAGACTTCGAAATCCAAGCTAAAGAAATAGAAATTATCGGTGAATGTGATGCAGAAAATTATCCGCTACAAAAAAAGCGTCACTCATTTGAATTCTTAAGAACAATTGCACATCTTAGACCACGAACAAACACAATCGGTGCAGTTGCAAGAGTTCGCAATGCACTTACATTCGCAACACACAAATTTTTTCAAGAACAAGGATTTTTATATATCAACACTCCAATTGTTACAACATCCGACTGTGAAGGTGCAGGCGAAATGTTTAAAGTGACAACTTTAGATCTTAAAAACCCACCGCTTAATGAAAAAAAGGAAATCGATTTTTCTAAAGATTTTTTTGAACAACCAACATTTTTAACAGTATCTGGTCAACTTGCAGCAGAAAATTACGCATCCGCACTTTGCGATGTTTATACATTTGGACCAACATTTAGAGCAGAGAATTCAAATACATCTCGTCATTTAGCAGAATTTTGGATGATCGAACCAGAAATGGCTTTTGCCGACCTTAAAGATGACATGGACTGTGCAGAAAAATACTTAAAGTATTGCTTAAAGTATGTGCTGCAAAATTGCACAAAAGACTTGGAGCTTTTTGATAAATTTATAAGCAACGGTTTGGTAGAAAGATTAAAACTTGTAGTCGATAATTCTTTTGAAAGACTGCCATACACAAAAGCAATAGAAATTTTACAAAATGCTTCTAAAAAGTTTGAATACAAAATTGAATGGGGCAAAGATCTTCAATCAGAACACGAACGTTTTTTAGCAGAAAAATATTTTAAAAAACCTGTAATTCTTACCGACTATCCAAAAGATATTAAAGCATTTTACATGCGCAATAACGATGATAACAAAACTGTTGCAGCAATGGATGTTTTAGTTGCTGGAGTTGGCGAAATTATTGGTGGAAGCCAACGTGAAGAACGTTACGATGTCCTAAAAGCCAAAATAGAAAAACAAGGTTTGCCTAAAGAACATTATTGGTGGTACATGGATTTACGTAAATATGGATCTGTTCCTCATGCTGGTTTTGGGCTTGGCTTTGAACGCCTTGTTCAATTTGCAACGGGTGTTGAAAATATCCGTGAAACAATACCATTTCCTCGCCATCCAGGACACGCTGAATTTTAATAAACTTAAATAAACCATTTTTTATGTAAAAAAAAGCTCCGGAAACAAATCCTGGAGCTTTTTTACTGTTTCAATTCACCCTGTAAACTATATCAAAAAGTCCGCTTTTTAAGTGAAAACCCAACTTTTTGATATAATTCAAGCTCAAAGCCCATCCCATTTGTAACATACCAAATGCCATTTTATACCGATATTACTGAATAGAATTTTTTAATTTTAGTGGAGGTTATATTGTGAATAAAATAAAATTGGCATTAATCTTATTAGCCGTAAGTATTACATCTTTTAAACTAACATATTCAATGGAAGATGCTGACGTAAAAAGAGCTCTTGAAGAAAGTGCTCAAGAATCTGAAAGAGCAACAAAAAGACAAAGAGTCTATGACGGCGAAATGGAAAGGCAAACAGAAGAAGCTTTAAAAGCTAGCACAGAAGAATTTGATCGTTTATTAGATAAATGTCCTGCTTTAAGCATTTGGCATAGAACATTTAATTTTGATGAAGAAAGAGAAACTCCTCTTGATCAAAAAATATTAGCCTGCGATGAACAAAATAAACATACATCTTTTGTCAAAGACGCAGAAAATGATCGTAATATAAAACAATTTCCAGCTTTATACCAAGCATATCCAGGAACCGGCAATTATAATTATTGTGGTTATTATGCAGTATTTAATGCATTACAAATGCTTTTAAGCAAAAATGAAACAGAATTATTAAGTAATACAAACAACAGAGAATCTTTAAATCATTTATTAAATGGATATAAAGAAACAATTAGAATATCTAGAGGTCTAGAAATTGACGGTGATTTAAGTAATTTATCAGCAGAAGAAATAAAAAGTATAATCACCGAACATTTAAGAGAGTTTGTAAATACATCAAACATCACAGTAAATGGTACTGATGATGAATATGCTTTGCCTGAAAAAATGGTCGAATTTAAAAGCAGCCCAAATATAGAACCTCAGATCCTTATAATGAATACTTCAATTTACGATGGGGGTAGTCACTGGATAGTGGTTCTTGTAAAAAAAGTAAACAATGAAGTCAAAATGACTATCGTAGATTCATTAGGATTAAACAGAATAAATACTGAATATATAACAAGCTTTTACGATCAATTTAAAACACCGGCAGCAGCCCCAGAAGCAGAAGTACGTCCTGCGATAATGCGAAGACAAAATGCACAAAGCTTTTGTTTAGTTCAATAATTAATTAGTTGAAGATTTTTTTCCAACAATAGCGCAAATCGTTGCCGACGCTTAACATAATATCTCTCCACAAAAAAAGGGTGCCTTAAATCATAAAGGTGCCCTTTTTTGTTTGCACATTATTTACCACAAACAGCTTTTGCTTCTTCAATAATTTTATCTATTTTTTCACTCTTAAATTTTAATTTTTTTAATAAGTTTTCTTTTTTGCAAAGCTCATTACACAAAACAACATCTTTCTCCACCAACAATCTTTTTTGATGTTTAGTCAGTGTTGATAAAACTGTTATTGGATACATTTTAGTTTTCTCAATAAGCTGTGCAACATTATCTTTTGCAGGATAAGCCCATCCAACTAATTCTATGCCAACACATTTTGCATAATCAACAGAGTTACGCGTAAATTTTGTATTCGTAAAAACATAAGCTTTATGATAATTTCCATTATTTTTTTTAGATTTTTTCCACCCCACAGTAACATCATCAAAACGTGCTTTTACATATAGCGGAACTTTTACATCTATTTTTAATGCTGGTTTATTCCTGAACTTACATTCAACCATAAATTGGGTGTCATCCTTTTTTGCAACAACATCAATTTCGTGACTTATGCATTTGCCAACAGCAATTTGACCAACTTTTACACTAAAGCCTTGTGCTATAAAAAGTTGTGCCACAAATTGCTCAAAAGGAAAACCAGTTGGACCCAATTCGCGTAAGGCTTTTTTTAAATTATATCGTCCCGCAACCCTTTTGCTGTATTTTTTTAAATAACTATGAGCAAAGCGATAAACCTCTATTGCCGTTTTAAATCTTTTCCCTTTTTTTATCATATCAACAATATCGTTAATCATTTTAGATGATGCACCAGCGCTTGATAAGGATCGCGAAAGTTTTTTAAAATCAAACAATTCTTTTTCGCCAGATGACTTTATTATATAAAAAGGCACAAATTTTTTCATAAAATAGTCTTTCTTAAAAAAATTATATTTGTTTGTAAACAAACGGTGTTTGGAGACAAACCTATGTTTGTAAAAAATTTAATAACTAATAAACTGTATTTTCAATTCTTTAAAAACTAATAATTAAGCATAAGGAGCATAAAAATGTTTACGGATAAATTACGAGAATTTACTAAAAAACAAGAACAACTAGTCAGACAATATTATAAAGTTAAAGATAATAAAGCGTTCGCATTAATGGGAATGTGCAAGCTTACAGAAGAAGTAGGCGAATTAGCTTGCGAAATTTTGGCAAGTCAAAAAATACGTCATCAAGATAAACTCAATAATCACAATAGCGAAACATTAAGCCTAGAATTTGCAGATGTTATTATTACAACACTGATTTTAGCCCAAACAACCGGCGTTGATATAGAAAAAGCTCTTAAAACAAAAATTGAAAAAGTAACCAAAAAATACGCAATTTAATCAAAAAGAGGAAATTCTTCCTCTTTCTTCAAAATATCCTTTTAAAATCAATAAAAACTTATTCTAATCTCTTGATTTTAACAAGACAAATATTCTATTATTCAAAATAGAAGACAGCAAAGACATTTTCTTTTCTTTTTGGGAAAAAACTAAATATCATTTTTTTATCTATAAAAGAGGAGTTCTGTTGAAAAAACACTATTAATTACGTGTTTATCAATTTCTTTTGCAGTTTTAAACATTTATGCAGATATGGGAACAGATACAACTTATAACTTAGACCAGAAACTCATTCCTGTTCCAAAAAGTATTTTAACGCCTAGTGAAAAGGGACAAAACTATCTGCCGATGTCAAACCTCGAAGAAAGATTAAATATGATAGCAAACAAAGCAGAATTAAAAAAAGCAACTTCAGGCTATATTCCAATGGATTAAAAATTCAAATTAATAATTAAAAAAACAGAAACAAGGAGGAAAAATGTTAAAAAAAATACTAACTATAACGCTTATAGCTACTTCAATTACAAATTTGAATCTTTATTCGCAAGGAACAGGAACGCAAACAGAACCAATTCCTGAAGAAGGAGTGCCAATTGAACTTTTAGCACCCCTTCCTAAAAAAGCAATTCCACATGAAGCCACAGAAACAATAGATCCAAAAATACTTTATCCTGATTTTCCAGAATCAGATGATGAAGGCGAAGAATCCTACAATTATAGATCACAAGTTATAAGCGAAGAAAAAATACAAGGTACAACGACAAAAACAAGATTTTTTAATAAAAGTTACACAATGGAAGATCTATCTGAACTTTTAGGAGAAGCAAATAAAGTAGATATCCGGGATAAAAGGGGTGCAGAAAAAAAACTTTCAAACCTGCAAGAAAAACACAATCGTTTAGAAATATTTTTAAAATCATTAGTAACAAATCCTACAACTAAATTCCCTCCAGTTTATGGAATAAAAGACGTTGGCGGAATAGTAAAAGAAGTACAATCCATTAAACAAAAAGATCCACTTAAAGTCGAAAAAATAGATTTAATAAAATTAAGAATCAACACAGCTCAGGGAATATTAAAAACCTTACAAAGAACAATCGATCTAAAAAGAGTTCAATTAAATCAAAAAGAAAAACCTAATCTTGTAAACTTAGAAGTCCTAGGACAACAAAAAGCTGCCTCCCATGCATTAGATGATAATCCTATGCAATTACTCAAACCTACTCCTATTAAAGCAGAACCAGACCAAGGCAAATCCGCAGATTTTGAAATGGCTCAAGAAGAAGGTATTCCTATTAAATTACTCGCACCTTTTTCTGATAGAAATAAAGCGTTATATAAGCCAGAAGCATATAGAGATGGCAAAACAATAGCAGAAATGCATGAACAACTAAAAGCTCCTGAAAAAATGGCTTTAATGTCTCCACAAAATTATACAATGCCAATGCTTGGAGACATTTTAAGCGAAGTTTCAAAAATGGATTTTGAAGATCCTTCAAATCAATCTCGATTAAAAGTAATAAGAAATACTTTAAATCAATTAAGAATATTTTTAGAAAAAGCTAATGCAAAAATTGTGGCTCAAGATTTTAGGCCAATCAAAGTATATGGCATTTCGGACGTAGCAAATATATCAAATAATCTTTCAGAAATTGATCCAGATACTCCAAAAGCATTCTTAGAATTAGAGATTGAATTTGTACGTTATAAAATTACAACTCTTGATAACTTTTTAAATGAGCTTAAAAAGCTACTAGATAGGCAATAAAAAAAAATCATAAATAAAGGAATAAAATGTTAAAAAAAATATTAGCTATAATGTTTGTAATAACTTCTTTTATTTTTTCAGGATAATTTATTGATCTTAAAAAATAAACGTAATACAAGTTGCTCATAATAAATAATTATTTATCAAATCCTTTAAAAAAGATGGCCTGCCATCCGTCCTTCGATACACCTCGCGTTGCTCGGCACTCAGGATGACCGGAAAAGGCAACAGCTGGTGGCCTGCCATCCATAGCCACGTAGGCGTAGGATGGTGGAGGTGAGCGGAATCGAACCCCTGGCCTTCTGTTAGCGAAACAGACGCTCTACCAACTGAGCTACACCCCCGTATAATTTCAAAAACTAACTACATAAAATTTCAATTTTTATAAAATAATTATGCTAAAAAAGTATTAATCTGTATAGAAGATTTTATAAAATATTTTGGTCCAAAACAAAAAAGAGACTTATTAATATTTAAATAAGTCTCTTTTAATTTTTTATGCCAAACCTTTAAAAAGATGGCCTGCCATCCATAGCCACGTAGGGCGTAGGATGGTGGAGGTAAGCGGATTCGAACCGCTGGCCTTCCGCGTGCAAGGCGGACGCTCTACCAACTGAGCTATACCCCCGTTTAATTTCAAAAACGAGCTAATAGCGTCCTGTCCACCGAAGCCACGTAGGGCGAAGGAGGAAGCTATACCCCCGAGAATTTCAATTTTTTAAAAGAGTTTCAACCGATGGCCTGCCATCCGTAGCCACGTAGGGCAAAGGATGGTGGGCCTAAGTCGACTCGAACGACTGACCTCTCCGTTATCAGCGGAGTGCTCTAACCAACTGAGCTATAGGCCCCAAACTCAACTTGATGTTTGAATTATATAATGATTTTTACATACTTGCAATAACATTTCCAAATTTTTTGACAACAAAAACAATATAAAAATCAACTTTGTTGACCCAAAACAAGCCAAATCTGTATTATAAATAATGTAAAAGCGCCATCAATAAAGCAAAGGAGATTATTATGAAGAAATGGAAAATCACTGATTTATTCAAAACAAAAAAACATCCAAACCTCGAAGAAGACGGTGAATTGCATCACAAAAAATCAAATTATGGCCCACTAAGAACAATCGGTAAAATTGCTACAAAAACTAAAATTTATTTAAAAGCACATTTTCCTAAACGTATATGGTCAAAGCCACAAGAAGACCGAAAAGGTCCAAAAGTCTAAAATTAATTAGAACTTTTCATTAACTTTTCTTTCATTCTTGCTCCATTTCTACCTTTTTCTATACTTAGAAAGGTAAATCACTTAATTAAATCTGAATATAAAAGCAAAGAAACCATTATGCTAATACTTGAAGAGTTACGCGAAAAGTTAAAAGAAGCAGAACCAAACCTTGGAGCTATTCAAGATTTTTGGCAAAATTCAAACTTAAAAGAAAAATACGAAAAACTTCATACGCAGATAAATCAAGAAGATTTTTGGCAAAGCCCAAAACGTACAGAAATTTTAAAAGAATATCAACAATTAAAAGATCTAAACGAAGAATACACACAAATCACTCAAGGATATAAAGAAAATCAAGAACTACTTGAGCTTTTTGAAGAAAACGAAGAAGAGTTAGATAAAATCAAACCGGAAATTTACAATCTTTGTAAAAAGATAAGCAAATTCAAACTCGAAATTCTTTTAAGCAAACCAGAAGATCTTAAAAGCTGTTTTTTGAGCATTAACTCTGGTGCTGGCGGAACCGAATCACAAGATTGGGCAAATATACTGCTACGTATGTATTTAAGATTTTGTGAAAGAGAAAATTTTAAAGTTGATATTTTAGATTATCAATCTGGCGAAGAAGCAGGAATAAAATCTGCAACACTTTTTATTAAAGGCAAATACGCCAATGGTTTTTTAAAAAGTGAAAAAGGAATCCACAGACTTGTAAGAATTTCTCCGTTCGATTCAAATAAAAGGCGTCACACTTCTTTTGCAGCAGTAACAGTAATTCCAGAAGTTGAAGATAAACAAATAAACATTGATGAAAACGATTTAAGAATTGATACATATCGAGCAGGTGGTGCCGGAGGACAACACGTTAATAAAACAGACTCCGCAGTAAGAATAACACACTTGCCAACAAACATTGTTGTTCAATGTCAAAACGAACGTTCTCAGTTACAAAATAAACAAACAGCCATGAAAATGTTAATGGCAAAGTTAGTAGAAAAAAAAGAACGCGATAAACGAGAACAAGCAAAATCCGTTGAAAAGAAAAAAATTGAATGGGGCTCACAAATTAGATCTTATGTTCTTCACCCATATAAAATGGTAAAAGATTTAAGAACAAACCACGAATCACCTCAACCAGATTTAGTTCTTGATGGTGAATTAATGGATTTTATAGAAAAATACTTGGTCGAATTTACAGATTAAACATGCTTTTTACAAAAACCCTTCGAGACGCTTCGCTCCTCAGGGCGATCGGGCAGTAGGATAATATAAAAAAATTAATAAATTATGCTTTTTAAAAAAATAGAAACAAATATAAAAAACATCATCGAGAAAAAATTAAAAATTATCTTGGGATTGTCTGGTGGTCCGGATTCAATTTTTTTATTTCATTTCTTAAAATACTTACATGATCAAAACAAAATTACATTAATCGCCGCACATCTTGATCACGGCTGGAGAAAAGAATCCATCGAAGATGTTAAATTCTGCCAAAGCTTGTGTAATAAGAACAATATCCCTCTCATTCACGAACACGCAAACAATCTTTGCGCAAATCTAAAATTTAATGGTTCAAAAGAAGAACTCGGTAGAAAGCTAAGACGTACTTTCTTTGAGAATGTTTTAAAAAAAGAAAAAGCAGATTTTGTAGCACTAGGACATCATCAACAAGATCAACAAGAAACTTTTTTTTGGCGAATTATTAGAGGAAGTAGTCTTTGCGGACTTACTTGCATGAAAAAAACAGATTCATTTTATATTCGCCCTCTTTTAAATATTAACAAACAAGAAATTTTAAATTATTTAGAAGAAAACAAAATTAAATATCTCATTGATAAAACAAATAATTCGGATTGTTTTTTAAGAAACAGAATCAGAAAGTATGTACTTCCTGCAATCCAAAAAGCTGATGATCGCTTTAATGCAAAGTTCGAGAGTACGATTAAGCATCTGCAAGAAGAAGAACTTTTCTTAAAAAAACTGACCCATAACTCTTTTGAAACAGTTTTCACAAAAAAACTGAAAGCTGAACAACTCTTATATTGTGGAAATCTAAAAAGCTTTTTGAATATAGATAAAGTTTTACAAAAAAGAATTCTGATCTATTGGCTCAACAAAGAAAAAGTAACATTTAGCGCAAGCGATAAATACTTTAACGAAATTTTAAGATTTTTAAGCAATACTCGCGGCGGATCGCACCAACTCTATTTATCTTGGAAATTAAATAAAAAGAAAAATCTGTTTTGGATCGAAAAAAACTAATAGGTTTCTTTATCTCTCAAAAAAATATAAAATCATAGCGTAATGATGTTATTGGGGGGAATGAGAGAGGAAGCTTAATGTATGAAGAAAAGAGAAGTCTTAAGAAAAAAAAGCAAAAAGAAAAATTTATTCGCATTTTTTGGTGGACACTACTCATACATGCAATAATTTTTTTAGTCATATTAGATATTGCATTCAAAGAAACTCCAAAAATATTTCTTCCAAAAAAGCCTCCTCCAAATCTTGCGCAAATCCCCGAAAACGAACTTCCTGCAAGTTTAAAACCAAGAAAATCTATTTTTGGAGGAACCGTACTTTTCGATGACAAAGCAGGTTTTAAACCACCCCAATCCAAACTTTTAGCACTGGATGAACAACCCGGTGAAGATAATATTCAAGGACCATCACAAAAATCCATTCCTCAAAAAAAATCTCCTGAATTGCTCTCAGAAAAAAAAGAATCGACCCCCGCTACCACAGAAACACTGAAGAACAAGCCCGTAGAAAAAAAAGAAGTAATTAAAAAAAATGAATCCAAAAAAAAGAAGCCTAAAAAACAAACTCTAATCGAAGACAAGAAAAATAAAATAGCAGATAGAAACATTTCGGAAGAAATAAAAAAAGAATCCTCCGACGTTAAAGCTACGATGGAGGATAAAATGGCGGACGAGCTTCAAAAAAGAATCGAGGATATTGCGAAAAAACAAGCCCTAGTTTCGCAGGCACAACATCTTCAAGATTCACCAAATCATGAAGCTTCACCACTCCCAAAAATAACTAAAATAAGAACCCCTGGAACCAGCCAAAAAGACAAAGCTCCAATCAAAGTTTCCCGCAAAAGTATAGTTTCTATGACAAAAGGCTTTATTGAGAACTTAAAAGATAAGGGTGAAGATTGGTTAAAACGCAAAGGCGATGATAATAAAAGACCATCTTTTGAAGAATTAAAATATATTTCTTATGAAGAGAGAATTCAATGGCATTTACAAAACATCTGGAAACAAGGGATGGAAACAACTATAAAGGGAACAGCTATTATTGGTTTTAAAATCAAAGAAAATGGCGACGTAATTGACATTGAAATCGTACAATCATCAGGATGCGCTAAGGTTGATAACTTAATAATCAGGAACATTGAACTAGCATCGCCATTCCCTCCAGTACCAAAACATTTCAATGAAAAAATTTATCAATCAGGAAGAGTTTTTAAAATAAATACATAAAAGAAATATTTTTTGATTTTGACATTTTACTTCCCTTTGTACTTATGAAATTTGTTAATATGATATGGGGATAGAATAAATAATTTGATTTGGGGGGAAGAAAAATGAGTTGGAAAGTAATGATATATGAAACAAAACTATTAATTCTAAATTTTTTACTAATTTTATTTTTAGCAAATTCGGCGCAACCAAAAAATATCGAAAACCAAGATATCAACTATTTTAACTACTTCAATGATACTCTTACGCTACTTACCACAAATACATGGTACGAATTCAATCTAGATTGTGCATGGTCATGGATGATCACACTTAAAAGTAAAAATGCCATTCAATTAAAAAGAATGAACCTTCAATGGTCCGGAGAAAATTTAGATACAGAACAAATTAGCGCTTCGTTATATCAAAAAAAAGAAAGGAGCAATCATCCTATTCCGATAGAAAAGAATTTTATATGTGATGGCAAATGGAATAAAGAAAAACAACAATTAGTTTTTGAACCAAACAAAAAACTAATTGCCGTAAATAAATACTATTTAGTTTTGTCATTTCCTGAAAAATTCAAATCTCATTTAAAAGCTGGAACCTTCACTGTTTCTGATGATAATTCTTTAGAAATAGAAAAAATAGCATAAAAACCTGCATAGACTTTTTTCTTTTTTTACTCTATAAAAAATGTAAGTAGTTTTTTTAAAAAGAGGAATAGAGTGGCAGAAGTTGTGATACTTGGAGCTGGTCTCACAGGACTAAGCGTTGCTTATCATCTAGAACAAAATGGCTTTTACGACTTCAAAATTTTCGAAAAAGAAAACACTTCCGGAGGACTTTTAAGATCCTTTTATCCAAACGGCTTCACATTTGATTTCACAGGACATTTACTTCACATAAATAATGATTATTTTAGAAACTTTTTAAATAAAATCGCGGGAATACAAAACTTCGATCTTGTTTATCGAAATTCATGCATTCACTTTGATAATAAACTTATTCCATATCCTTTTCAGATGAACTTGGGAAACCTTGCAGAAGAACAGATTATTGATTCCGTTTATGGTTTTATTAATAGAAAAAAACATATTCGAAAACCTAAAAGTTTTTATGAATGGGTTTTAAAATATTTCGGTTCTGGCATTGGAAAACATTTCTTTTTTCCATATAACCAAAAGTTACTTTCATACGATACAAAAAAAATAACCGCTTCTTGGACAGGACGATTTGTTCCTCAAACAAACCTTAAAACAATACTAAGTTGCGCACTGAATAAAACAACCAATGGACACATTGGATATAACAGCTCTTTTTATTATCCAAAAAAAGAAGGAATCTATTACTTAATAAAACAATTAGAAAAAAACATAAAAAGTAAAATAAATACAAATTACAAAGCCATCAATATAGATCTCAAAAATAAAGTTATATTATTTGAAAACGGACACAAAGAGAAATTCAAAAAACTTATAACAACTATGCCATTAGATCTTTTATTAAAAACAATCACAGAAAGTTCTTCTACAAATTTAAGCAAATGTGCAGATAATTTATTATGCAATTCAGTTCTTAATTTCAACTTAGGTTTTGATGTAAAAAATCTCACAAATAAGCACTGGATGTATTTTCCTCAAAAAAACACTCCCTTTTATCGCGTTGGCTTTTGGCACAATATCAACAAAAATTCTGCGCCAAAAAATAACAGTGCGATTTATGGAGAATTTTCTTATTTATCAAATAAAACTTCAAATAAAAAAATTACCAATATTACAGAAAAATCAATTAACAAAACCCTAGAAGTCCTAAAATTAACAAACTCTAATATCAATACTAAAAAGATACTAAATCTACCTCACGCTTATGTTATTTATAATTTTTGGCGCGAAAAAAATTTAACCAAATTACTTAAAAAATTAAATGATCTATCAATTTACTCAATAGGACGATACGGAGAGTGGAAGTACTCAAGTATGCAAGAAGCAGTTTTGGATGGTAAAAAATGTGCAGAATCAATATTAAAAAAGGAAAATCTGCAACTTAAAACGCCCAAAGGGAGATTTGAAAGTAATGAAGCAAGTATATGAAGATAAAAAGGTATTAGTTACAGGCGGAGCCGGATTCATTGGTTCACATATCGTGGAAGAACTTGTAAAACAAAAAGCCAAGGTTACAATTCTTGATAACTTTTCTAGCGGAACACTAACAAATCTTTTAAGTGTTTTACCATACATAAATATAATTCATGGAGACATAGCAAATCCGTTTACAGCACTTAAAGCTACAAAAAAACAAGATACCGTTTTTCATTTAGCTGCTTTGGTATCAGTTGCACAATCAATTGAAAATCCAAAAATTTGCAAACAAATAAATCTGATCGGAACAAAAAACTTACTTGAAGGTTGTAAAAAAAATGGAGTTAAAAACTTTATCTTTTCTTCATCTTCTGCAATCTATGGAAATCGCGATGAAGAGTGTAAAGAAGAAGATTCTACAAAACCACTTTCACCGTATGCAAAATATAAACTAGAAAGTGAAAAACTTTGCAAGCAGTATTCAGAAGATTTTCAAATCAACACTGCATCACTGCGCTACTTTAATGTTTACGGCGACAGACAAAATATAAACGGCGAATACGCTGCAGTCGTCGCCAAATTTAAATACAACCTCATGCACAAAAAGCCTTTAGTTATTTTTGGTGATGGAAAACAAACTCGCGATTTTATTCATGTATCAAAAGTTGT
>DAOVNS010000059.1 GCA_030630075.1 bacterium | reverse complement strand
GTGAGCCGCTAGCTCAGTTGGTAGAGCAACAGCCTTTTAAGCTGTGGGTCGTAGGTTCGATCCCTACGCGGCTCACCATTTATTTCGCGTCCCCATCGTCTAGCCAGGTCAGGACCCAGGATTTTCATTCCTGTAACAGGGGTTCGAATCCCCTTGGGGACGCCAGTCTTCTCTACCTTTTTTAAGGATTTATAGAATGGTAAGACAAATAAAAGGTATAATTCTTATTTTTCTCGGTCTTTCAATATTTTTTCCCGATTTATTTAGTTTGTTAGCTTTCCGAATAATAATAGCTTTTGTTCTAATTTGGGCTGGTTTTAAATTATTATTTAATGGAAACAACAATAATAACGAAAATAATGGTAAAGACAAAAAGAGTGGTAGAGACGGAAATGGACAATAGATTTAAAGGCAATCTTTATATATTTGCCGGTTTCTTACTTTTATTTTTATTTTTGGGTGAGTTTTTATTAAAAGCTGTTATTGCAATTTTTGCACTATATTTAATTTATAGTGGATTGCAACTTCGCAATGATTCACAAATCATGTTTTATGTTCATAGATTTAAAAATAAATTCTAAATTAACTTTTATTTTTTATATTTAATAAAATCCTGAAATTTCAAAGCTCCTTTGCAAGCATAAAAAATGTGAGTTTTATTTTCTCCATTTTCATCTGCAAAATAAAACTTTTCTATTTTATCTCCGCAATCAAGATAAACATCTCTTTTGGTTGGTGTAAAATCGCATTTTAGCATTTTTGCAAAAATACCAAATATAGTTTGATCGTGTCTTGCTAATCCAAATCCGCGGGGTGCAGATCCATCATCTGCAAAGTTTTTTATATCTTTTGTTAATTCATAAGTTGGTAGGACATAGTTTTGATATATAGATTTTGTTATTCCCTGAACGCCAGAAAGTAGTCCAACCGATTCAGCAATCCAGTTATTCTTTTTGGTATTTAGCCCAAATTTATTTGTGACGTGTTGTGTAGAAATGTCGCGAATTTTAAAAGTTATATTTTCTCTTTTTGTGAAGTTTTTATCTTTATCCATAAATTTTATATCCCAAACCTGGTCCTCTATAAAAAAGTATCCTTTTATTTGTATGTGTTTAAATAAATCATCTAATGGTTTTAATATTGTTGTACCCGCATCAAGATATAAAAAATAATCGAATTGTTCTGACATTTGTTTTAGTATTACTGGTTTCCATGCATAAAAGCCTCTAGCTGTTTTTCCATATTGATTTGTTTTGAATTTTGTTAAAAGATCGGGATGAGTTATTTCGACATCATAAACTTTTACTTTTTCTATCGTTTGTACAAAATTTCTTTGTTGTTGATTAAGGCCAAGATCGAAAACAGCAATTTCTTCTGTTTTATCGTAATTGGTTTTATGAATGCTTCCTATTAATTGCATAAGGCACGAAAAGAAACCTTCATCTGCCGCAGTACAAAAATATTGTTTATCGCTTAATAAAGCTGGAGTATTGTTTTTGTTTGGCTTATGAGAAAATTTTTTATTGTTATAATAATCTCCGGATACTGGATTGTTTTTAAAAGATGATTTTTGTAATTCCAAGGATTCAAAGTTTTTTGGTAAAGATGTTATATAATTATTATCAAGAGTCAACCATTTAAGGGTTTTAAGCTCGCTAAATTGTTCAGGGAGGCCTTGTAAGCTATTGTTACTAAAATCTAATCGCCAAAGCTTTTCTAAATAACAAATTGTTTCTGGCAAAAATTTTAATTTATTATTTTTGGCATCTAATCGAATCAAGCTTTTCATGTTCCAAATATTAATAGGTAAACTTTTTATTTTATTGTTTGAAATATTAAGAATTTGGATTTGTGATGCTTTGAATAATTCTTCTGGAATAGATTTTAAACAATTATTTGATAAATTAATTTGTTGTATTTGATGTATTTGATCAAGAGGAACAACTTCAAAAATATAGTATATCCCGTCAATTGAGCTAAGATGCAAGTTAGAAAGATCTAATTTACAATTTAAAATTTCGAGCGCTCTTGAATAAGCTACTTCTTCAATATTAAGAGTTAACGTTTCATTTTCTTTTTGTAGAATACTATGATCATTTTTCATTAAAAAATATTGTTTACGTATAAAATCTTTTACATCTTCTGATATTTTATTTTGATTTTGATTATTAAAAAAATCATCGTGTCTTGGATCTTGAATTTTTTTAATATATTCCCTTGCAAGCGCATGAGATATTATATTGTTTTCAAAGCAGCATGATGCTTCGAATAATGGCCAAAATTCTTCTGGATATTTAGAAAGTTTTAATTCGGATAAATATTCAACTATCTTAAAGCAATTAATTCTAGCCTGGACATCATTAAATTCTTCGTGATATTTTAATAACAGTTCAATTGCTTTAGAATCTATATTTTGAATGTTTTCTTGATTTTTGGAAAATAGAAAACTCGAAGGAACTGTTACTTTATAATTGTTTTCGTTTGTAAACATTAATTCTGAGAAAATACTGCTGAAACCAAATATCATTAGATAAATAAAAAATAGACACTTTTTTATTTTCATTACTTCTTCCTTTTTTTTAAATTGAATCTTTTTGTTTGTATGCTAGCATCAATTTTGAGCAGTATCAATTTTTTAAAAAGGAGAATAGGGTGAAGAATTTTGTGTCCAAAAATATATTTTTAGTCATGTTTATTTCAATGTTTATTCTAAATTTAAATGCAAAAGACGATGATGTTAAAAGTGAGGTTGCTACAGAAATAGCAGTAAATGAAAAAGAGGAAAACAATGTCAGTCCAAAAGAAAAAAAACAGGCAGATTTAGTTATTTTCTCTTATGATCGACCAATGCAATTATATTCTTTTTTAGAGTCTATAAAAATCAATGTTAAAAATCTTGCTTCAATTAGTGTTATCTATCGTGTAAGCAATGCTGAATATGAAATCGGATATGAACTTGTAAAAGAAATTTTTAATGATGTTAGATATTTTAAACAGGGAAATGAACCTGCAAAAGATTTTAAACAGTTTTTATTAAAAACTACATTTGAAGATGGAGTGCAGGATTATTTTATGTTTGGTGTTGATGATATTATTGTAACTGATGAAGTTGATGTAAGCCAGTGCATTGATTTGCTTGAAAAAGAGAAGGCATATGGATTTTTTTTAAGATTGGGTAAAAACATAACCAGTTGTTACACAATTAATAAAAAATGCGGTGTTCCTGCAGAGCTTGCCCAAATTTCAAAAGAAAAAGATGTTTTAGGTGATGTTTTTACGTGGTGCTTTAATAAATCAGATGGTGATTGGAGCCAGCCCGCATCAACAGATATGACAATTTATCGAAAAAGTGATTTTAAAGATTTGTTTTATGCGTTTAACTTTACCAATCCAAATAATTTTGAAGGATATTGGATTGGGGCTAGCGATAAAACAAAATCTGGTTTATGTTACGAAACTTCTCAAATTGTTAATATTCCAATAAATATTGTTCAAGATCTAAAGTGGCATCGTTCGATGAATTTTTTATTACCAGAAGATTTGTTGGAAATATTTTTGGATGGATACAAAATTGATATTCAAGATGTTAAAGCGTCTATACAAAAAAATCGTAATGAAGCCCCGCACATGGAATATATTTTAAAATTTATTCCCCGAATAGACTCTATTCTCGAATAGATTTTATTCTTCGAACGGAGCCTCTTGATTGATTTTGTATTCTTTAAACTTTTTTGCACTAGCAAAGAAAATAATTACAGTCAAGATGCTTGTTGAAAATCCAAAAATAAAAGGTGCTGTGCTGTTTACTTTTTGCCACAATATTCCTGCAACAATGCTTGATGCAAGAGTCGAAAAACCTGTAATTGTATAATATGTTCCAAGGGCCGTGGCGCGAACATGTTTTACCGCAAGATCTGCAACAAAAGCTCTTTGATTTGTTTCGATTGATGCATAAGCTAAGCCGTATAAAATGAAAAGAAAAATAAACATTGGTAATGTTGTTGCAAAAATAAATCCAAAACATGTTAAAGAAAATAAAAAATAACCAAAATTTATAATTCTTTTTCTTCCGAATGTATCGTAAAGAACTCCTACGGGAATAGCAAAAAGTGCATAAAAAATATTATATAAAATATAAAGAAATATTGGGATGGCTGTAGATGAAAGTTTATCTGGAAATGCTTCTTGTGTTTTTAATATCAAAAACATGTAACTAAAATTTGCAAAAGAAAACATTCCTGCAATAAAGAGAAAAAGTTTTAATGATTTTGAAAAATGATAAAAACTGATTTTGTGAACTTTTTTATCTGGCTCTGCTTTTTTTTATTTTACAAAATAAAGAGGAATTAAAGACAGAAAAGCAACAACTGAGGCGATTGAAATAATTAATTTATATTCAAATTTAAAAATCCAAAATAATATAAAAACAGTAATGGAGCCTAAAATTGCACCACAAGTATCAAGTGTTTTATGAAAACCAAAAATTTTGCCACGTTGGTTTTTTGCATATCGAGCCAAAAGAGCATCTCTTGGTGCATCTCTTAAACCTTTTCCCGTTCTTTCCAAGCTCGAAAATATCATTAACTGTTGCCAACTTACACTCATAGAAATAAGAACTTTAAAAAGCGCAGAAGTAAGATAACCTGTTTGAACAAAGATTTTAATTTTTCCTGTCTTGTCTGAAAGATATCCGCTAAAAATTTTTAGAATGTTTGCAACGCTATCTCGTAAGCCTCCAATTATTCCAATTACAATTCCCGTTCCACCTAAAGATTTTATAAAAAAGGGTAAAATTGGTGTAATCATTTCGCTGCTTAAATCATTTAGAAGGCTTGCTAATCCTAATAAAACAACGTTGATGTTTATTCCAAATAGATTTTGCTTTTTCATCTCATGCTCTTTCGGTAATTGTTTTTATAAAATTGTGTTTAAAATGTTTTTATTAATAGAGATTTTAACTTATTGAATAACCTAAGTTCGATGTAAAAAAAATCAACAACTTGCCGGAAGATTAAACTTAAACTTGTTATGAAGAGATGGTTTTTTAGGCAAAAAATAATATGCAACAAGTCCAGAAATTGTATTTACAAAAAAGTTCATTGGACTTCGATGCCTAGAGTGTTCAATTTGACAAGTCCCTTTGAGTATTCCATTGACCGTTTCTATAATTCCTCGCTTACTCAGTCCCAGTCGATCCTCCATTTCCATTACTTTGTTTTTCATTTTTTTTCTTAATTTTGTAATGAGTTTTACACCTTTTTTAAAAAGATCGGCAAAGAGTTTTTTTGAAATATATCCTCTGTCACCCCAAAGCTTACCGAAACATTTTTGGGCAAGTTTAGTTACAACAGATGCGTTGTTATCAGCAACATTTCCGGCAGTAAGCATGAAAGACACTATTTCCCCCATTTCGTTTATGATAAGATGAAGTTTAAATCCATAAAACCACCCAGTCGAGGTTTTTCCTCGACCAGCAATTC
>DAOVNS010000032.1 GCA_030630075.1 bacterium | reverse complement strand
CATTCGTCGCATCCGGAAACTTTATATCCTTGCAGTTGTAAGACTTCTGCTATTCCGCTCATGCCTATTCCGCCAATTCCAATAAAATGAATGTGCCTGCACTTTTTATACATAGTTTTGAATCTTTGTTTAACACTAATTAATTTTTTATAACTTATGATTTGGAACTTGTTTTTGTCATCCTGAACTTGTTTCAGGATCTCTTATTAATTTTTTAAAAACCTCGCGCAAACAATACAATTTTGTTACTTCGAATAGATCCTGAAACAAGTTCAGGATGACAAAAGTGATTTATAAAGTAAGCGCTGATTGAATCGAAGGATTATAAAAAATATTTTACTAAACGTTCTAAACCTTCTCGTAACACTTCTCTATCACGAGCATAACATAATCTTAGAAATGATTCTCCACTTTTGCCAAAAAATTTTCCTGGAATTAATGCAACTTTTGCTTTATTTAAAATACTCATACACAAATCTGTTGCATCGTCGAAATCAACCTTTAAAAATAAAAAGAAACTTCCTTTAGATTTTTGATAGGTAAAAATATTTTTTTCTACTAATGGTGCAAGCATTTTTTCTGCTAACTGAAGATTACTTTTTACAATATCATGAAATTCTTTTGTAAATTCTGGATGATCCAATGCATAAAGTGCTGCGTATTGTGCAGGAACATTTGGACAATTTAAAAGGGCATCTTGTGTTGTTCCTAGTCTCTGGCAAAGTTCTGGTGGTACAATCATGTAACCAATTCTCCATCCGCTCATTGCCATATTTTTAGAAAATGATGCAGTTGTTATTACATATTTAGAATCAGTTACAAGCGAAGCGTATGATTTATAATTTTCATCAAACGCATAATCTTTATAAGCTTCGTCAATTACCAAATAAATCTTTTTTTCTTCGCACCAACTTTTTAATTCTAGAATTGTTTTTTCTGGAACAATTATTCCAAGAGGATTCCATGGGTTAGAAAAAATTATGATTTTAGTTTTTGTTGTCGTTGCTTGTTTAATTTTTTCTACATTTAATTCCCATTGATTTTCTGGATTTGCGTCTTGAAGGTTTTTTTTGCATGATACAAAAACAGGTTTTGCACGAACAAGATGTGCAAGCTTTTCGTAAGCTGGATAAGTTGGTTCGGGAATTATTATTTCATCGCCCTGATCGAGAACCGTAAAAAGTAATGTAGAAAGAGCTCCTATGCAGCCATGCGTTACAATTATTTGATTTACAGGAATTTCTTTTTCTTTTGATAAAACTTTAGAAAGTTTTTTTCGTAAATCTGCTATGCCCCAAGCACTTTGATAGTAATCTGTTTTGTCTGTGTTTAAGATTTCTTGCAAGTGTTTTTTAATTTGTTGTGGAATTCCACCTACTCTTAATGCTCCCTGAGAAAGAGAAATATATTCCGGACTGCTTTGAGCAATTGCTTCAATTTTTTTAATACCTGAAAGTTGTAAATTTAACATTTTAATTTCCTTTAAATAATTAAACCTAAGTTAATTAAGGTTGTTTTATTAAGTTTAACGGTTTAAAAAAAATTATGCACATTTGGAAAAATGAATTTGATTTTTAATTAATTTAGATGTAATAAAAAACGCTTTTTTGAGAAAACTAAATTTTAAATAGAAACGAGCCGGCTTTTAAACCGGCTCGTTTCTATTTATTGTTGTTCTTGTGCAGCTTCTCTTGCTTCTCTTTCTTTTCTTTTTTTCTCTAATTTTATTCTCATTTCTTCGAATGCGGTAGCTTCAAATATAGGTTGAGCTTTTATTGCAGGTGCAAGACCTGGGCCTGGAGGAGGTGGTGGAGGTGGCATTAGTCCACCGGGTGGTGCTGGAGGAGGAGGAGGGGCAAGCTTTTTTATTTCTTTCACGGCTTCTTCAAACTTAATATTGAAAAATGATTGGAGCCAACTTCTATCACTCATGTCTGATATTTGAGATATTTGACCATAATTAAGAGTTATTTCTTCTGGCTTTGGAATGTCGTTCTCTAATAATGTGGTTGCAAATTCTTTAAAATGCGAGATTTCATTATTTCTATTTTGTATAACTTGTTGCCATTTTTTATAATCGGGCGTATCTGGTTGAGATTTAGAGAGACTTTTTTGAGCATTTCCTTTGTTGCCTGATATTTCGATAAATCCCTCCATTAATCTGTAATACAACTGAGAAAGATCTTGATTTGATGTTGTTTTTAAAATATCTAAAATTTCTTTTTTGTGTAAGTTTAAAATGTATATAGATACTTCTTTAGGTATTATGTCATCTGTTTGAATTATTCTATTCATAGAAAGGTATTTTTGTAAATATTCAAAAAGTTTTTCGCTATCAGATTGATCTAATATTTTTTTTAATAATAAAGGAATTGCATATATGTTATGTCTTTGTAAAAAAGTTTAAAGTGTAGATTTTTTGAAGATGTTAAAAGTTGTATCAAAATTTTTAATAAACGATTGTGCTTGTTCAATTTTAGTTGATAGATCTTTAATTTTACCTGTTGTCATTGTTTTTAATATTAATAGTCTTTTAAGACTTGTTCCAAAAACTTCTTGGATTTTTTCCTTAATGAATTGGGGTTTTTGATCTGGTAGCATTTTGGATAATTCTGATTCAAAACTTTCATTGACATAATATTCTTTAAAAGGGACTTCATTTATAAGTTTATTTAGTTCATCAATTGATATTTGAAGATATCGAGAAGTTGATGTTCCGATAAAAACTAAAAAATTTTCTAAATTTTTAGCTTCTTCTTCAGTTAATGTTTTTAGAATTTCAGCTTTTAGAATTTCGGTAACAAGATTTTTTAGCTTTTCTAAAAGTTTTTCTAAAAATTCAATTGTTGCAAATAGTTCTTCCAGTGTTCCTGTTTTTATTTCAATACTTCTAAGATCTGTTGCAGAGGTGTTAGATAGCTGTTGTAATATACCGTCCATTTCTGAAGCGGTTGATTCTAATGAGCTTAAATTGCTTTGAATTTTTTGAGGCGTAGCCGAAATTTTTGATTGTAATTCAATAACTTTTTGCTCAGCTTCTTCTCGTTTGGCTTTTTCTTCTTCTACTATTTGTTTAGCTTCTGCAGCCTCTCGCCTAGCTTCTACAACTATTGTTTGTGATTGTGATAGAGCTTTCAATAAACCTGGTGATGGTGGGGCGGATTCTTGCCTAATTTTTACTAGTAGAGCTTGATAGTCTTTTGCTGTTAATCCCCATTTTTTATAATTTTTCCCAAAATATGATTTACTAGCTCGTTCTTGTCCGAGCATAGCTTCTTTGTCTGAAGGAGATAGTTTTTGTAAAATATCTTCAGTTATTTCCATAGGTACCAAATGTGTTGTTATTATTAAAAAGATAGAAAATATTTTAATTATTTTTTTAATTAGCATTATGTAAGCCTTTGATTTTTATATTTGTAGGTTTGTTCCGAACCATAATTGCCATAAAGATAATGCTTTATTACTTGATGCTATTTCATATGAACCACCAATATTGAGATTTAGAATGTTATCATTCCAATTTATTTTATATCCAAGACTGCCATTGCAGGAATTCTTTCATTTTGTTTGTCGTATTCTGTAAGCCTCATGTTTGTTTCAACTTGAACAAAAGGAAAGTATGCGCTTAAGAAAAAATATTTAGTTATTTTTTTGTGGAATAAAAATGTTGTTCCAAATTGTTTAAACGTTGGTGAAATTTTTATTTTTGAGCTGAATGTATAATTGTCATTGTCATCTGGATATGGTGTATCTGGATCTTCTGCCGATGCGATATTTAACCATTCCGCTGCAATGTCCGCGCCCGTAACAATTTCATCGGCAACACCGTTGCCTAAACCTTTGACAACTAATTCTGTTTTATTGTTTGGAAAAAAGTATTTTGCGAGATCAGAGCTTTTGGTTGATTCTTCGTAAAAAATATTATTGCTGATTGTAAAATGACCAGGGGATTTAATGTGATGAATGTAATAATTTGACATTGCATTTTGCAAAACTGTATCTTAACCAATTGGACGTGGTTTAAAAAATGTTTTATTTGTAATGGCACTAATCGATGCAAAAAGAAAAAGAGGTAAAACCAGTATTTTAAATACTTGTATTACCAATACTCGTATTGTTAATGATTGTTTTATTTTCATATTGCTCCTTTTTTTGAAAATATAAACTTTAACACAGTTGATTTGTGCTTTAATTTAGATTTTTATGAGAAATAAAAGCAATAATTTTGAATAAAGATTTTTAGGTATGAATGTTAATTAAGATAATAAATTCTTTATAAGAAAGTTGAATTAATGCAAAAATTCCAAGGGCGATTAATAAAGTTCTGATGAAATAATGCAAAATTTTTCTGTTGTAAAAATTTTGATATCCAACAAATAGTTTATAAAAAGTTCCAAGAGCGCATGCCGCAACAATCAACCATTGTATTTGAGGGGTAGAAATAATTTGATACAAAAAGTGCGTGATGAATGTTTTAAAATAAACGTTTGAATTTTGTGTCATTTCAAAAATGTTAAAAGCAAGTGCACTAATCCAAAGATAAACTTCTGGATACAATAAAATTTTTCCGGTTAAAATTTGATATGGAACTCCGAGAGTTATTTGTCCATGAAAAGCAGGAATACAAAGAATGTAAAAGCTCCAAGTAAGAAGCGAGAGTTGAAGTGCTACATAAAAATTGTTTTCAGTAAAAAACAACATTAATGTAAAAAGTGAGAATATGATTAAATAAGAAAAAAATCTCAGAACTGAAAATTTGGATATTTCTCTCATCACTTTTCTTTTTTTTAACTAAACAATTAACTATTTTTGTGCTTATGTATCTAGTTAGCTATAGCACGTTTTGTCATCCTGAACTTGTTTCAGGATCTGGAATTATTTTTTTATTTTTATCACTAACAATGTACTTAGTTAGTCTGAAAAGATCCTGAAACAAGTTCAGGATGACAAAAACTATCAAAAATAATTTGCCAGTAGTAGATGTTTTTATAATTATTGAATTCGCACACGTTGCTGATTTAAATCAATCATATAAAAAACTGGCCTGCCAGCCGTAGCCACGTAGGGCGTAGGCTGGTGGAGCTAACCGGGTTCGAACCGGTGACCTCATGAATGCCATTCATGCGCTCTACCAACTGAGCTATAGCCCCCAAAATCTTTTTATATTTCAATCTCATTAAATAAGATTTTACGAAAACTATTGAAAAAGGGCAAGAAGAAACTATAAAAACTGTTCGACGCAATTAGTTTGTTCGAGTTTTGAATGAACTTGTTATAATAAAAATGATTAAATTTAATTTTTGGAGACATTATGAATAAAATTTTGGATTTTTTTAAATCAGATTTTTTACAGTCAATTGAAAAAATACAACCAATTTTACAGGAAATTATAAATTCTGGAGGGATTGCTTATTTAGTTGGAGGTTCTGTTAGAGATTTGGTTCTTAAAAGAAAAGTTAAAGATATTGATATTGAAGTTCACAATATTTCTATTGATTTGTTACAAAAATGTTTAGAAAAGTTTGGACATGTTCGCTTGGTAGGAAAAAAATTTGGTGTTTTACGTATTGATGGATTTGATATTGATTGGTCTTTGCCAAGAAAAGATAGTAAGGGAAGAAAACCAAAAGTTGAAATTGATCCAGAAATGACAATAAAAGAAGCGCTGCGCAGGCGAGATCTTACAATGAATGCAATGGCGATTGATTTAGGATCTTGCGAAACTGATTTAAAAATTATAGATCCTTTTGATGGATTAAAAGATATAAAAGAAAAAAAAATGCGTGTGGTTGATAAAGATTTATTTTTAGAAGATCCGTTGAGATTTTTTAGAGTGATGCAATTTATTGGTCGATTTGAAATAGAGCCATCAAGATCTTTAAATGCATTGTGTAAAGAAATGGATCTGCATGATATTTATTTAGATAAACCGGTTTCGAAAGAACGAATTTTTGAAGAAATTAAAAAACTTTTTTTAAAATCAAAAAAGCCATCTCTTGGTTTTAGATGGTTAAAAAAAATAGAAAGATTAAAAGAAATTTTTCCAGAGCTTTACGATTTAATAGGTGTTGAACAACGAAAAGATTATCATCCCGAAGGAGATGTTTTTGAACATACAATGCAATCATTAGACGCGGCAGCAGATTTTAATGATTATAAAGATGATGATGAAAAGTTTTTAATAATGCTTTCGGCATTGTGTCATGATCTGGGTAAGTTTGTTACAACTGACGAAAATCTTTCTTGCAGGGGGCACGAAGAAGCGGGTGTTCCGATTGCAAAAACTTTTTTGAAACGTTTTGTTTTAGATAAAGAATTAACTAAAGCTGTTTGTAAATTAGTTAGATATCACATTCGGCCAGCAGAATTATTAAAACAAAAATCTAGTATAAGGGCCTATAAACGTTTAGCAAAAAAACTTTCACCAGAAGTTAATCTTAGACGAGTTGCAATATTAAATTTGTGCGACCTAAGAGGTCGTAATCCAAAAAGTAGCGAACCATTAAAAACTGATTATCAAGATATGTTTGAACAATTTTTACAAAAAATGCGTGAGGTGAAAATTGAACATGGTCCAGAAGAACCTGTTTTAAAAGGGCGTCATTTACTTGATATAATTCCTGCAGGGCCTAAACTTGGAGAACTTTTAGATAAGGCGTATAAAATTCAGATAAATGAAGATATACAAGATGTTGAAGAATTAAAAAAAGAGTTTTAAAAGATTAGTGGATAAATAATTATGAGTAAGTTTGTAAATAAGTTTCGATTTTCAGGTGAGTTGGTTGATGAAGAGATAAAAAAACAATTGATTTTGATTATTCAAAAATATTTGCCTGGATGCAAAATATATTTGTTTGGTTCTAGGGCAAAGGGAACTTATATTGGTGGTGCTGATATTGATTTAGCTTTGGATTTTGGTAATAAAATTGATTGGCAAATATTAGCTAGAATTCATGACTCAATAGAAGCAACAACAGTTCCTGTTTTCGTTGATCTTGTGGATGTTTATTCAGTTGAAAGTAATTTTTTAGAAGCAATAAAAAAGGAATGGATTCAATGGACGAATTAAAACTTAAAGCAAAAAGTATGAATGCTGCTTTATTGACTTTAGAAAAGGCCGCTAATAGTTATAAAAAAGCTTTAAAAGTTATAGATATATCTTATTTGTTAGAGACAAAAGTGTTTGATGAATATGATGATTTTACAAAGTCATTAAGGGATTGTTTGATTCAACGATTTGAATATACAGTTGATTTGTTTTGGAAGTTGCTAAAATTTTATTTAGAAAATATAGAAAAAGTTACCTTAGAATTTAAAAGTCCCAGGGGAATTATAAGAAAATCGGCTGAGGTAAGATTGATTACAGAGGACGATGCGAAATTAGCGCTAGAAATGATTGATTATAGAAATAGAACATCACATACCTATGAAGAAGAAACTGCTGATTTGATTAGTAAGAAAATTCCTGATTTCTATTTTTTAATGAGAAAAGTTGTAGATTTATTATTAAAAAACTAATTTAAAAAAACAGGCCGGTGAAATTTTCATCGGCCTGTTTTTTTAATATTAAATTTTGTTCAAATTTATTTTTTTGAATTCTTTAACCAAAGTTTGGCGAATTTTTTGGAAGCTCTGCGTAAAATTCCAAAAGTTTTAAGATGTTTAACCATTTCTTCGATAAGAACAGTATCTTCTTTGCCTGCTTTGTGGATTTCTAAACCTGCAAAATCTTTGTATTCTTCTTTGAAGTCAGGTAGTGGTTCTGCAAAAGTTAGCTTAAGCCCAAAAGGATCTTTGATAGAAAACATTCTAAAGCCAGACTCTGTGCAATCTTCGGGTTCATTAATAACGGTGACGCCTTTTTTTGCACACTTGGCAAAATATTTGTCTAATCCTTTTTTTATTTCTGAAAAAATTCCAACACATCTGCTAGCACAGCGTTTAATAAAACTAAACTCGGCTAGTTCTTCGATTCTTGGAATTTTAAAAAGAATGTAACATTTACCCTTACGGAGAAGTGCGTAAGCCAGCGCATGTTCGTTTTCTTCTTTGTTAATCTCTAAATCAACAACATCAAAAGCCAGTTTTTCTGTATAAAACTTAACTGCTGTTTCTACAGAATCAACTAAAACTACAGTTTTACTTGACTTAATCATAACACTATCTCCAACTTCTTTTTCCAAAATATATAACAAACTGTGCTTGCTATTATTAATGAGCCGTAGCTTTTAGGCTTATTTTAAATTAGCAAGCTTTTTTGCAAGGCGGCTGACTTTGCGAGAGGCGGTATTTTTTTTAATTAATCCTTTGCCTGCTGCGCGTGAAATTTTTGATTCAGCTGTTTTAAACAAAGCTGGTGCTGCTTTTGAATCATTTTCTTCAACTGCTACTAAATATTTTTTAATTGCAGTTTTAATATCAGAACGTCTTGCGACATTTCTTTGCCTTTGTATTTCGTTTGTTTTAGATCTTTTTTTTGCGGATTTAATATTTGCCATTTCGTGCAATTCCTAAAAATAAATTCGTTTATTTTAAACTTCTAACAAAAATTATATAACTTTTTCAACTTTACCTTTTTTTAGACATTTTGTGCAAACTGCACCGCGCTTAATGCTTCTTTGTCCTTTAAGGGTAAAGCGAATTACATGAACATTAGGATATACCCAACGTTTTGTTTTGTTGTTAGCATTACTAACATTATTTACGACTTGTGGTCTTTTATCACATATGACACAAATATTTGCCATGATTTAATAATCCTTTCGGGTGTCGATTTATTTACTTATTAGAATATGTAATACATAAGAATTACAATACCATTGTAGCAAAAAAACGAACTATTTGAAGTTTTCTAACATAAAATATTTAATAATCCAGAAAATTATAAGGTAGTACCTTCTGGTTTATCGTCTTTGTCGTCAGATTTCCAGCTATGGAATTCTCTAGGCTCAATGCCAAGAAGTTCGTAAACCTCGTCTGCTTGAAGAGATTCTTTTTCTAGCAGGTGTTTTGCTAAGGTTTCGAGCTTAACTTTGTTTTCTATAAGAATTTCTTCGGCTTGTTTGTAGCAAGATTTAATTATTTTTTCAATTTCTTCATCTACCTTTTGGGCTGTCTTATCGGAATTAAAACCTGATTGTTGTATATCTCTGCCCAGGTACGGATGTTCTTTTGCGGCATCAAATACGATAGGTCCAAGTTCGGACATTCCGTATCGTGTTACCATTTTGCGAGCAATATTGGTTGCTACTTCAATATCATTAGATGCGCCACTTGTTTGAATATCCAAAATGATTTTTTCTGCTAATAATCCGCCAAGGCAAACCATAATGTTTGAAAGCATTTCTTTTTTAGATTCACTTACTCGGTCTATTTCTGGTAATGACCATGAAGCTCCAAGTGCTCTTCCTCTAGGAATTATTGTTACCTTGTGGAATGGATCAGTATCTGGAAGCAGGAGATTTAAAAGAGTGTGTCCTGATTCATGGTAGGAAGTTCGTTTTTTGTCTTTTTCGGTAAATACCAAGGTTTTTCTTTCTGCACCAAGTAATAATTTGTCGCGAGCTTTTTCGAAATCTTCTATTGTTACGTTGACCTTATCTGCTTTTGACGCAATGAGTGCTGATTCATTTACAAGATTTTCTAGATCAGCTCCACTAAACCCAGGAGTTCCGCGTGCAATTTTATTAAGATTAAGGTTTTCTGCAAGCTTTACGCCTTTTACATGAATTTTTAAAATTTCTTCTCTGCTTGCAAGATCAGGATATGGAACTTCAATTGTTCTATCAAAACGTCCTGGTCGTAAAAGTGCTTTATCTAAAACGTCAGGTCTATTTGTTGCTGCAAGAACAATAACGGAACCATGCTCTGTCGAAAATCCATCCATTTCGGATAACAATTGATTTAATGTTTGTTCTCGTTCATCGTTTCCGCCTCCAAGACCAATTCCTCTTTGACGTCCAACGGCATCGATTTCATCTATAAAAACGATACAAGGTGCATTCTTTTTTGCTTGAACAAAAAGATCACGAACTCGTGATGCGCCAACACCAACAAATACTTCAACAAAATCAGAACCACTAATGCTGAAAAATGGACAATTCGCTTCACCTGCAACGGCTTTTGCGAGTAGAGTTTTACCGTTGCCGGGAGCTCCGCTTAATAAAACGCCTTTTGGTATTTTTGCTCCAAGCCGTGAAAATTTAATAGGATTTTTTAGAAACTCAACAATATCTTTGAGATCATCCTTTGCTTCATCAACTCCTGCTACATCTTTAAATGTTATATTAATTGTATTAGGAGAGAAGAATTTAGCCTTGCTTTTTCCAATGCTAAATATTTTGCTAGATCCCCCGCCACCGCCTTGGCTTTGACGGATATAAAAGAACCACAACATTATAAGTAATAACGGAAGAAGTGAAACAAATAAAAATGCGCCCCACGATTGTTTTTCTTTAGGATAAACATCCATTGTTATGTTGTGTTCTCTAAAGCTGTTCCATAATTTTTCTGATGGAATCACATAAGTTTCGAACTTTTTACCGTTTTTGAGTTTGCCCTGCACTAGTTGATCTTGAATAACAACAGATTCAATTTGATTTGTATCAATAAGTTTTACAAGGTTGGAGTATTTTATGTTTTCAATTTGTCTATTTACGCTGTTATACCAGAAAAGATACAACATTCCGGCCATAAGGCATAAAAATAGTAACCAAACGGCATTTGGTCCTTTTTTATTAAAGTTAGGTTTTTTAAAACCCGTTTTTTTAAAGCCAGCTTTGTTAAAACCTGGTTTGTTTTTATTAGTATTCTTGTTTGCCATGAACTTAATCCTAATTAATTGTTTGATAAATAATTTCAATAATGAAATATATTGAGCTAATGCTTACTATATTTTAACTTAATTTGTTTTATTTAACAACAAATCCAAAAGTCTTTTGAGATGATTAATATAATGCTTGTTTGCACCAACGGGGATAGCTTTTTGCATGTTTCCCGCTGGTTAATATTTTGATATTTCCGCTATTGCAGTTCAATGCTGCAATTTGTGCTGTTTTTTTCTTGTTTTTATCTGCATAGTCATATGAAAAAGCTATAAAATGACCGCAAGGAGAATAAGACGGTTCGTGTTTATCTCCTTGTCCAAATGTTAGCTGTTTTTCTTGTATGTTTTTGAAGTCATTTATATTTAGACTAAATATTTGAAATGTTCCGTTAATTGGTCTTGTGTATACAATGCTATTGTTTTTTGAGCAATATGATGGTGCTGCGCAATAACCTTGGCCGCTTGTCAGGCGGCGTATTTTATTTTTTGCTTTTTTACGATAATAAATTTGGGGATTTCCGGATTCAAAATCGGAGCAAAAAATAATATCTCCGTTACTAAGAAGGTGAGGTGATGAATTGTTTCCTCCATTTTTTGTGAGTTGTACAAAAACTCGTTTATTATATTTTTTACACAAATTATAATCATAAAGATAAAGTTCTGAATTTTTACCGCCAGAAAGGCATAGTACTGCCCTTGTTCCGTCGGGAGAAAATGATGGTTGCATGTTTAGGCCATCGTAAGAACAAATTACTTTGTGCTGTTTTTTTTCAATGTTTACAGACATTAATCTATTATTTGTTCTTGTAAATTGTGAATAAAAAAGTACGGGTGCTTGAGTGTGCCAAGAGGGTGCAAGATTGATAGTTTTTGATGGAACAATAATTTTTTCTTTTTGACACGCATAATCAGCCAAACAAATTATTTTTTGTTTAGGTGATGTTAATTTACAATAAGCAAGAGAACTTAATGCAATGCTTTCTTCTCCGGTTAACATTTTTATTAATTCATCTGATATTTTGTGTGTTGATAGAACTTTATTTTTTGGATCTATTGCAAACTCTTTTTCTATTATTACGCTTTGAGCATTCAAATCTTTGAGCGTTAAATTAATTTTATTATTATCTTGTTTTAAGCAAAGTGATAGAGACACTCCTTGTTCGCATAATTTGTCTTCTACTTTTTTACTTAAATTGTTGGTTGCCTTTTTTAGTTCTACTTTAAGCTGATCTGTAAATTCTAGATCGAATTTAATTATTTTTGATACCTTTGATAAAAGATCATTGTTGCCAATTACGACTGATGTAACTTTGATTTTTTCATGTTTTTGATTTGGGCTAGAAACAGAAAACGATATATCCGAACAATGTACATATTTAAATGATACGTTTTGTATTTGTAAAATCATTAAAAATAAAAGTATTTTTTTTATCATAAAATTTCCCCAAAAAGTAATTTGCTTTTCTAATTATTGCCTGAAATCTATTGTAAATTTTTTATTCCATAAAGATCTATCAAATTGAAAGTTTTTTGCAATCTTAGAAACACTTAAATCGTAGATTAAGATTTTTGAGCGTTTGATAAATTCAAATTTATTTATTGCACCATTCGAATTGATAGTAAAACAAATTGAACATTCTGTTCCCTTTGGAACACCAACAGGAGGATGCCATAAACGTTCAACTTCTCTTTGAATGCTTAATTGGTATTTTATTAAATTTGGATCAGATTCGCCCATTAAATTAAAGTGTAACTCTTCCTCTGCGATTTCAGGTTTTGCTATTTCTTTTTCTGCAGGGGTAATCTTTTTAGGTT
>DAOVNS010000050.1 GCA_030630075.1 bacterium | reverse complement strand
ATTATTTATAAGTACTCCTAATAACTTGTTCCAAATTTGAGGATCAACGCTCATTGTGTTTACAAAATTATTTAGTAGCGTTGAATTAACTTTAATCGCAGCTAATAACTTGTTCCAAATTTCTGGCTTTGTGCTTAAGGCTATCATGAAACTTCTTAATTGAAGCCTCGAATTATCTGTAATTGCAGCTAATAACTTATTCCAAATTTCTGGTCCTGTGCTTAAGACTGCCATGAAACTTCCTAATTGAAGTCTCGAATTATCTGTAATTGCAGCCACTAACTTATTCCAAATTCCTGTATTTAAGTTTGTTAGATTTATGAATCTTGTTAATAGCGCTGAATTACCATTTATTGTAACTAATAAGTTATTCCAAGTATTTGGATTGTTTGATAAATAAGTTGAAAGTCTGGTTAATAAATTAGGGTATTCCGAGGAAAACTGAATTCTATAACTATCTAAACGGTTAAGCAACTCACCTATTTTTCCATCCTCGGCAAGAGTTCGAAGAACACTAAACTCTTGACTCACCCCTGTCTGCGCTACACAATTTCCTGAAAAATTCATGCTCATCAATAAAAACAAACCTAAAATTATCTTATTTTTCATCCTAATCCCTTCCCCTAAAATGCCTTTAAAATAAAACTTAATCTAATTTTATTATACCTATTTTTAATTCAAGATGAAAACATTTTAATTAATTTGTCTTGACAGGAATTTTCACCCTGAATTCTGAAGCATAAAAAATGTTGTTTTTTACCCGAATTTTGACTTCCAAACACCACATATTCCTATTGCCAAAGCGTCGGTCACATCGTTTTTTTCTATTTTAGGTAAATCTTTTAGTTTTGGAAACATTGCAAGTACCATAAGTGCTACTTGATCTTTAGTTGCGCCGCCAAAACCTGTCACCGCAGCTTTGACTTCGCGTGGCGAAAATTCGTGGATTTTGAGGTTGTTTTGATCAGATAACAAATATAAAAGCCCTCTTAAATAACCTAGCTTCAGGAATGTTTGTACATTTTTACCAAGAAACGGAGTTTCTAATGCTAAATCTGTAACCTCAAATTTGGATATTTTATCTTTAAAGTAAGAATAAAACTGACCGGTTCTTATAGATAAATGATCCTTACTTTTCATCTTTAAATATCCAAAGTCGACCACAAACGATTTTTGATTTTCACATTTTAATATTGAATATCCAGTGACAGAAAAGCCTGGATCTATACCAAGAATTATACTCTTCTCCATACTCCCTCTTCCTCTTAAAGTACAGATCCTGAAACAAGTTCAGGATGACAAAAATAAATTCTACTTTCTCTATCCTACTCGTATCGCTCTTCACCTATATCTTCAAAGGTTGTAATCTCTCCAATAAATCTTGCAGGAAAAGATCCAACCGGTCCATTACGTTGTTTTCCAATAATGATTTCTGCAATGTCAGGATTTTCGGTTTCCGGATTATAAATAGCATCACGATAAACAAAAAATATAACATCGCCATCTTGTTCTATTGCACCAGATTCACGAAGATCAGAAAGCATTGGCCTTTTATCCATTCTGCTCTCCAAAGAACGTGACAACTGAGAAAGTGCTAAAACTGGAATATTTAATTCTTTTGCTAAAGCTTTTAATGCACGAGAAATTGCAGAAATTTCTTGTGTTCTATTTTCGTATCGATTGCCTGCAGTAAGAAGTTGTAAATAATCGATTACAAGTAAATCGATATTTGATTTTGCTTTTAATTTTCTTGCCTTCGCACGCAATTCCATAATGTTTAAACTCGCAGAATCATCTATATATATTTTTGCTTCGGCTAAGTTTGCAGCAGTATTTGTAAGCTCTACCCACTCATCTGACGTTACCATTGCATTTCTTATTTTTGCATGGGGGATTCGCGATTGCGAAGAAAGTAGACGTAAAACTAATTGTTCAGATGACATTTCTAAAGAAAATATACCAACTGCCGCCCCACTATGCCATGCATTAACTGCCATATTTAATGCAAGCGCAGTTTTACCCATCGAAGGCCTTGCTGCAAGAATTAAAAGATCGCCTCGTTGCATGCCGGCAGTCATATGATCAAAATGTCCAAATCCAGAAGGAATTCCGGTAACACCCTCTCGATTTCCCTTCACTTGTGCCAAATGTTGAAATGTTTTTTTAAGTAACGAATCAAGAGGTACAAATGTTGGAGGAATAAGTTTATTAGAAATCTGAAAAATCTTTTTCTCTGAATTATCTAATACCGTATCAATTTCATCAATGTTTTGGTCATAACAAATATTAATAATATCAGCCGCAGACTTAATCAAATCTCGCAAAATTGATTTGTCTTTAACAATTTTAGAATGTTGCGCAATCATTCCAATCGAAGGAATATCTTCTTGCAATTCCATTAAATAAATAATGCCGCCAATTTCTTGCAATTGTTTCTTTACTTCTAATGCATCCTGCAAAACAAGTAAATCAATTTGTTGATTTGCTTGCGCAATATCGAGCATTGCTTCGTAAATCATTTGATTTTGTCTATTGAAAAAATCAGATGGTTTTAAAGAATCACTTACAAGTGTTATGTTTTCACCGTTTAATAATATTGCAGCTAAAACCGACTTTTCGGCTTCAATATTTGTAGGTAGATTTTTAGATAAAAAACCATCTGTTTGGGACAAGCTTTTATTTTTATTAAACTTTGTCCGACTAAAATTGTCAGGCATTTATGATCCAGTTAAAAGTTGTTTTATTTTGTAGCTACAACTTTTAATGTTAATTCTGGTTTAAGCTTTGAAGAAAGTCTAATGATAACTTTATGTTCGCCTTCAGCTCTGATTGATTTGCTAAATTCAACTTGTTTTCTATTAATTGCAATTTCTTTTTCTTTTAATAGATCTACAATTTCATCAGCACTTACAGCACCATAAAGTTTGCCTTCATCGTGTGCTTTTTTCTTAAGAGTAAGATGTAAATTCTTTATCTTTTCTGCAACCATTGCAACTTTACTGCCCAAAGCTTTTGCATCAAGATTTAATTTTTTAGTTTTTTGTTCAAAAAACTTTTTATTACCTTCTTCAACCTTTAATGCGAGTTTTCTAGGAACAAGAAAGTTTTTTGCATATCCATCAGAAACTTTAATAACTTGTCCTGCCATTCCAATTTTTTCAACATCTTTTAACATGTAAACAAGCATCGAATGCCTTTCTTTTTAAATCTACTGATATGAGCTTAATTTTATAAAAGAATATCACAAAAAAAGATTTTCAGACAGGGAAAAATGCCCATTCTCATGATTAATATAAATAATAGAATAACAGGTTTTGATTTCGCGAAGTATGCATAAATTCTTCATCAATTTTTTAAAATAATTACAAAACCAACTATCATTTACAAAGAAAAAAATAACAGAATTTTTCTTATAATGTATGTTTTCTTTTCTAAAAAATAATTCGGAACAAATTTTGGGAATAATAATTAAATCGTCCGAAATCTTCAGACTAGTCTTATTGAAATAATTTTCATTGAAATTTATTTTTTTTGAATTATTCTTTTGTTTGCAAAACTCAATCTTATCTTTTAAAAAAAGAGTTTTTGACCAAGAAAAGTATCGCCAAAATTTTGGTATCTTTTCTGTAAACGCAACTCGATGAGTTTTGTCATAAAAATTAATTATCCGACCCATATGTATTAAAAAAACTGTTTGATAAAGATTTTGGGTTTCTCTTCTTTGACTTCCAATCAAAAAATAAGTATTTGATGGAATCACACAATTCCATAATTGCAATTGCGAAAGATGTTCGTTAAGTGCAAAAGGATACGTTGTCTCAGGTGCAACAACAATTAAGTTTTCGTATTCTTTTGCATAATCTTCTAAATTTAAATTGATAAGTTTTTTATAAATATCCTGCCCTACTGCAGTTGGTGAATGTTGTTTTTTAGGGTCACTCGTACAAGGTTTTAAATAAAAAAGTTTAACTTTTTTTGTTTCTTCAAGTTCTTTTAAATAATTAAAATTGTTATTCAAATTAAAGTTGAGGCAAGAAATTGAATATAAAAATAGAAACCATCGATATCGGGCTAAGGGAAGAAAGGGATTTAAAAAAGGATACCCTTCTACCCTGCCCAAAAACATTAATGAATAATTTTGCATAAAATAAAAAAATGCTGTCGTCGTAGATATAAAAATTAATATTTTTAAAAACAATTGTTGTACTGTTTTTTCGCATATTTTTATTACGAAGAACCAGGCACCACTAAAAAACGATGTGTAAAAAACAACAAATAGATAAATTAAAATTGCTTGCAAAAATGTTGCGTCCGAGTTTGTAATCAATAATTGATATAGCCAAATAAAATGCAAACTAAACGCAATAACTCCCCACCAAACACCATTCAAAAAACTTTTTGAAATAAAAAATAAAAGAATCAAAGATAATATAACCAAGAAACCAAACATATCTGAAAACAGAAATGCAACACTAAATAAAGTTGCCGATAGTAAAATTTTGAACAACGAAATAAATTTGTTTTTCTTTTGATTTTTCATTAAAAACTTCTGTCATTGCAAGTTTACAACTTAATTTACACAAAATGTTTTTGTTACTTTTACTTAGGAGTATAGCTTTTAAATATAACTTTTGTTTTTCGCTAACTTTATTAATTATAATTTCGGCTGACAAATCGGGATTTGTCAAATCTGGATTCTTTAAGTCGGTTAACAAGAATTGAGCATCCAAAATAACTGGAAATATTACTTTAGTACCATCAACCGTAAGTTGAGTGAAATTATTTTTTGCAAAATTAACTCCATAATTTAAAATTTTTTCGGTTAAATAAAAATTTTTATAGTAAATTTCTCGCTGATTTACCAAATCAACTAACAAAGAAGTTTTATACCAATATCCAAATGAAAGCATACTCAAAAACGTTGTCATCATAAAAATAATCAATAACGATGACCCATCTTTAGTTTTCATTAAACAAGACCGTTTCGAAGTTTTATAGTGTTTAATTCTCCATCCAATAATGCAAAATCAATGCGATCAATAAATCGTGCTTGTTTGTCGTAATGTAAATTAAAAGTTAACTTTTCAAAATTACCACCAACCTTACTAAAGCTTCTTTTAATCCACTTTCTAGTAACAAAATCATATTCACCATCTATTTTTGTCAAATTACCTTTTATGATTTTCCAGTTAATACACTTAGATTCTTTTTCGCCATTTTTATTTAAAACTTTTTTTCTAAAAATTAATTCTTGCTGATCCCAATCATAAATATTTGAACTTGCACACATTAAATCTCTTCTAAGTAAATCTAATGCAATATGCGTTCTTACAATCTTTTCATTCTTTTTTATGCTCAAAAAAACTTTGGTATTTATTTCGTTTAAAAATCCAAACGATAGTAATGCAAAAAAAGAAAATAATGTTAAATACACTAAAAGTTCAATTAATGTAAACGCCCTACTTTTCATATTTTCACCATTTCATGGTTCTATCATCTCATGTTCTTGGATATTAAGATTAAGAGCAGAAGTTTTTTTAGCCACAACTCCCTCTAACTTAGACGCCATTCCAATCATATAAGAAATCGATAAGGCAAAAATTGTAAAAATCGTTATCGAAACTAATAATTCGACAAGTAAGTATGCTTTTTTTAAAACCATAGAATATAACAATTCTTAATTTCTTTAACTTTAACCAATTAAAACATTAACCTTATTTTGTAATTTGTAAGCCTTAAAGACAACATTTTTAAAAGAAAGATAATATGAAGAAATTAATACCACTCTTGTTAATTTCTCTTTTTGTAACTTCAACAATGATTCAAGGAATTAATCCGGCTTTTCCGCCACCTCCATCACCTCCCTACGACCTTCCTCCTCCTCCCGAAAATCTTGATGAATTATTAAAAGATTTCGATTTCGAAGCAATGCTAAAAGAACTAGAAGAAGTTTTTGGCCCTGCTAACGCCGAAGACCAAAAACCCACAGAAAAGCCATTAGTTGAACCAACAAAACCGGGTGCAACAATTCCTGCAAAAAAACTTACTCAAGAAGAAAACTTCAAGAAACCGGTAGAAGCTGAAAAAACAATACAAAAATTATCTCCAGATAAATTAAAAGCTTTTTATTTTTACATGGATAGATTCATGGATCTGTTAGAAAACATGGAAACAAATATAAACAGCTTTAATTTGGGAATAGCGTTTAAAGAAGATCTCGAAAATCTAAAACCAACCGCAAAACAAATTTTTATAAAAATAAAAATTGAAAACGGAAAACTACGCAGCAAAAGATTATATCAAAAGATTTTCTTTCTCGATTCTTTTACTGATACAAGAAAACAAATCTTTGAAACAATAGAAAAACTTGAAAAAATAAATAAACAATTAGAAGAAATAAAAGAACAAGAAGATGAAGAAGAAATTTCTGAAATTTTAGAAGAATTTACAAAACAAAAAGATACCGAAGAAACAAAACGTAAAGTTAAAAGTGATATAAAAACATTATTAGAAAAAAATCTAAATCAAATCGGAAATGATCTCGAAAAAATAACCGTAAGTACTCAAGCAAAAGCAGCAATAGAAGAAAAGAAGAAGAAACAAGAACAAAAAATTAAAGATGCAGAAACAAAAAGAAAAGCTGCGCCCAGCTACAGACCATCATCGCAATACGGACAAAGTCCGTGGGGTGGACCATCTGGACATGGTGGATATGGTTCATCTGATTGGCCAGGAGGCAGACCGCCCTCACGTTATTCTTCAGATCAACCAAGACCCTCTACTCCAACAAAAGGAATGGAACAAAAAACAAACGACAAATCTAAACAAGAACCACCTGCAGGATTTGGATCAACTCAAACAAAAAAAGACAAAGAACGCACCGAACAAATTAAAAGTGCAACAAATGAATCAATATCTTTGCTTAAAAAAATTATTACAATTTATAAACCAGACAACGAAAATTCACTCAAGAATATTTTAAAAACAACGCTTTTAAGTAAACTTGCATCAAAGCTTGATGTTATAGAAAAAGGCGAAGGTAAATTCGATGAAAAACAAAAAGAACACCTCGAAAAAACTGGTACGTACAAAAACAAAGAACTTGTATCTAGTTTAAATAATTTTATTCCAATCGGAATAAGACTTGCAAAATCACTCTTTGGTAATGAATCAGAACGAAAAGCTGCGCAAAGCATTCTTGCACAAAATATTGCAGGGGCTAAAGAACTAGATAAAAAATACACAACAGAATTATCAAAATACGAAGAAGCTATTTTAAGCAAAATTAGTACTGATCCTCTTAAAGAATATAATTCTGGAAAAAGTCTAATTGATTTAGAAAGAAATCTACGAATTCTTTTTGCGCAACCAGTGCTAGACGAAGATATAATTAAAGAAAAGCTCTCGAATAAAAAGTTAGCAGAAATTTTAGAAACAAACTTAGAAAAGAAAAAGTATCTCGTTGAGAACGCACAACTTCCAGACTTAAAACAAAAGATTAATAAAAAAGATTATGCAAATCTTAATGCCATAAATGATATAATTAATGGCTGGGACATTCCAAAATGGAGAAGTATAATAAAAGAACTAATAAAAAAAGCTTCTGGCGTAGCAAATGACGCACCAATTGATGACGCAGACGATGATGCACAAAAACAAATACGAGAAAAAATATCAGATGCAATTGATACGGAAACAAGAAGATTAAATTCAGAAATTAAAAAATACGATAAAATAAATGCAATACTTCCAGCAGGATTGGGAGAATAAAAAAATATTTTATAAAGAAAGATGCAGGGTTTATGCCCTGCATCTTAAAACAAATTCATCCTAAATAATTTCTTTGCATATCCAATCGGAAATATTTTTTTCTTTCATGCTAAAATTGATTCCGGTTGCAACAAGTTTTTTATTATGCCGCGCATATTTTTCAAAATATTTTTTATCTTTAATTTGCTTAATTGCTTCTACCGCGCTTTTGCCAACCTTAAATTCAAAAACATAAATGTATTTTTTCATTTCAATTACAGCATCAATTCGTCCGATATTGGTTGGCTCTTCAACAACAATAGTAAGCCCGAGTAATTTGAGT
>DAOVNS010000022.1 GCA_030630075.1 bacterium | reverse complement strand
TAAGTTATATAAATAAAGAAGGTTTTTATGAAAAAAATATTCCTGACTTTATTCCTTATATTTTCAGCAAACATACAATTAAATGCCTTAAATATAAATACACGATTAGGATTAATTTTTGAATGGATTACACAAAATCAATCAACTCCAATAAAAAAAATCTTATCGACAAAATTATATGCTGACTTAGATTCAAAGAAAAAAGATGAAGTCCTTCTAAAAGAAATCATTGATATCAAAAAAACAATTCACAATATAGATTTTATTCTAAATAATAACGAATCAATAATAAAACCTATATTAGATAAACACATAAAAACTATCGATGATAAAATAAATTCATTGGCGACACAGACATGCATAGAAACAATGTTGTCAGAAGAAACATTAAGTTTCAACGAATTTACGTCTGCTGCTCATGAAATTTTAGATATTTGCGCAGAAGCAGAAGAAACACGGCGACGTCTTTAAAATATAAAAAAATAATTTAATATTTTGCGCCCCGCGCATCCGAGGGATGCGCGGGGCATGTATGTTTTTTTTTGCTTCACACCATCTTTTATATCTTTATTTATTATTTATCTTCTTGCCCTAAAACTTCATTTAATATACAAACATTAGATTCCAAATCTTGATTTGATAAATCTTGATTTGATAAATCTTGATTTTCCAAACTTTGCACTTCTTCAACATCTTCCGATTCAATTTCAATACCACGAGTAACCCCATCACCCTCTTCTTCTACTCTGAATCTTTGACTTCCAGCAACTCTATTTCCATCAGCATCAATAAATTTAATATAAACATTTGTTGGATTTGCCGGAAGCCATTTTACTTGAGCAAATTCACTTCCCGCCGCAAGAATAACGGGTATTTTTTTATCCCTAAATTCGTATTTTGCACTTTTGTGCGAATGGCCACATGCGATTAAAACAACATTATAATCTTGGATCATGGTATAAAAAATGTCTTTTTCAAATTTAGACCACCAATCACTCATATGTCCGTGAATCGGATAATGGAAGAATATAACAATAGGTTGTGTTGTATTAACATTATTTTTTAGATCACTGGCTAAAAAAAACAATGATGGATCAACTCCGCGAATTTCTTTTAAAGATGGACACTGGCTCAAGTTAATAAAATGCATGGTGCCGATATTATATGAATAGTTATAATTTCCATAAATAGATTTAATAAATCGTAACATCTTTGTGGGTTGAGGTTCAAAAAAACTAGACCAATAAATATCGTGATTTCCAATGCCTAAAAATGGTCTTCCTCCTGCAGAAATCAAAGCACTCTTTAATGGATTGTACCAAACAAATTCAAATGCCTCTTTTTCTGATTTTTTTCCATAACCACCAGCATTATCACCAGGCATAATAACAGAACGAATATTTTTAGTAGGATCATTAATATAAGAAATCATACGATCACGCATTGCGATTTTATTGCGATGTTTATTTAAAACTTTTTCTCTTTTTGCATCTCCACCATAAAGATCCAAATTCATTGTTGATAATTCATGTTCAGTTTTGGCAATTGTATGTACATCCGAAACTACTAAAAATTTAATAGTTTTTTCGATTCCGTAAGCACCCCTTTTTAATACAGGATTATCTTCTGCATCAATATCAAAACTAACATTGTATTCACTTTTATTTTCATCAAGTGGAATTGATATTACCAAGCTGCGTAAATTCTGATCATCGAGTTGCAACTCTTCAAGTTTAAACTTTTCAAGCCAAGGCTTTTCAGGTTGAGACTTCTCAAGTCTAGATTTAATATCTTTTTTTAACTCTTCTGCGCTCGGTAACTGACTTACAGTTGGCAACTGTTCAGCAGTTTCTAGTTTTTCTGCAGCTTGCAACTGTTCAGCAGAATCAACACCCCTATTAGGAACAGGCGGCATCAAAGAAAGAGCTGAAACTTTATTAATATCGCCAATGCCCGATCGCCTATAACTTTCAAGGGGCATTACAACAACTTCTTTATCAAACCAATTATCAACATCAATCTCAAAATAAGCAGGATGTTTTGAATGATTAAATAAATTAATTGTTGCAGAATTTACATTCCCAAAAACAAAGATTGATAAAACAAAATATTTTAGATAATTCTTAAAAACCATACTCTCTCCTTTTTTTATGTTTTAAAAAATTTATATAAAAGATATTTGTACGTTAATTTAAAGAACAAGTTAAATCAACAAAAAAAAATTTAACAAAAAAAAATAGGCCGCTTTTTCAAACGACCTATAATTTTTTAATTTTATCCTTCGACAAGCTACCACCGTCGTTAAAAACTATGGCGATCACCGCAGGATTGTTCGGTTCGGAGATTAAATGCTTTCAACACGAATTACTGTAATTGGTTGACGATGACCTTTTTTGGTTCTTTGTTTTTTACGTCTTTTGTGTCTGAAAACAATTAATTTTGGACCTTTACTTTGTTTTACAATGCTTGCCTTTAAAGTTGCACCTTCAACAAAAGGTTGTCCAATTTCAAATTTTTCTTCACCAGTTTTGCGAAACAAAACTTCTGGAAAATCAATTTTATCGCCAGCTTCGCCTTCTAGCTTTTCAACTGCGATAGTTTTTCCAGGAATTGCTTGATATTGTTTTCCACCGGTTTGGAAAATGGCATATTCTGCAAATGTTGTTTTTTTAGCTTCTTCCATTGTTCTAAGCCTAACCTTTCATTCAACTTACTATTTTTTAATTTCAATAATTTTTATTCAGAAATATATATCCGAAATATATATAGGAAACAGCATTAATAGTGTATCAAATCTGATTTACCTGTCTAGCAAAGTATAAACTTTACCTCAAAATCAAGTCTTATTGAAATCTTCAACAACCATCAACGATAAACATTTTCAAAAAGAAAAGATATTATCGTTTATTCCCAAATAATTAAAATGGCAAATCATCTTCAAACGGTTTTTCGTCCTTAAACTTAACTTCGCCAGATGAAGCAGCAGTTTCTTGTTTTGGTGATGAAACAGCCTTAACAGCTTCTTGCAATTGAGAAACGCTTTTTGGCTCATTATTATTTGATTGAGAGTTGTTTTGTTGACTAGAAGATTCTTCGCTCACAGAATTAGCAGAAGATAAAAAAGTTACTCTATCAGCAACAATAGCATGTTTGCTACGTTTGTTGCCGTCATTATCCTGCCATGTATCAAACTTTAAGCGACCTTCAACTAAAACAGCGCTACCTTTTTGGAGATATTGATTACAACTATCTGCTTGAGGACCCCAAATATCAACATCCACAAAACAAACTTCTTGAACCATTGAGCCTGTTTGTCTGTTTTTAAATTGTCTGTTTGATGCTAAACCCAAACGACAAACAGTTTGACCTGATGTTAATTGTTTGTAATCAGGATCTTTTGTTAAATTTCCCATCATTATTACGCGATTGTAACTTGCCATGTCTTATCCTTTTGCAAAGTATTTATATTTTTTTAAAAAATTTTCAAAGTAAAATTATAATAACAGTTAAAAAGAAACTTATAAATCAAAACTTTTAAGTATCTTTAAATTTAAAGAAAGTATTGTATTTTAGCATAAAAAATCGATTTCACAACTCTCTTGAAAGTTCTTCTTTTAATTGATGAAAATCATTTTTCATCTTTTGAGCTTCTTCACCATTTTCTATTGATTCTTTATAAAGCTTGCTTGCATAAACAAAAACTTTTACTGGTTTGCAATCACTTTGAATAAACTCTTTTATCACAGGTTTTTGTAATAATAAATTTGGTAAAGACATATATTTTATATAAGCCATAACTCTTGCTACAAAATACGTAGTCCAAGAAGTTTTATAAATAACAACGGTAGGAATATTTAACATTGCCAGTTCCAAAGTAATTGTTCCTGGTTTTGTTATCGCTAAACAACACTTACTCAAAGCCTTTAGTTTTTCTTTTTCACCAACAATAATTTCAATATCTCTTCCCCATCTCCATAAGCCACATTTTCTTAATTTTTCTTCAATAATATATGGTCTAAAAGATTCGGCTAAGGGCAAAATAATTTTTACTTTTGGATGAGCTAATTTAAATCTTTTTACAATGTCTGCAAAAATAGGAAACAATTTATCTAACTCTGCTTTTCTTGAAGCAGGAATAATTGCAATCTGATCAACTTGTTCTTTAGAATCCTTTTTATCAAAAAACTTACTTTTTAAATTTGCCTCAAGCTTAGAACATATTGGATTACCCCAATATTCTGCGTCAAGGCCATGTCTTTTATACCATTCAACTTCGAATGGATATAAAACAATTAACTTGTCACAAAACTGTTTTAATTTTTTAGTTCGCCATTTTCCCCACGCCCAAACTTGTGGTGGTGACAAATAAGTAATTTGAATATCCGGATTAGCCTTTTTTAATTTTTTAGCCAACTTTAAATTAAAACCTGGAAAATCAACTAAAACAACTTCATCAAAGTTATTTTTCAAAATATGATCGGCGAGATTTTTTAAGAACTTTAATATAAATCTTAATCTCTTAACTATTTCTAATACGCCAACAACATTAAGTTTTTCCATCCGATCATAAAGAATTGCGCCTGAACTTTTAAGCGCACTACCGCCAACTGCATGACATTCAAAATCAATATTTTTTGCTTTTAATTTTTTTAAATACCAAGCAGCAGCTTTATCCCCAGAAACCTCACCCGTTACAACAAAAATCTTTTTCATATATATTAACAATCGCCTTAGGCGTTCCTTTTTTTTAAACACTCATCTTTATTTATTTGCATGCTCAATCTTTTAACCGTTGCAACCTGATTATCTAACTCTCTTTTTACACCATTTATAATCTTATAAGTATTAGACAACGTTCCCCTTCCCGCCCTTTTAAACGGAGATTCATTATCTATTAATTCTGCAATTTTATCAAACAATTGTTGTTGTACTTGCGCAAGCTCTATCTGAACTTTACCAATTTGTTTGCTCAGTTCTGCACAATTATGAAGAGCACTTTTCATCTGACCACCAATATTTTCTTTCAACTGGTTTTTAGAAAGTTTTTTTAATGCTGCATCTTCTTTTGAAATTATAAAATTATCCGCAGCAAAATTCTGATAAGAATTTAAAAATAAAAAACTAAAAATAAGTAAAACTTTTTTATTCACGATTTTCTCCTTAATTGATTTTAAAAAACAAAAAAATTACCGAATCCTAATTCAGATTCGGCAATTCTATCAAAATTATAATTTAACGGCTAGCACGCCTTGCACTGATTATCTCCAATAGTTTCCTAATTCCGAACTATTCAAGTTTTTCTGCTGCCTTCGTCTAGCATTTTCTCTTTTACGTCTTTTAGCAGCTTCACGTATTTGTTTCTTTTCTTCTTCGGCCATTTTTCTAGTCTCTTCTTCTTGCTGACGTTTCAACTCATCTTGACGTCTTTGTTCTTCTTCTGCCGCTTTTTGTGCCGCTTCAATTTCTAATTGACGCTTCAATTCCTCCTGAAGCCTTTGCGTTTCTTTCGCCGCTTTCGCTTGTTCTTCTTCAACTTTTCTTTTTTCTTTTTCTTTATTTTTTTTATTTTGATGCAAACTCAAAATGCCTGCAGCCGAAACCAATGCAACAAAAGTTGTTGCCGCACCTATGCTTAATTTTTTATTTACCAAAAATCCTCTAATTCTAGAATTTTCTATCGAATCACTAACAATATTTTCTGAAATAATATCTTTGGCAACAACTTCTTCTTCAAGATTTTGTGTAACATCCCCATTTTGCAAATCGCAAAAGATTTCTTCGGTACTTTGCACACCATCGGTAGACGTTTTTAATTTTTCCATGTCTACATTTTTATTTGTATTTCTAGAAAAGAATAATGTTATTAAAAGAAATATTTCTTTTATACTCATCTAAACACACCCCAATAGTAAATAAATAAATTTTTGAGAAAAAAAAGGCGAGAAAACTTTTCCCGCCTTTTTTTTTGAATTAATTAACGCTCAAAATTATTAGTGGACTTTTTCTATATGTACTCCTAAGTCTCCTTCGTCATTTAGTTTTTTTAGCTCGTTATCTAGTTCACAAAATAATACATCTGCTTTTTCAATTGATTCATCTAAAAAAACCTTAGCCTTAAAAAAAACAAGTGCATCTTTAACAATTCTTAATTGCTCAGTTAATTTAGTTCTAGCTACCCTACCTAAATCAGCGGCCTTTAATTTTACTTCAATTTCGGCAATTCCATTTTCAACCCGAACTATAGAGTCATCGGCTTTTATTGCTTTCTCACTCAAATCTCTTAAATCGCGCATCCCAACAATTGTATTGTTTTCACCATCACGATAAACAAGTCCAATGGCAGCAGCGCCAATAGCGGCTGTTACTAATCCTGTAGCAGTTGCAACAACGGCGGTTTTATTTTTTTTGTAAAAAGATTCTGATTTCTTTTTTGATAAAGCTTCTTCCCTTGCGCAAGCGCTAGAAATTAAGACAAGAAAAATGGCTCCGGATAAATATTTTTTTATTTCCATGAACATTCCTTGCGATGCGAGTAAAATAAATTTTTGAGCGAAAAAAGGCGGGAGAACTTTTCCCGCCTTTTTTCGAATTAATTAAAATTCAGAATTATTCAGCTGCTGGAGCATCTGCTGGAACTGCTGGAGCATCCAAGGCTTTAAGTTGTGCATCTAACACAAGCCTTGCTACAAAAATTTCAATCTTTTGATCAAGAACATTCAATTCTGTTTTCAATTCAGCGATAGCGGCCTTATCTAAACCGTCTTTTTTTAATTCAACATTGTTAATTGCTTCAATTCTAGCTTGAGCATCAACTATGTTTTCTTCAGCTTTTCTTACTTCTTCAGATACTGTCTTGAAATCACGTTTTCCAACAACTGTATTATTTTTACCATCACGATAAACAAGTCCACCAAGAACTGCAGCAACAGTTGTTGTACCTAATCCTGTAGCGGTTGCAATAACAGCAGCTTTATTTTTACCACAAAAATCCTTTGTTTTTGTTACGAACGAAGCTTCTTCGCCTGTTGCACATACGCTAGAAACTAAAACAAGTAATACGGCTCCGGATAAATATTTTTTGATTTCCATGAAAATTCCTTTTGTTATAAAAAACAAACAATTAAACTAACAACTTCTTTCAAACAAATTCCCTAAACTTTTAACCCCCAGAAAAAAACTCTTGCTCACAATTAGCTTTTTAACTATTTAACTAAACTGTTTCGCTCAAAATTAATTTCTAAATCGACATAAAACTTTCGGCCTCCTTAACTAAAAATCTATGATAAAAAATTTCAATCTAAAGTACTTACTTAAAACTTAGTATATTATAATTTTTTAAAACCTTTTTCAAGCGATATTATGTCTCAGAATTTCAAAAATGCAAGGCTAAAAGGTTTTTTTATTTTTTTTACCTGGGAATTACTACAAACTCTTGAAGTTCTGCTAAAGCCAATTCTTCAATAAAAACTTTTATAGCTTCTGGTACACAATGTTCTTGTGCAAATTCCTTCGCCATACAATTTATATAAAAATCTTTATCTTCTAGATACGCCTGTTTTCTTGACCCTAAATCAAAAATAATTAAATCTCGGTTCTCAATCAGTTCTTTTTCTGCTATTTTTACATTTTTCAAAAGAGGTCCATGCAATCCTACAGCGGCTTCTTTTTGCGATGTAATTTGCCTATCTAAACTTGCGATCTGTTCTTCTAACGGAGAAATATCCTCTCTATGATCTTTATTTTCTCGATCTAATTGCACTCTTAAATTTTGTATTGCTTCTTTCATTTCAGGAATAGGTAGAATCTTATTAAGCTGCTCTGCTAAAGATTCGTTTTTAGTTACAAGCTCTATTATTTGAGCTTCAACTCTAACAGAATCTTCTAAAGCTCTTTCTTCTCTCGCTTGAACATCATCATGTTTTTGACTTAAAAGTTTTAATTTTTCTCTTAATTCATTCCGTTCGGCTTCTGCAAAACTTAATCTGCAATGTAAATCTCCAGCACGCCAAAACTGACTATCAACAGCATTCTGCACATCTAGGCAATCGTTTTCAGAATCACTCAGCGTCTTTTCTATTGTTTTTAAATTTTTATTTTTTAATTTCATTGCAAGAACACTGCCAACAACACCCGTTGCCAACGCTGCACCAGAAGCTCCTAAAATTAAAAAAGTATTTCTACCACTTCCAGCAGATTTTGTAGGTACATTTTCTTCAAATATTTTTTCTACATTTTCTTCTTCTGCTTTTACAGAAAAACCAATAATTAAAGTAGACAACAAAATTGAAGAAATAATATTTTTCTTTTTCACAAAAAATCCTTTATCTAAAATAATATATAAACAAAAAAAGGTTGTAATATCTTAAAACAAGATAAAAATATTACAACCCTTTTTATAAATTAAAAATTAAAAAAATTAATCTTTAGCTGGAACTTCGTCTTCTTGTTCTGCGTCAGCACCGCCATCTTCAGTAAGTCGTGCTTGCAATTCTTTAATTCGCGTCTCCAAAATAACATTTTTATCAGCTGAAGCACTTAAATTTCCGATAATAACCCCATTCATACGTTTTTCTTCATCATAAAGTTGCTCGATTCCTCGCAAAACTTTAAATTTTCCCTCAAGATTCGTCCTTTCAACTTGTCCTTCATTTTGTAAAGCAGCAAACATAACTTCTAAATCTTGATTGTTTCCAACTAAATCTTTTATTTCGGTTATCCTCTCAGCTAATAATTTTCTGGTATCATTTAGATTTTTTCCTGTCTGGCCAAGCTGCCCTCGAAGACCTTCAATTTCAGCCAATCTTAATTCAACTTGTTTTGATAAATCAGCGTTTTCGATTTCTTTACAACCTAAATTATCTTGAGTCTTGCGTAAAATGTCTATTTTCGCTTGCAATTCATCGCTTAATTTTGCTGCTCTTTTTGCACTTATTTCTAATTCATTACCTCGTTGATTATAAAGATAACCGCCGAAACCTAAAGCTGCTACGTTGGCCAAAACAGCTCCAGCGATTAGTGCACTTTTTTTTGCAGTAAAATATTTTTCAGATTTATTAACGTCGTTTTCCAAACTTCTTAAACGATCCAAATTAACTTGGGCCGCATTAACAAAAACACTTGATGTTAGAGTTAATACCAAAAAGGCTTGTAAGCAATTCTTTGTCTTCATAAAAAACTCCTGTATAAAAATATAAAAAAATATAAAAAAAATTCTAATCTTTTGCAACTTCTGCTTCTGCAGCTTCCGGAGCAACTTCCGCTGGAGGTTGCAGTTCTTTAGCGAACCTCTTATCTACAGCTCGTAAAATATTTAGATCCTTTTGCAACTTATCGTTTTCGGCCTGTGAAGCTTCTCTTTTTTTAATTAAATCAGCAACTTCCTTCTTGAGACCTTCTATGTCTAAGTTTTTTGAATTCTCTATATCCTTTAACCGAGCATAATCACTCTCTTGCTGTTTAACTTTATCTTCCCTTTTTGCCACCCCGTTACTTTCTCTCTTTACATAATAAGTCCATCCACCCAAAGCTGTAACACAAGTAAAAACAGCAGCTACAATTAAAGTATTTCGTTTTGCTTCAGCATTCTGATTAGATTCATTAATTTTATCTTCTATGTCTTTTAAACGACCATTTTCAAATTGATACGCGCGAACAAATGTATTTGAAGAAATAGAAAAAGTTAATACCAAAAACAGAAGTAAATAATTTTTTGTTTTCATAAAAAATCCCCATATATAAAATAATATTGTTTATAAATTAAGAAATTTATGATCCTATAAAAAACAAAAAACATCAATGTTTAATTGTGTTTATTTTCGAATTAAAAATTGAAATCCAATTTTTACGTATTGCAAAAGAGATAATATTGAAAAAAAAGAAAGCAAAATTAATAAGCTATAGTAAGTTTTTGCGGGGACCCAACCAAAAAAATAGCAGATAAAAATCCACATAATAAAAATTAGTTGAAAAAACGTTGTTAGTTTTCCCCAGATATTAGGTTTAACTTCAAAATTAGTTTTGAATAGCAACAAAAGGCTTGAACCAAAAATAATTATAAATTCCCTAAAAATTACTAAAGCAACAAACCAAGCGGGAATAAAAAAAGAAGGCGAATGCAAAAATGCCAAAGAAGAAAAAGACGAAATAATTAAAAATTTATCTGCGATAGGATCTAAAATTTTTCCAAGATAAGTGTTTTGGTTTAAGAGACGCGCAAGATATCCATCAAGTAAATCACTAATTGCAACAAATAAAAAAAGAAGAAAAACCATTTTCCATTTTTGAGAGAAAACCCCATAAACAATTACCGGTGTTAAAAAAATTCTCGATATTGTTAAAAGATTAGAAATAGTTAGCCAACTTTTGTCTTTAAATATTTTTTCGAAATGTATTTTTTTCATGCCTTAAAAACTCATCTTGCCATATTTCGTAATTTTTCAATTCTTTTTTCTAGTGGAGGATGCGTAGAGAAAAGTCCGCCTAACCCTTTTGCGCTAAAAGGATAAACAATAAAAAGACTTGCCGTACTTGTTTGTACATTTGATGTGGGTTTTAAATTTTTACTTTTAACGTTTGATGATAATTTTTCTAATGCAGATGCAAGAGCCAAAGGATCATGAGAAATTTCAGCACCAGATTCATCTGCCAAATATTCGCGCGAGCGCGAAATTCCAAGTTGAATCATCATTGCAGCAAGCGGCATAAAAAGCGCCACTAAAATTGCACCCCAACCACCAGAACGATCTCTATCTCTACCGCCGCTACCAAAAATAAATGACCAACGAATAATATCTGCAAGATATGCTATCGCCATTGCAATTGTTGCAGCAACTGTTGCAACTAAAATATCGCGATTTTTAATGTGAGAAAGTTCATGAGCCAAAACTCCTCTCAATTCTTCTTCATCCAAAATAGATAAGATTCCTTGAGTTACAGCAATCGAAGAGTGCTCCGGATTTCTTCCCGTTGCAAATGCATTGGCCATAGAATTATTAATAAACCATAATTTTGGCATCGGCACATGTGCATTCTCGCATAATTCTTCAACGGTATTACAAACACTACTATACTCAACAGTATCCAAAGGAACTGCACCATATAATTTAAGAACAATTTTATCCGAATAAAAATACGAAAAAAAGTTTACTCCTAAAGCAATAATAAAAGCGAAAAACAAACCAGTTCTTCCGCCCATCCAGTAACCCATTAAAAAAAGTAAGCCACTGAGCGAACCTAAAAGAAAAGCTGTTTTAATTTGATTCCAAATCATAATTACTCCCTAAAATTAATTAATCATCGTCATATTCAATTTCCCAATCATCAACATCTGCCTCTTCATCAACAGGAGGAACATCAATTAGACTTTCTTTAGATGAATTATCTTTTTTCATATCCAAAAGCCTTGAACCCTGTTTTTTTATCTCGTGCTTATAGCTTTCACTCTCTTTTTCCAACTCAGATTGTTCTTGCTCAAAAAGTTTGTTCATATCCGTTTGCAAACGTTTAATTTTTTTTTGCAGTTTAAGTATCATCTGAACACCTGCAAGATTTATACCCATCTTGTGCGTAAGATGAATTACTTCTTCTAGACGATCAACATCCTCTTCAGAAAACAGTCGCGTATTTCCTTCTGTTCTTTTTGGAGAAATTAAACCTTCTTTTTCGTACATACGAATTGTTTGTTGATGTACAGAAAACATTTTTGCAACAACTGAGATTGAATAAAATCCTTTACTTCTTTTCATACAACTCACTCATCTGATTCTAAAACTGTTAAGAAAGCTTCTTGCGGAAGCTCAACATTACCAACACGCTTCATCTTTTTTTTACCCTCTTTTTGTTTTTCTAGAAGTTTACGTTTTCGGGTAATATCACCGCCATAACATTTTGCTATAACATTTTTACGCAAAGCAGAAACCGATTCTCTTGCTATAATTTTTGCACCAACCGCAGCCTGAATTGCAACTTCAAACATTTGTCGCGGAATAACTTTTCTTAATTTGGCGACAAAAGAACGACCTAAAGAATAAGCCTTCTCTTTGTGAACAATAACTGAAAGTGCATCAACAGCTTTTCCGTTAAGTAGTAAATTCATTTTAACTAAACTAGATTCTTCGTAACCAACTTCTTCATAATCAAAACTTGCATAACCTGAACTTAGTGATTTTAATTTATCATAAAAATCTATAATAATTTCATTTAAAGGCATTTTGTACTTAAGAACAATTCTGTCTTCATCAAGATATGTCATATCAACTTGCTCGCCTCTTCTTTGCTGACAAAGCTGAAGTATAGAGCCCAAATATTCTTTAGGTAAAATAATTGTTGCATTAATAATAGGTTCCAAAACTTTATCTATTTTAACTTGTTCCGGAAAGTCAGATGGTTTTTCTATATTAATTTCGTTTCCATCCGTTAGAATAACCCGATAAAGAACCGTTGGCGCTGTTGCAATAATAGAAAGACCATATTCTTGATCAAGACGTTGCTTAAAAACATCCATATGCAATAAGCCTAAAAAGCCACATCTAAACCCTAATCCTAATGCAGCAGAACTTTCTTTTGTTACATTAACACTTGGATCGTTTAACGTTAATTTTTCGATAGCAGTTCTTAAATCTTCATAATCGGAAGTATCAACCGGATAAATTCCCGCAAAAACCATAGATTTTGCTGGTTTAAAACCTGGCAACGGTTCTACTGGATGTTTTGCATGATAAAATGTATCACCAACTCGTGCTTCTCTTACCGTTTTCATTCCAGAAATTAAATATCCAACCTGTCCTGTATAAAGAGCGTCGGTTGGTTTTGGATCTGGATACATTAATCCAATTTCTAAAACTTCGTAATTATCACCGCTATGCACAGATATTATTTTGTCACCTTTTTTAATTGAACCATCAACAATTTCAATTAAACAAATAACGCCACGATATTCGTCAAACCAAGAATCAAACAATAAAGCTTTTAATGGTTTTTCGGGGTCACCAATAGGCCCATCAATTCTTTTAATAATTTCGGGTAAAAGTTCTTTAACACCTAAACCGGTTTTTGCAGAAACTGCAACCAATTCTTCTTTTGGAATATCAAAAGCTCGTTTTATTTCTCGCGCAATGCGATCTGGATCTGCATTAGCCATATCTATTTTATTAAGAACTGGAATAATTTTTAGATCTTGTTCAAATGCCAAATAAAAGTTTGCCATGGTTTGAGCTTGAACTCCTTGCGCAGCATCAACAAGCAAAAGAGCACCCTGACATGCATAAAGCGAACGTGAAACTTCGTAACTAAAATCAACATGGCCCGGTGTATCAATTAAATTTAAAAGATAAACTTCTCCATCATACTCATAAAACAAAGAAGCAGTTTGAGCTTTAACAGTGATTCCTCTTTCTTTTTCAACCTGAAGTTTATCCAAAAATTGTTCGTTTTTGTTTCGAGTAGAAAGAGTTCCCGTCATTTCTAAAAGTCTATCCGCTAATGTAGATTTTCCGTGATCAATATGAGCAATGATAGAAAAATTTCGAATATTTTTTTGTTTAAATTCTTTTAAATCTATTGTTTCTAATTTCATAAATTACATTCTTTCTGGTGCATCTATTCCCAAAAGGTATAAACCATTTTTAACAACTTGCGCAGTTGCAGTTATAAGCTGCAATCTAAATTCGAGCAGCTGTTTATTTTCTTCTTTTAAAACATTAACGTTTTGATAAAACTTATTCAGATACTGCGATAATTCAAAAAGATAGTTGCACAAATAATTTGGCATATAATCTTTTATTATTTCTTCTAATATATCACCAAACTGTATAAGTTTTCTTAATAAATTAATTTCGCTTTCTTTAAGATTTAGTGAATTATCACTAAATGATGAATCTAATTTTGTGAAATTTAAATCTTTAGCTTTTCTTAAAATTCCATAAATTCTTGCATGAGTATATTGCATGTATGGACCAGTGTTGCCTTCAAAAGACAACGCCAAATCCCATTGAAAAACAAAATTTGAATTTCTATTATGCGCCAAATCAAAATATTTAATTGCGGCTAAACCAACTTTTCTTGCAACTTCTTGCTTGTTTGGTAAATCTGGATTTTTTTCTTCAATAATTTGTAATGATCTTTTTTCAGCTTCATCAATTAATTTTTGTAAAGAAATTATATTTCCCTTACGTGTCGAAATAGGACCTTCGGGTAAACTTAAAAAACCAAACGGAACATGAACACTATCTTCTTGAGCAGAATAACCCGCAAGCTCTAAAACTTTAAATAATTGCTTAAAATGATGAGACTGTCTTGCATCCACAACATAAATATTTTTATAAAAATCAAATTCATCTTTTCTATAAACATATGTAGCAAAATCTCTTAAGTGATAAGTTGTTGCACCATCACTTTTAACCAAGATACATCTACCTAATTTGTACTCTTCAAGATCAACATAAAGTTCGCCAGTCTCTCCTGTTTTTACAAGACCTTTTTTCTTAAAATCCTCTAAGACCGCCGGCATAAAGTCTTCGTAAAAACTTTCACCCAAGTTGTAATCAAAAGGTAGCAATCCTAAAAGTTTTCTATATCTTTCGAAATCTTTTACAGATTCATCAACAAACCATTGCCACAATTTTCTGTTTTCGGAATCACCTTCTTCTAATTTTTTAAATTCGGCTTTGCCTTTATCTCTAAGTTCGGGATCTTTTTCAATTTTAGCATTAATGGCAACATACAATTTATTTAATTCATTAATTGGATCAGTCTGAATAAGTTCTCTATTCCCCATAGTTTTAAATGCATAAATTAATATTCCAAACTGTGTTCCCCAATCACCAATGTGTGTATCCGAAATTGCATTAAAACCTAAGAACTTAAAAATTCTTAAAATACTATCTCCAATTACAGCAGAACGCAGGTGACCAACATGCGGAGGTTTTGCAACATTATTTTGAAAATATTCAACAAGAACTGTTTTATTTTTTCCCAAATCGGATTTTCCGTAATCATCTTTTTGTTTTAAAACAGTGCTTAGATTTTTGAATAAAAATTGTTTTGAAATCTTAAAGTTAATAAAACCTTTAAGTTCAGAAATTTCATCAAAACAATTTTGTGTATCAAGTTCTTTTAATTTGATAATAATATCTTTTGCAAGTTCAATTGGATTCTTTTTTAGTTTCTTACTCAACATTAATGAAACATTAGTTGCATAATCACCAAAATTTGGATCCGGAAAACTAATTTGAATGCGCAAAGATCGAGTCTCGATATCTAAATTATTTAAAGAATCGATAATCATTTTTTTTAAATATTCTCTAAGACTCATATCCATGGCAAAAATTCCTAAAACGGTAACCATACAAATAAAAACACTATAATCATTACTATTTTATCAACTAGAAAAATCTTTGAAAGCTAAAGCTATAAATATCCCAAAACAAGCCAATAATTATTCAATAAAAAAACAGTTACAAGCTCACAAACAGCAAAACATTACAGGTAGCAACAAAAGCCTACCCGTTTGATTAATGTTAAACATAATATAATCTGGAATTAAGGGGTAAAAAAACATATCAAAAGAAAATTAAAAACTTTAAAGTGCTTTTCATAATAACTCCACGACAATAACACAAAAAAACCGCTCAATTCATCCTCCTATGAGTTGAGCGGTTTTTTATTTTATATATTTTTTGTAAAAATCTTATTTTGTAAAAATCTTATTTAGCGGAAAGTTTATTGTAAAACCATCCAAACAATAATCCAGAAATATATCCTACAACAAAAAACCAAAATGTTCCTACAATTATGCCTGCCCAAGAAGTCGTACAACCAAAGGCAACACCACCTTTTTGATAAACCATCATTATTTCTTCACTGCCAACCATTCCAGAACGACCAAGCATCAAGGCACACTGCGGCATAAACCCAAACAACGTTATCAACAAAATGAACATTTTTCTTGCAAAGAACATAATTGCAAAGGTAAATGCACTAGAAAGTGCGAGTTTCTTTATATCAAACATAGATCTCTCCTTTTGAATAAAAATAAAACAACTAAACATCTACTTATATCCGTTATATCTGTTACATCCGCTTAAATATTACAAATACCCTAACGCTTACGCATTAGGCTAAATACTTGGTGTCGCCTCCATACGGAGGCTCATGGTTAAACAATGTCAATTATGACAAATTCTAAATGGCTACAAAAAAATAGCAAAATTAGTTTAAGCATAAAAGATTGAAAAACGGAATATATTTCATAAATTCTTAAGCCTCCGTGTGGAGGCGACACCAAGTATTTAGCCTAATGCGTAAGCGTTAGGGTATTTACGATTCAACC
>DAOVNS010000021.1 GCA_030630075.1 bacterium | reverse complement strand
GATCACTTCAAAAAGGTGACAAAGTTTCACTAACAGGTTTTGGAACATATTGGCTTTCAAGACGTCCAGCACGCATGGGTATTAACCCAGCAACAAAAGAACGTATCCAATTACCTGCATTAAATGTTCCTAGATTCAAACCAGGTAAACACTTAAAAGAACAACTTCGTTCTGCCTAAGGTCTGAATGAGGCTAGTAAAATAAATTTTTATTTGTGTAGGGCTGATATTATTATCGGCCCTTTCAATTTTATTTTCATTTTTAATTTTACAACCACTAGCAATCGCTCTTGATCCAGCTTTTAATTTATTAGCAAACCGAGGAATCGGAAAAGTTGCTTTTGTTTCATTAATTATTTATCAAATTTTTTTATTAATAATAGTTCTACCAAAAACTTTTTTTAATAACTTTATAAAGTTTAACTTTAAGTTTTTCGCTCACACTAATTGGATAAAGAAATTTTTTGCATATTTCGGCCTGTTTTTTCTTTTACACTCACTTTTACTAATTTCACTTTTATCAACAAAATATATGTTTTGGAATTGGGACTTAAATTTCAGCAGCAGTCTTTTTTTTAAATTAATTTGGGGATTTATTGTAGTTTTCTTTTTGGCGTGGACAGAAGAATTAATATTTCGCGGAACAATATATCTTTATTTTGCTCAATATTTTCAACCATTAATTAGTTTATTAATCACTTCAACAATGTTTATGTTTGCACACGACCTTTCTAATCCATTAAATCTTGTTACTAAAAACTGGCAGTTAGGTTTAGGATTATTTTTATTAGGTGCGCTTTTAAATATAATCTTTATAACAACAAAAAAACTTTACACAGGAATGGGCGCTCATGCAGGGCTTGTCTTCGTTAAAGTTGCATTAAGACGTATCCCGTTAATTATGTATCTTCCAGCATCACAACTACCGTTTTGGATCAACAAAGATCTAAGAATGTCCCCCTTAATTCATTTGCTGTTTTTTGCATTAATTTTGGTTATTTTCATAAAAAACCGCAAAAAACTTTTAAACTCTTCTTCTTGATCCTCGTCGTCTTTGATTATTTTTACTTTTATTATTTTTCTGATTTATAAATGCTAATCGTTTTGTCTGATTATTCCAATTGTTATAAACATGAACATTTTTAAGATTTGGGAAATCTCGATTTGGTAAATCTTGATTTGGTAAATCTTGATTTGGTAAATCTTTTAAAAAAGCTGGAACTGTTTTAAATTCTGTATCACCCAAATTCAAATATCTAAGAGATTTTTTTACTCCAATAAAATTGGCTTCTTTTAAATATCCTAAAGGATTATCCGATAAATCTAATTTAAAAAGTTTTCCGTTATTAGCAAAAATCGCAAACGGTAAAAAACTTAATCTATTATGACTTAAATCAAGAAAATAAAGATTCTTTAAACCATCAAAACATCGCGATTGTAAAATGCTAATTCGATTGTAAGAAAGATTTAAACTTTTAATGCCGGTTGAATAAAATCTAAAATCATCATCTGTAACAATATCTATTAAATTCTTACTTAGATCCAAACTTGAAATTAAAACTCCAACCTTATCTAAAACATCGAATAATCCACGTAAGCTGCTTATTTTTAAATTAGATAAATCTAGCTTTCTATTTTTACCCCTTGATGCCTTTTTTATTCTTTTATTCAAAAGACCAGAATCAAAAAGCTCTTTTATAGAAAAACTTATTTCAAAATCATCTATTGCAAAACCTTTTGCCAAATAATATTGCCTTCTTACTTGCATCTTAAGAGGCGACTCTTTTAAATCGGCAAAGATTTTTCTGATATCATTTCTTCTTACAAGCGCCTTTGCTGTCATTTCCATATTTTTTGAATTCAAATATCCAATACCCGGTAAAACCCTCGAAGAAATTCCAAACATCCAAGCAGATTTAACTTCACCTGGCGATGTTGGACGTTCTCTCGCAGATAAAAAAACAGGAAAAATAACTAAAAAATAGATTAAAAGTTTTTTAAACTTCATTAATTGTCCCCCTAAACAAATCCCCTTTTGTTATTTAATCAGTTTTATTATAAAAAATGCTTGTAGCAAATGTAAATGAAAAAGAAACTTAACCTCGTTGTTCAATTTTTACAAATGATCCAGATGTATTTTTTTCAATAATAAAATGAACGGGGAAGTTATCTTTGAAAGCTGTTAAATGAGAAACAACTATAACTTTTGAAAAATCTTTTTGAATCGCATATATCGCATCCATCAACCGACTTAGACCTTCTTCATCTTGCGAACCAAAGCCTTCATCAATGATTAATGTCTGCAATGCAGTCCCCGCCCTTTGTGCCAAAAGTTTTGAAATTGCAATTCTTAATGCAAAGTCAACCCTAAACGCTTCTCCTCCAGAAAACATTTCGTAAGGGCGAATTCCAGCAGAATCTGAAATTTGTATATCCAAGGTTTCTTTAACTCCACCACTTTTAAGATCACGCAATGATTCTATAAAAACTTGCGCCTGATTATCGGTTAATCGTGCCAAAATATTGTTTGCTTCTTCTTCAATTTGTGGAATTGCATCTTCAATTAAAAGTGCTTGAATTCCATTTTTTCCAAACGCCTGAGTTAAAATCTGATATTCTTCTATTTCAACTTCTAAAAGTTTGATTCTCTCTTTTTTTATTTCGCTATCTTTTTTTAACTGCTCTATTCTTTTAAGTTCGCTTTCCACACTTCCAATTTGCTGTAAAATATTCTCTCTTTTTTTGTTGCAAACTTCAATATCTTTTTTTATCAATAAAGCGTCTTTTTCGATATCTTCAATATCTTTTTTATTAAAATTTATCTTTTTTATATTTATATCTAATTCAAAAATCTTCTTTTTTAAGTCTTTTAATTCAAAAACTAAATCAGAAATGTGTTTTCTTTTTTGTTTTTGCAAAGATAATTCATCTTTTATTTTTTCAAATTCAGCCAACGTTTGTTCTAATTTGTTTATCTTCTTTTGCAATTCAACATGAACATTATTATCGTACTTAAGAGCAATTTTATCTTTTTCCAAACTTTTAATATTTAACACTAATTCATTAATTTCAGGCATATCTAAGACTTGAGATTCAATCTTATTTTCCTGTTCCTTATAGATCTTTTTTTCTTCGTTTAAAATGGCTTGCGATCTACTTTCTCTAAGAATTAAATCTTTAAGAACCTTGTCTATATTTTGTATCTCATGTTCATTTAATTTTAGATTTTTATTTAACTCTTCTTTTTTAAGAATCATCTTTTTATAAAATTCATCTTCTTTTTGAAGTTTTTCAAACTCTCTGTGTTGCAATATTAATATATCTTTTAATTTTTTTACTAACTCACTAACACGCTTAAACCTATGGTTTAAAAAAGAATATTCTTTTTTAAATTTAGTTCCCAAAAAGTTTTTGCGCGCTTTTGTTAAAACTTGTTCGCACAACGGACACGCAGGACTTTCTTGGTCTTTTATTGCTTCTTTTTTTTGCTCTAATTCATTAATAGAAGAACGTATCCAATTCCCTTTTTGAACTAAAACCTGATAAAAAGAACGTCGTTTTTCGAATTGGTTCTTAATTTTTTCTAAATTAAGTTCAAACTTTTCGTAATTCTTTAATTCTTTTTCTAAGTTCAATAATTCACTATTCGATGATTTTTGCTTCTTCTCTACGTCTTGTTTTATTTTAATATTTTGTTCAGCTAAATTTTGAAGTTGTTTTATCTCTAATTGCTTCTTTTCGACACTTAAATATTTTTCTCTGCTCTGTTTTTCAAGCTTATTTTTTAACTCGCCGAACCTCTTTTGAAAAATTTCTCGTTGCTTTAAAAGATCTTCCTGCAAACTAAAGCTTTTTTGCTGCTGATATAGAAATTCTTTTTCTTGTTTTTTAAATTCAAGCAACTGTTTTTGTAAGTTTTGTAAATTTGGCAAAAGAAGAGATTTGTAATGAATCTTTTTCCATTCCTGCACATTCTTTTTTAAACTAACCTTAATCTTTTCAAATCTCTTTTGAAAACCATCTTTTTCTTTTAACAAAAAATCATATTTATGTTTTTTTTCAATAAAACTATTTTTTTGCTTTTCTTTTGCATCCAAATTCTTTTGAAAAATTACCAATTCTTTGGTTGTTTCTTTTAATTCTTCATTCTTTTTTGCTTGAATATCTTTTATTTCTTTTTCTCGCTCAACTTGTTTAACGTTCTCTTCTAATAATTTTGCAACAACCTTTTTTTCGTCAGTAAAAGATTTTGCTTTTTCATTTGCCAAACTTTGATATTCATCAAATCTAGATAAACCTAAAATATTTGTAAGAATTTGTTTTCTTTCTTTTGACGACTTTTTGGAAAATTCATCGGCAAGACCTTGCCTTAAAAAGGCGGAATTTACAAAAGTTTCATAATCAAGACCAAGCAAAGTTTCTATTTTTTCTTGAGTTATTCGAATTGTTTTATCGGTTAATGTAACAAACTTTTCTGCAACGTCATCAAAAACTTCAAAATCAAGAGATGCATAAGGTTTTCCGTACGTTTTTGCATATTCCCTGCGCACTCTATAAATTTGTTTTGAAAATTCAAATTCCAAACTTACAAGCATTTGAGTTTGACCAAGACGTAGAAGCCCCGCATCTGGTTTTACATTTCCAGAAACTTTACGTGCTTGCCCCCACAATGCCCAAGTAATTGCATCAAGAAGCGCTGATTTACCATTTCCGTTTTTTCCGGAAAAACAAATCAACGAATAATTAGACAAATCTATGGTTTGAACGGCTTCGCCATAACTTAAAAAATTTTTTAACTCTAGTTTTAATGGAATCATGTTAACGTAAAATATTTTTAATTAATAATCACAGTGCTTATCCTTCGATGCGCTTTGCTTACTCAGGACAGGCTCCTTAAAAAGGGTTCTCTTTATTAAAGACAACGTTCTAATAACAAATCATATTCTCTTTGATAATTCATTTTGGCATGATGAATTTCCTGGTTCAAAATATATTTTTTAATTCTAGGTAAAGATCGAACATCAACCGTGAATACACTATAACCAACTTGCCAGGAAAATTCTAATAAAAAATTTTCTCTAACATATCTCGAAGAATTTGATTTTATGCTACTAACGCGAACTCGATAATTATATTAAGAACAATAATTGTTATTAGAAGCTTGTTTTATGGGTTTGAGAGATCCTGAACTTGTTTCAGGATCTCTCAAAAGCAGCTAATTATATTATTGGTGGTAGAATTTGAAAAAATTAATTCTAGATCCTAAAACAAGTCCTGGATGACAAAGTGCGCTATATCTTGTCTAGGTCTGCGAATTCAAGACTTCTTAATTGTCGAGTTCGCATTACTAACAATTTTAGGAATCTGGATTAAAAGATGAATATGATCATCTACTCCACCAACGGCAAGGAGATGGCACTGCTGCGTATGCACGATAATAATAGTTTCCCTTACTTTCTTATGTTGATTTATAGTAAAATATAAGAGGTTAGAAAATTATAGGAAAAATATTCATTGGGGAGAATAGGATTATGTTTGGAAAAAAAGTAAGTAATCTTTTTATATTTTTATTTTTTTGTATGTTTGCTGGCCAAATTTATGGGATGGCTGATGATTTGGTAAGGGAAGAACAATACAAAGAAACCGACGAACACATAAAAATCGAACAAATACTGGATAAGCTACGTATACCAACTGAGAATGCAATAAAAAGTGTCGATGCTCTAAATAAGCAAATCAATCGTGATGATATTGACAAAATTATGAGTAAGGAATTCTCTCTCCCTATTAAAACAATAGCTCAAAGTGACTTAAGAGAACTAAATGAAGGTCGTTTAGTGGAATTATTTCAATATTTCAGACAGCAACTTAAAAGTATTGATAGCTCAAAAAATTTTATAATAATTGGACTTAAAAATAACGATCGTTATCTTCGCAACAAAGCAATGGGTTTATTTCAAGACTTAGTACGAAACGAAAGCTTTAAAATTCCTAGAGAAGTTGTACAAGATTTACTAGAAAATAATAATGATGAAACTGATATTTATGATATAGGACTTGGTTTACTGAGGTATTTAGTTAGAAAAGGTCAATGTTTTAAGCTAGCAATACAAGTTGCAGTACAACAAAAACCCAAAAAGCTCTTTGGTAAAGCACGTTTAAGAGAATCTGCATTGAGGTTATGGAGAAACTTACTTGAACAAAATCAAGGTTTAGATGAAGTAAAAAAAATTCAAGATGAAAAATTACAAGAAATATTGAAATCCTGTACAACAGCGGCCTCTCCTGCTTCCGAAATAGACGAATCAGAAGGAGGAAATGTGCAACCCGAATGAAATATATTGGAATATATTAGGGACTATGCAAATGAAAATTTACTCGTATATTGCAAGAGAGAATGGATTTGAATACATTGCGAAAATGTTCGAGAAAAAAATAGCATCATGTGGAAGGTAGCGAAATAATAGTCACATGGCTAAGACAAACTAAATTGAATTATATCAAAAAAAGAAGAAGAACGAGAAAATTCTCGTTCTTCTTCTTTTTTTGATATAATTCAATTTAGTTTGTCTTCTATTCCCAAACATAAAAGAATATTAAAAATGATTGATCGAAGATACTTTAGATATTTTGATTGGATAAGTTTTGGCTTAACAATAACATTGTTAAGCATAGGACTTCTATTCATATTCAGTTCAACATATAATCCAGAAAAACCATTTTCCATTTTTTTTAAAAAACAATTATTTGGCGTAATTAGCGGTCTGGTGATTTATCTTTATTTTTGTATAAAAGATCTAAAGACATTAGATCGATTCGGGTATTTTATTTATTTTATAGTTCTAGCTCTTTTATCGTACACACTCTTTGTTAACGTTTTAGTTATGGGAGCAAAACGATGGATTTCGTTATATTTTTTTAAATTCCAACCATCTGAGCTTACAAAGTTATTCTTACCAATATTTATGGCCCATTATTTTAGCGAACAAAATCCAGCACACTACGAATCGTTTTCAAAAAAAATTCCGTTTAAAAAGTTTCTTTTTCCTCTTTTTATTTTATTAATCAGCTTTCTGCTTGTGAGTAAACAACCAGACCTAGGAACAGCACTTATAATCCTTTTCACTGGATTAATAATTTTATGGTATATAGGAATCGATAAAAAATTCTTTTTAATATCAATTACACTAATTACAATTAGCGCTCCATTCTTGTGGACAGTTTTAAAACCATACCAAAAACAACGAATACTTGTTCTTATGGGACAAGGAGATACAAAAAAAGAACGCTACCAAATTGAACAGTCAAAAATAGCAATTGGATCTGGATCATTAACCGGAAAAGGTTTTCTACAAGGAACACAAAATAAATTAGCTTTTTTGCCCGAAGATCACACCGATTTTATATTTTCTGTAATTTGCGAAGAACTGGGTTTTGCTGGCGCATTATTTATTTTATTAATGTTTGCTCTTTTATTTACTAGAATAATCTTTATAATCTTGCAATTAAACAATTTGTTCGAACAAATTATAGCCATTGGATTATTATCACATCTAATGCTATCTGTTTGTATAAATATTTGTATGGTCATCGGTCTTCTACCAATAGTTGGAATACCGCTTCCACTAATAAGTTATGGGATTACACATCTTTGGATAAATCTTGCAAGTTTGGGATGGTTAAATAATTTATCAATAAGACGTTTTTATTATTAGAAAGTTAATTTATGGAAAAAAATTCAATTCTTTGTCCAAATTTATCCCCTGAATATGAATTATTAGATTCTGGCGACAATCAAAAACTAGAAAAATTTGGGCATAACGTAATCATACGACCAGACAGCAATTGTGTTTGGCAAAAAAATGAAATCGAAAGAAACTGGAACAAGGCGAATGCAAAATGCATCAAACAAGATGGCAAAACAATTTGGAAGTTCGAAAAAACATTCAAAAAGCCATGGATATTTAAATACAACATGTACCAAGGCAAAGGATGCTGCGCAAACGAATTAAGTTTTATATTGCGTTCATCAATTTCCAAAAACATTGGAATATTCCCCGAACAAGCCTCCAACTGGTCGTGGATTATAGAAACTATTAAAAGTTCAAACAGAGTTCCCAAAGTTTTAAATCTTTTTGGATACACTGGTGGAGCAACTCTTTGCGCATCTGCCGCCGGAGCAGAAATTTGTCACGTAGATGCATCAAAATCTGCCGTAAGTTGGGCGCAAGAAAACCAAAAGTTAAACAATATGCAAAAAAATCCAATTCGCTGGATTGTTGATGATTGTAAAAAATTTGTAACAAGAGAAATTAAAAGAAAACAAACGTACGATGCAATAATTATGGATCCTCCAGCTTTTGGAAGAACATCAAAAGGAAATGTTTTTGAATTTGAAAAAAATATTGTTGAACTACTTGGTTTATGTAAACAAGTTTTAACATCTAAACCTTTATTTTTTATATTTAACGGTTATGCAATGGGATATTCAGCAATTGTATTAAAAAATTTACTCTTAGATCTGTTTCCCGGTGAAAATATCGAATTCGGCGAATTAACTCTGCAACAAAAAAATTCTAAAAAAATTCTTCCTTGTAGTTTATTTGCAAGATTTAAAAGAAAAGATTGATATTTAGATCTTCAACTTCATATAATCCACCTGATAGACTTTAAAAATTAAAAAAGATTCAGGAGAGTAGTATGAAGTTGAAGAAACATCTCTTTAAAATATTTCTTGCCTTATCTGTTATAGGTTTTACTACGTTTCTCATTTTCTATTTTGTAAATTTTACTAACTTCAAAATAGAAACAACGCAGACAAAAAAAGAAATAACAAAAACCGAAGAAACTAAAACTCAAGAAAAATCTGAAATTACAGTTGATCATTCAAAAGAAATTGTTTTTGGTCAATCTCGTTATAAATCAAAAGCATTCAAACTTTATGGCGATATCATAGAAAGTGGCATAATTGCATGCTTTAATGCTATCAACGAGCAAGGCGGTATTAAAAATAAAAAACTAAAACTTATCAGCATGGATGACATGGGAGAACCACTGCAAGCAGAAAAAAACATCGATTTTATGAGAACAAAGTATAAAATCGACATGTTTTTAGGAAACATGGGAACACGAAGTATTGTAAAAGTTTTGCCTCTTATAGAAAACGGTGAAATTGCAATGTTTTTTCCGTGGGCAGGAGGATCAAAACTTACCAATCCAAACTTAACAGATATAATTAACGGTCCGGGACTTATAAAACCTCAAATCGAATTGTTGATTGATCACACAATTAACAATCTCGGGTTTAGGCGTATTGCAATATTTCATGCAGATGACGGATTTTCTACGGGCATCACCAATGATGCAATAAATCTTTTAAAACAATATGGAATTTCGCCACTGGCCGTAGAAAATTATAATAGATTTACAATGAATATTAAAAGATCCGCCAAAAAATTATTAAAAGCCGATCCAAAAGTTATTATTTGTATTTCTACAACACCACCAACAGTAAAACTTATAAGTAATTTTTTTGAACACGGTGATTTTGGTACAACGTTTTTAGGAATAGATTCTGCTTTTCTTGTCGGAGATATTTTAAGAGAAAAAGGCGCGAAATTCTTCTATTCATCTGCCGTTCCAGATCCCAAAGATGCCTCTATTCCTATTGTTAAAGAATATCAAGAAAACTTAACTAAGTTTTTCCCTGAAGAAGTTTTTAATATTTTATCTTTAACTTATTATATCAGTGCAAAAATTATTACTCTTGCAATTAAAAACTTAACTGGCCCGATAACAAAAGAAAAAATAATTGCACAAATAGAACAAATGCAAGATTACGATCTTGGCGGTTTTAAAGTCGACTTCAACCCTCAAAATCGTCATGCATTCGGCGAAAAAGTATCTTTAATTAAAGGATAAAAAATGTTTGTACCTTCTTTTTTTAATCTTATAAAAAATATTAAATTTCAAATCTTATGTATCTTCTTTGTAACAATTTATATTATTACATTATTGTTTATCGAACATCATCAAGAAAATTTTGGCGAAAAAATTTATCCCATTTTAAAAGTAAAAGATAATGTAAAAAAAATATCATCAAATGTGGATGTAGGATTACATATAAATAATTTTCCAACATTTGAAATATATCAAAATAATTTTGCGCTTGATGCAATTGTCTGGTTTCGTTTTCCAATAGGAACAGAATCAATAAACACCATCGATAAATTTGACTTTAAAAATGGAGAAATTGTTTATAAATCTGCCCCAATGATACGTAAAATAGAAAATAGGGTAACAGTTGCATATCAGGTAAAGGTTAACTTTAAGGCATACTTAAACTATAGTTATTTTCCAATTGGCGACCACCGTTTAAATATGATTCTTGAAAACAGAAGCGTTACTCCAAGCGAGTTGTGCTTTAATTCCGATCTGGATAATTTTGTTCTTGCGGATGACATTTTAGTTTCCACATGGCTTCCAACTAAAAAAATTGTTCAATCTGGCTTTATAAAATCTGTTTTAGAAAAAAATGCCGATAATGAAACTGAAATGAGTCTCAGTTATCCCTGTGCGGTATTTACAATAAATTTTGAAAATAGCAGTTTACGCGATTTAATAACATTATATTTCCCAATGTACGTAATCTTTTTTATCTGTTTTTTCACCTTAATGATAGAAATTCCTCAATACATACAAAGAATGACAATTATTTCTTCATCTATGCCAATATTAGTCTTATTCAGAATGGTTATTTTGCAACTTTCACCATCAATGGGAAATATAACAAAAGCTGACTTTACATATTTCTTGCTGGTATTTCTGTCTTTAATAATTTTGATATTTCAGGCTTACATACTACTTGTTATGAAAAAAATCAGTAATTATAGTGAAGAAATACAAAACAAAAAAGTTGCATTGCTAGAAAAATTAAATAACCTAATGATAATATTAATTTTATTAATACTTATAGCAGCGATTACTCATAACATATTTTTTGTTTAGTAAAGTTTCGGTTCACAAGATAATGCAATTTCAATTAATTTTTATTTTTATCGTTTATCAGATACTACAAATTATTTTACTGCCTTTTTTTCTTATTTATTTGTTAGTAAGAAAATTAAAAGGAAAATCTGTATTCGGAAATTTTTGGGAACGCAAAGGCTTTGTTCCAAAAGTTTCTAAAACACTCTCGAGTCAAAATAAAGTTGTATGGATTCATGCAGTGTCCGTCGGTGAAATACTTTCAATACAAAATTTAATTGATCAAATAAAAACAAAAGATAAAAACGCTATTTGCTATGTAACAACAGGAACTCCAACCGGCAAAAAAATGGCACAAAAAAATCTTAATGCAGATTTTATTAGTTTTTTACCTTTTGATTTTTTGTTTTGCATGTTTTTAGCATTTAAAAGAATTAAACCAACATCGATAATAATTATAGAAGCAGAAATTTGGCCCAATTTTTTATTACTTTCTAAGTGGTTTAAAATTCCAACTTTTTTACTAAACGCACGAATAAGTACACGTTCTAAAAACAAATATCATAAACTTAAATTTATATTCAAACCGCTTTTTAATATATTTAATTTAATTTTTACACAAAGCGAAGATGACAAAATAAACTTTAAAAGCTTAGGAATTAAAGCTGGAAAATTAAAAGTTTTAGGAAATATAAAAACTTTAAACGTTCTTGTAAAAAAAGAAGAATCAATTAAAAAAAATCCCGAAGAATACTCTTTTAGACCAGAACATCCAACTTTACTTGTTGGCTCCGTTCATCCTGGAGAATTAGATGTTTATTTAAATCTTTATAAAAATTTAAAAACCAAGTTTCCCGATCTAAAACTTATTCTTGCTCCTCGACATTTTCATTGGAAACAAGAATTAATTAATAAAATAGAATCTCTAAATTTGAAGAATAAAACGGAACGAACTCAAAAAATTAAATACTTCATGTGGGACGAAAATATACCCGCCACCCCATTCGCCCTGAGAAGGAGCGAAGCGACATCTCGAAGGGTAATCGCAAAAACAGTATTTGACCAAAATGACATTTTACTTGTTTGCAAACTAGGCGAACTGTTTAAACTTTATCAACTTTGCGATATTTTTTATTTAGGCGGAACATTTGTTCCTGTTGGCGGTCATAATTTACTTGAACCTGCCGTTTGGGCAAAACCATCAATGATTGGTCCACATTATCAAAATTGCAAAGATATTGCAGATCAACTAGAAAAACATAATGCTTTATTTAAAACTTCAAGCGAAGATGAATTATTACAAAAAACAATTCTACTTCTTGAAAACAAAACTCTTTGTAATCAAACGGGTAAAAATGCATTTGATTGGTTAAAAAATGAATCAATCAATGTTCAAAACAATTTAGATTTTTTATTGCAAAAACTCTGAAAACAAAAAAGGCCTCTGTTTTTTTAGAAGCCTTTTTTTGTTTTAAATCAAATTTATTTAATTATTTTTTATCTTTTTAATGGTCTTGGATTTATATCATCATAAGCAGCAGCTCTTTTTCTTTCTGCACGGCGAGCTTCTTCTGCTCGAATCATCTCTGCAATTTCGTGACAGCCTTTTCGTTCTGCAATTTCTAAAGCCGTACATCCGCCAAACTCAGGTATTGTTGAATCTAATCTTGAAGTCAAATCCGCACCATTACGTAAAAGCAATCTTACAACGGGAACATGTCCTTTAAATACAGCAGCCATCAAAGCTGTCGCACCCTCATTATTCGCTTGATCTACTTTCACACCTGAAGCCAAAAACAGTCTAACGATATCTAAACAATCACATAAAGCTGCAAGAATAAAGAATGTTGTTTCTCTTTTTGAATGAATAATATTATACAATTTAATTCCCAAAGATAATGGGATTTTAAATTTATTTTCAATATCCATTTCTTCTTCAGACTTATTTAATTCTTCTACTAATTTATCAAAAATAAAGTCATTCAATATTCTAAACTTCCTTTCTTGAAAATAAGCACATCCAGGCTTTTCTCTTATATCACAAAGCCTTTTATATTCTATTAAAGCCTTTTTATAATCATTACCATGAGGATTAGGAACAAAAAACATATAGGCTTCTCTTAATTCTTTTGTTAAATCTCTAAAACACTTACTCGTAGCAGAAAGACTTTTAACTGAGTTAAGATCATCACTAAGATTACTTAAAATCAATTGTGCCGGTAATCCTGACAACGCAGAAAGATAATCTGTACCGTCCGCGATGGATGCAGGATGACCGTCCATTGGATGCGGTTGTTCCATAGAATAAACATTTATTGATATTGCAAATAACATTGGTAATGTTAAAGCAACAAGTGATATTAATTTTATTAATTTATTTTTCATAATAACCCCCAATTAAATAATTCTATTTTTAATACATGTATTCTCAAATACCCGTATTAAAAATACATGTAGTACAAATATAACAACAAACGGACTGTCCGAAAAATGCCCCCTGTCAACTTTATTAAATATGACAAAAAACAATCTTTTTTAGATAAAAGTGCCGCTTTTTATATAATTTCTTTTTACAAAATCAATAAAAAACGGCACTTTTGTAAATTACTTATTTTTATTACTTTTTCTTTTTAGCTTTAGATTTTACAGCTTTTTTCTTACTTTTAGCTTTAGCTTTTTTCTTAAAAGCATCTTTATCAAAAACATGTTCAATAACTTCGTCAACATGTTCTACATAAACAATTTCTAAAGACTTATCCAATTCATCTTTGAATTCTTTTATGTCGTTAAAGTTTTCTTTAGAAACAATAACTTTTTTAATTCCAAAGCGAGTTGCAGCTAAAAGCTTTTCTTTTAATCCACCAACAGCCAAAACTCTTCCTTGCAATGTAATTTCTCCGGTCATTGCAATCTTTTTATCTACGGGATTTTTAGTTAATGCAGAAACAAGAGCTGTTGCCATTGTAATACCAGCAGAAGGACCATCTTTAGGTATTGCACCTTCGGGTACATGAACGTGAATATCAAAATCTGCATAAAAGTTTTCTTTTAATCCAAAGTCTTTGGCTCTAGATCTTATATAACTCATTGCAGCTTGCGCAGATTCCTGCATAACTTCGCCAAGTTGACCGGTTAAAGTTAAAGCACCTTTTCCTTTAAGAACGGCTACTTCAATCTCTAAAATATCTCCGCCAACTTCTGTCCATGCAAGACCTGTAACAAGTCCAATTTTTTTATCTATTTTTCGTTCGGGTCTTTTAAACTTTGGAGCACCAAACCATTTTTCTATTTTTTCTGCTGTAATTTTTACAGTTTTTATTTCTTTATCTTTTAGCAAGACTTGAATGCTTTTACGCAAAACCGCGGCTAAAACTCTTTCTAACTGACGAACACCAGCTTCTTTTGTGTATTCTTCAATTAAATCATCTAGAACTTTATCCGATAAATCGATATTAGAATCTTTTAAACCATGTTCTTTAAGAAGTTTTGGCATCAAAAACTCTTTAGCAATTTTTAATTTTTCTTCTTGGGTATATCCAGAAAGATTTATGATTTCCATTCTATCGAGCAAAGGATACGGAACATTATCAATAACATTTGCAGTTGTTATAAACATTACCTTTGAAAGATCATAATCAACTTCTAAAAAGTAATCAGCAAATGCACTGTTTTGTTCTGGATCTAAAACTTCAAGCAATGCTGATGCAGGATCACCCCTAAAATCCATTGCCATTTTATCTACTTCATCAAGCACAATTACAGGATTTACAACTTTTGCACGTTTCATTGCTTGTATAATTTTACCTGGCATTGCACCAATATAAGTTCTTCTGTGTCCTCTAATTTCTGCTTCATCTCGCATTCCACCAAGTGAAATTCTCACCATCTTTCTTCCTAAAGCTTCTGCAATAGAAAGCGCAAGAGAAGTTTTACCAACTCCGGGAGGACCTGCAAGACAAATTATTGGAGATTTTTTTAAATTTTTTCCTGCAAATTTTTTAGCAGCCAAAAACTCAATAATTCTTTCTTTAGGTTTTTTCATACCGGCATGAGAAGATTCAAGAATTTTTTCAGCATCATCTAAACTAATATCATCTTTTGTAGCTTTATGCCAAGGCACATTAAGTACCCAGTCAACATAGTTTCTGGTAACTGTTGCTTCTGGTGAAGTTGGCTGCATCTGTTCTAATCTTTTAAGTTCAGATTCAACCTTTTCCATAGCCTGAGCAGGTATTTTTATTTTTTTTGCTTTTTTACGTAAATCATTAATTTCTTGTTGGAAATCTTCTTTTCCTAATTCGTGCTGAATCGCACGCATCTGCTCATTTAGATAATAATCTTTTTGATTTTTTTCGATCTGACGCTGAACTCTTTTTCTAATGTTTTTTTCTGCAGTTAAAACTTCGAGTTCATTGTTTAATACAACACTTAATCTTAAAGCTCGTTTTTTTAAATCAACCAACTCTAATATGTTTTGGCGTTCTTTAAAATCAATAGGAACCTGAACGGCAATTGTATCTGTTAAGTAATCTAAATCATGTAAATCTCTAAACATTCCTAAAATATCTTGAGAGATTTTTTCGTTTAGATGAACATACTCTTTAAATAAATCATATAAGTTGCGCCAAATTGCCTGATTCTCGGGAGTATCTTCAAGAGGCTTAACGGGAATGTCTTTGCATTGCACAGAAATAAAATCTTTTGTTTCGCCAACTTTAGTAACTTTAGATCTGTTTAAACCTTCAACCAACAATTTGTAAGTACCGTTTGGTAACCTGTTCATTTGTAAAATTAAAGCACGAGTTCCAAATTCAAAGATATCTTTTGCAGTAGGAACTTCGATATCAACCGCTTTTTGAGCCGTTACGAAAATTTCTTTGTTGCCCTTAAATGCGTGCTCCACCGCTTTTTTTGAGACATCTCTTCCAACAACGACGGGAATAATGCTTTTTGGTAAAGCAACCATGTTTTTTAACGGTAAAACAGGCAAAAAATGTTTTGTATCCGAACCGATTTTTCTAGTTTGTTCTGTTTTATTTGATTGTTCCATGGATTCCTTGATTAATTAAGTTTATTATTCAAAAAAATATTTTTTTCTATTTACATTAATTTAAAATTAAAAGCTTCTATAGGCACTCTAAAGATTCTATTTAGATTAAAAATACAACCTCCAAGCTCTTAATATTTTAGATATCAGCCATTACAATTATTCTAAGGCAAAACAGGCTTTTCTGCAAGGCATTCTCCCGTTAATAATAGTTGCCTTAGGGCTTTTTTATAAAAAACATCATTTTTTGCTCCGAAAAACCGATTTTTATCAGTTTTCAATTGACTTTTAACACTCCCCTCTTATAATTCAGAGGAGGAAAGTTGTTGGAATTTATTGTATTTTTATATCTAGGAATGGGAATAAAGTAAATGCAGTCAAAATTAGTCAAAAACTTAAAGTCTCTGTGGTACATAAAAAAGGAATTTCGTCTTAAAGTTTTCTTTTTGTC
>DAOVNS010000004.1 GCA_030630075.1 bacterium | reverse complement strand
CTATTGAAGACTTGCTAAATAGCCTTAGCTCCTTAGAAGACACAAAAGAAGAAACCCCGCAGAATAATTAAATGAACTGTGACTTTGTGTTATGAATGAATTAAAAAAATTAAATATAAACCTTTTTGGTAAAAGCTATTCGATAACAACGGATGAAAGCGAAGAAACAGTTTTTCGTGCTGTTGAGATTGTTAATGATTTAACTAAGAATATTAAAAATAAAGCCATGATATCGGATGAAATTAAAATTGCGGCTCTCGTTGCCTTACAGTTGGCTTCGGAAGTGGCTGAAAAACGATCAGAATTAAGTTTACTTCAAGAAAAAACAAAAAAGATGAATTCTTTTTTGGATGGTGAATTTTGATTTTTATTAGCTAGATTACTTAAAGGCTTTTATCGCGGGGGAGAGAAAGAAGCAAATGCTCACACATATTTGCTTCTTGTTCGATTGTAGTTTCTTCTTTTTTGAATTCTTTTTACAGATTCTCTAATTAGTCAATTCTTTTTTCATGTCTTCTTTATGCAGAAAAATTTGTGAATTACTTTGCAAAAACGATCAATATTTGTTTTTGTGATTTTTTTACTTAGTTATTATTATTTAATTTTGAAATAAATAGGAAAATGAATATGAACGGTATTTTAGGTTTAGGATCAATTATAATGACCCTTGGAGGCATTGTAGTTGTGTATTTTTATTATAAATCCAAAGAAAAGCAACTTAGTCAGGTAAATGCAGTTGCACAAAAAATTCTTAGAAAAGCTAAAGAGAACGCAGAAAGAGATAGGCGTGATTCTCTTGCTAATCTTAAAAATGAAATTCATAAAAAACGTAGCGATTTTGATCTTGAAGTCAAAAGAGAAAGAATTGAACATCAAAGAATGCAGCATAAAATTCAGAAAAAAGAAGATATGCTCGAACATAGAGAAGTTGTTCTTGATGAATTGCGAAAAGAACTTCAGCAAAAAGAACGTGATTTATCTCGTAGATTGGATATTTTAAGTGCTGATGAAGTAAAACTTAAAAGATTATATAGTGATCTTGTTTCAAAGTTAGAACAATTAAGTGGAATGACTCGCGATGACGCAAAAAGAATTCTTTTTGAATCTCTAGAAAAAGAAGTAAAACTTGATAGTCAGCAGTGGTTGGCAAAGGTAGAAGAAGAAACAAAGCTTGAAGCTAAAGAAAAAGTTACTGGAATTCTTGCAACGACAATGCAGCGCTATCTTACTGAACAAGTGACTCTTCATTCTTCAAGTATTATTCAATTGCCTAATGAAGAAATGAAGGGAAGAATTATAGGTAAAGAAGGTCGAAATATTAAGGCATTGGAAATGGCTACAGGAATGGAATTTGTTATTGGTGATACTCCAGAAGTAATCACTGTTTCTGGGTTCAATCCAATTCGAAGAGAAGTTGCAAAAAGAGCATTGAATAAGTTAATTCAAGATGGAAGAATAAATCCGACACGTATTGAAGAAATTGTACAACAATGCGAAGACGAAATAGATACCAGCATACAAGAGATTGGACAACAAGCTGTATTAGAATTCGGATTCAGGGGTGTTCATCCTGAAATCATCAAATTATTAGGAAAATTACATTTTAGAACGAGTTTCACTCAAAACAATCTAGTTCATAGTAAAGAAGTTGCATCCTTTGCTCGCATGATAGCCGGAGAACTTGGTCTGGATGAAGACTTAGCTGCACGTTGTGGTTTGCTCCATGACATGGGGAAAGCTGTTTCTGCAGAAGTTGAAGGTCCTCATGCTTTAGTTGGAGCGGATCTTGCTAAAAAATATGGTGAAGATTCTATTGTTGTAAATGCAATTGCAAGTCACCACGAAGAAGTTCCTGCAAAAAATATCTATGGTTTAATTACTCACCTTGCCGATGCAATTTCAGCATCAAGACCCGGTGCTCGTAGAGAAACTCTTGCAACATACATCAAACGTCTTGAGCAACTAGAAGAAATAGCAAATACATTTGACGGTGTAAAAAAAGCATATGCTCTTCAAGCGGGAAGAGAAATTAGAATTATTGTTGATGAATGCTTATTAGATGATGAAAAAGCTAAAATGCTTGCACGCGATATTGCTAATCAGATAGAAAAAGAAGTTAATTTTCCCGGACAAATTAAAGTTAATGTGATACGAGAAAAAAGAGTTATCGAGTATGCAAAATAATCTTTAATTTGTTAAAAAAAAGAAAGAATAATCATGGCAACGGCTTTACGATTTATGTTTATCGGGGATCTAATTGGACAACCAGGAGAAGACGTTTTTTCAAAATGGCTTCCAAGATTAAAAGAGCAATACAAAATAGATGCTGTTATTGTTAATGGCGAAAATTCCGCCAAAAACGGTATTGGCATTATGCCCAAAAATATGAAATTCTTTAAAGAAGCTGGAGTATCTGTTGTTACTTCAGGCAATCATGTTTGGAAGCATAAAGAGATATATAATTATTTAAATGAAAATACTGATTTAATAAGACCTGCAAACTATCCTTCGGGCTGTCCTGGAAAAGGATATTCTTTTTTTGATGTTAACGGCTACACTGTTGCGGTTGTTAATTTGCAGGGTCGTGTTTTTATGCACGAAGACTTAGAGTGTCCTTTTAGAACTGCCGAGTCGTTGCTAACTTTCTTAAGATCTAAAACTAATCTTATTTTTGTTGATTTTCACGCAGAAGCAACATCCGAAAAACAAGTTCTTGGATCATATCTTGATGGAAAAGTTTCGGGCTTTTTTGGCACACATACTCATGTTCAGACAGCTGATGAAAGAATTTTACCAAATGGAACAGGCTATATTTCAGATTTAGGTTGTAGTGGTGCTGTTAATTCTGCTATTGGTATGAAAACGGAAATTATTCTTAAGCGTTTTTTAACACAAATGCCTGCACGATTTGCTGTTGAAACAGAGCAACCTTTTGCCATTAATGGAGTTTGGGTGGAAGTTGACACTACTTCTGGAAAAACGTTAAAGATTGAACGTATAAATATTGTTGATAAATAGTAGAAACTTTTTTATAGATGTTATTTTTACATTTTTTAAAAAAATATTATAAAAACTTTTTTTTGTTTTTTATAATACTTGCTTTTATTCTGACTTTAAGCGACTTTTTTGTTCGTTTACCGTTAATTTCGTCAATTAGCGTTACGCCTAAACTTTTCTTATTAATGTTTCCTCTAATGGCGCAATTTGCTATTCCGATAGCAAGCTGTCTTACGCCGGGAATTGTAATTGGTCAATTGTTCGTTAAAGATGAATTTCTATTTTTTTCTTTTTTTAAAAAAGCAAAAAACCAATTGGTCTTAACAACCCTGTTTTTTTCTTTATCAATTACTTTTTTTTATGCACCTCTAATTTTATTTTGGGCTCCACAAAGTTATAAAAAAGGCAAAGAGCTTATTTTAAAGATAGCTAAAGCACAATTCCATCAACTTGAACCAAACAAGTTTTATACATTAACTCCTGAATTAAACTTTTTTTTTAAAAACAAATTCAGAAAAGATAAAAAACTTTATTTTGAAAAAATATTAATGATTTTCAAAGAAAAAAATGGAGATCGTTTTATTGCATGTGCGAGCAAGGGTTTTTTATTGCATGATGTTTTAGTATTAAGAAATGGAACAATTCAAAATCTTGGCTCAAATAAATATCATTTTGCCAGCTTTGAAAAAACTGAAATAAATCTGTCTAATTTTTTTCAAAAAGACACGGAAAAAATTCAAGATAAGCAACTTAAGTTTTTAAGTTGGAATAATTTAAAAAAAATAAAAAAATACAGAGACGAAGCCTTTGTCGAATATCACAAGCGAATTGCACAGATTTTATGGCAATTCTTTTTTCCATTTTTGGGATTGTGGGGAATTATAATTTTTGCTCGACGAAAAAGTAATTTGTTAATGAGTTTATTGTTATCGGGCTCGTTTTTCTTGTTTTCTTATATCACTCTTAATTTGGCACAAACTCTTTATAAATCACTTCACAGCTTTTCAATATTAATTCTTTATTTGCCGGTTTTTATTCTTTCCGGTATTTTATACTTTGTCTATAAGAACAAACAATAAGTTTTTAAAAAAAAGGAGAATCTTGTGTTACTAGTTGTTCTTTTATATGCCGTTTTGGCGTCTACATTTACTATTGCAAAAACAGCTCTTGCTTATGCAAAACCGTTTTTCTTAATCGGGTTTCGTATGACTTTGGCAGGACTTTTGCTTTTAGGTTATCTATATTTTTTTAAACGTGAAAAATTTTATTTAGAAAAAAAGGACTGGTTACTATTTGCAAAAGTTTCACTTTTCCATATTTATTTTGCATTTATTTTAGAGTTCTGGGCTTTGCAATACATAAGTTCATCCAAGACAAACTTAATTTATTCAGCAACTCCTTTTATTGCTGCAATACTTTCTTATTTTTTATTAAAAGAAAGATTAGGATTACAAAAATTTTTAGGAATGCTAATCGGTGTTTTGGGATTAATTCCTATCTTTTTAACGCAAACCGATATGCGTGAATCTGGAATGCAATTGTTTTCGATGTCTTTGCCCGAAGTTGTTTTACTTTTTGCCGTTGTTAGTGCGGCTTACGCATGGTTTGTTGTAAAACAATTAATGGACAAGGGGTATTCATTATTAATGATTAATGGTGTTGCCATGCTTGTTGGTGGAATATTAAGTTTTTTTACATCGATTGTATTTGAAGGAGTATCAACATCTCCTATTTTTGATTTTTGGCCATTTTTAACATGGACTTTACTGTTGATCCTTGTTGCAAATATCGTAGTTTATAATTTTTATGGTTGGTTGCTTACAAAGTATTCGATAACATTTGTTATTAGTGCTGGTTTTTTATGCCCAATCTTTGGTGCATTTTATGGTTGGTTCTTTTTGAATGAGCAAATAACTTGGCATTATTTTGTTTCTTTAGCCTGCGTAATGGTTGGTTTATTCTTGTTTTATAGACAAGAAATTAAAAAGGCATAAAATTACAGAATACAAATTTTCTTTTGAGATTATGAAATAGTCGCACAAGCTGTGCGACTATTTCATTTACTACCGATTTTTCAAAATTACGAAAACCAATTTTTCATGAATATGTACATTTTATCGGCTTTATAAAAAGGGCACAGTCTGTGCCCCAATTTGAGATAAACGTATTTTATAGTAAATCAGGTTACTCCATGTATTAGCAATGACAGTTTAACCAATTATAGTGTTTCTACTTGTCGCGAAATCATAGTTTTTATTGTTAAACTCCGCTGTTTCTATATAATAAAAGTAGGGCAAAACAACAATTTAGGGATTTTTTAAATGGGGGAGAAAACTTTTATGAAAAAGTTATTTCTGATTCTAAGTTCTATTATCTTATTTTCTAGCTATTCGAATGTTTTATCACAAGACACTAAACAAAATCCTGCAAAAGTTTTAGTTGATGCTGCTGCATTGGAAACTTTGCAACGAAGTTTTGATGAATTACAAAAAAAACTTACATTGCCGTTATCGTCGTTACCAAAACCTCAAGGTAGTTTGGATCAGGCCAAATATCTTTCTACTTCGCTTCTTACAATAATTAAATCTATTTTTATATTTACAGTTGATAGAGCCGATAAGTTAACTTCAAAAAAAACAGCTATAGCTTTTATTGTTATCGCTGCACCGTTCATTGCGTTATATTGTGCTTATTTTGATTCAGAAGTGTTAAAGAATTTCTTTGGCAGTTTCGTTAAAGGTAATTCTAAGGCTGTGGCTGATACAACTATTATTTTTGCTAAGGATGCGGCCGAAGGGGTTGTCGAGAGTGTTTTTGATAATAAAGCTGCTGTTGCCGAAATCGCTTTCGTTGGTGGTGCCGGCTATGCAACAATATCTTTAATAAAAGAGATGCTAAAACAAGCTGTTGATAATATTTCCAAAATGGCTGCACCAAATATAGCAAATGCTTCCGCATGGTGTGTTAGATTGATACCGTTTTTTATAGCGGGAATTCGAAATCAAGTTTTGCCTAACTTTAATTATGGAATTGCTATTTAAGGGTCTAAATAAAAAATCATAAATAATACTTAAGAAGAGTGAGAAAATTATCACTCTTCTTTTTTTTTGCTATAGTCCAATTTCTATTGGTAATAGTGATTATAAATAATTTTAGGATTTTTTTATGAAGCGAATAATCTGTTTATTGGTTTATTTTTTTTTATTTGGTTCAATCTATTGTGAATTTGATTTAAGTAGCAAAACTAATTGGGTTGGGTACAATTTTGTGGGAGAAAATTTAGTTGGTTCTTGGTGCAATCGTTATAATTTTCGTTTTGCAAATTTTCGTTTTGCGAATTTAAGATTTGCAAAATTGAGAGGAGCAGATTTGTCGGAAGCAGATTTGTCAGAAGCAGATTTGTCGGAAGCAGATTTGTCAGAAGCAGATTTGTCAGAAGCAAATTTGTCGGACGTAGATTTAACAAACGCAGATTTGGTTGGCGTAGATTTCGAAAAAACATTATTTCAAAGATCGGAATTAATTGGAGCAAAATTATATGATACAGATTTAAATGATAGTGATTTCACAGATGCAGATTTAAGTAATGCTGATTTACATAATTCGGATTTGAGCAGATGTAATCTAACAAATGCGAAGTTGATTAATGCGAATTTACAAGATACAAAATTTTTTGCCGAAAAAGATGGCGAAATAATAAGCGCTGAAGTTGATGGTGCAGATTTTGAAGGGGCAACGGGTTTGAAGCCCGAAATAGTTTTTTGTCTTAAAGCCAAAGGTGCAAAAAATGCTTCTGTTGTGAAAAAAAAATCTATTCAAAATTATTCTGTTGATCCTAATCAATATCAAATTGGATTCGGAGAGTTTTTTGTGGAATTTTTCAAAGAATGCTACAGATTATATATACAACGAAGATGAAGAGCGAATATTTTTTACTACCAATACTTTTACATTTTATTAATACCAGTATTTTGTTTTCACATGATCATCACTTTATAACATTGAATATATACCAATCAAATCAACAAGTTACTAATCAATCAAAATTTAATACAAATGCAAAGGCTGAAAATAATTATTTTTTAGAGTCTCATTATTCTGAATATAAAGTTTTACAGAAATATTTAGCAGTACAAAACAATTTGCCAATGGATTCTAGTGGTTTGAGTATAATCAGGCATTTTTCGCAAGATAATTTAATTCAATATTTAAGTAGACAAAGGGAAATAGAAGCTAGTCAAGCTAAAGAAGATTTTGATACTTATGTTTTAAGACAACACAATTTATATTGTTGTTCTAATTTTTTAGAATTAATAAGAAATTTTTCTGGCTATGAAAATTATATAAGAACAACCTTGCAAAAATATTATTCAGATAAAAAATTTAGTCATTTGGTTGATGAGTTAGATTATATTGATGGACATGAAAATGATTCCCATTATAAAGGTTTTGTTCAAAAGGTTGTTTCTATTTTTAAAGAAAAAATTACAGATAATAGAGATAAGAAAGCCTTCAGAGACTTTTTAAAAGATGAAATTCAACAGTCTGAAGAAGCAAAACAAGAAATTGAACGATTAGAAAGAATTAAAAAAAATAATAATAATTTAAATGCTTCAGTAAATTCAAAAAAAGATTTCGAAGAAGCATTTTATATTTCAACAAGTGATTCTGATGTTGAATTAGCAAATCGTTATCAGCAAAGAAGAAAGGCTTTCAATAATTCCATTGATCAAAATGGAAAACAATTTGATTATTCCAATCAAATAAAAAATTATAAATTTACAGATTCTAATGCAGAGTTTTTTAGTTATTGTTATGGAGGAGAGTTAGATAAACAACTGCATGAAGAACTTTGTGAAATTAGAAAATCTGCAATCGATCTTCAAACTCAATGTCATGATAATGAAAATGTTGAAGCTTTTTCTGGAATGATTTTACATTTTACAGCACTTGCAAAAGTACAATCATCAGCAAACGTAGCATTTCATCTTTCAGATTTTTCTCATTATCTTTTAAAAGCAGAAGAAATATTGGTTGGTGGGCTAAAAATTGGTTTAACAAATTCAATTAAGCCATTTGTTCATCCTATAGATGCTTTTTTAAAGCCGCTATGTTATGCAGGAATATCCCTTGGACAAGCTTTATTCGAAGTAGTAAGTGTTGCAGTAGATGATCCATTTTCACTTTCAAATCCCACAAATATGGTTCAGAAAGCAACCGACTTCCCATGTATACTTGTAAATTGCATAAAAGAAAATCCTAAAGAAGCCGTTGCAACAATTGTTGAGCTTCTTATTCCCATTGGATTATCCAAATTAACTAAATTTGCGAAACTCAAAAAAATATCAATGTTATCAAAAAGTTTTGAAGAGTTAACACTGGCTGAAAAATATTTTCAAGCAACATCTAATGCTATAAATACAGTAATCAATCCAATTAAGATGGCACTGCAGGAAGCTGGCGAAGTTTTAAAAGTTGGCTTGGAATACGGAAAAGATGCATTAAGAAATGTTATTAATGTTGTTAAGGGAGAACCTGAATTAGTACTTGTTGGCGATCTTGTTGCATTACAAGTTCCACCGGAATATTTTAAAGATGTAAAAAAGTTAACTGAAGTTGTTTCTAAAGAAATTAAAGTTGCAGAGAAGATTAAGATTAGCAAAGGAAGTAATTTTCTAAATCAAAGCAAAGATCAATTGCTTAAGTCTAAAGTATCTCATGAGTTGTTAGTTAAGGAACATGTAGAAAAATTAGCTGCATATATAAGTAATCCTGATAAATGTGATAATCTTGGTATATTGAAAAACGTTTCTCAGGATATAAGACAAAAAATAATTCAAGGTAGAACAAAAGAACTTAAAAGACAGATACAAAGACAGCGTGGAGATTTAGATAAAATAAATGAACTGCTTAAATTAAAGGAGTAATAAGTTATGAAAATATCAATTAATGATTTGAAATATTTATGTGAAAAAATTTTAGCAAAAGCAGAACAATCGGGATTAGAAGATATAGAAGTTGATGTAGATTATTATTGGGGTGCTGAGGATTTATATAATTTTAATATTGAATCACCAAAGTTTATTGTTGGATCTTTTATTGATGACTGGAATTGGTTGGAAAAAATTTTAGATGATAAAAATCCGCCAACTACTCTTGACTTTGAAAGATTAGGAAATGTTATAAAAATTGTAGGTGATTCGATTAGTAAATCTGGAAAAGTTATTATCTAATATCAATAAATAAAAAACTTTTACAGAGTTTTAGCTCTTTAAAATTGAAAGAGCTTGTGCACAAATTTGAGTCTTGAAATAAAAAAGGCATGCGCAAATTAGAGCATGCCTTTTTTAATAACTAATGTTTTTTTTATTTAATAGGTTCTTTTTCCAAAGAAATATTTCCATTTAAAACATTTTTAATAATTTTTTCTAATTCTTGAACAGATTCTTCAAAAACTTCATTTACAAGAAAATAGTTTATCACTCTTGCTCTATCATGAGCTTCTTTCATTTCTTTTTCAGCTAAAGCTAATCGATCTTTTAGAATTTTTTCGTTATGACCACTTCTTTTTACAATTCTTCTTTCTAAATCTTTAATACTTGGAGGATTAACCCAAATAAAAACACTGTTATTGTGAAGACTGGCAATGTTTTTTACTCCTTCGATATCAGTAACAATAACAAATGAATTTCCAAGTTCAAGATCAGATATTGCAGATATTGGTGATCTGTACATATGGCCATCATATTTTGTAGATTCTAAGAAAAATCCTTCAGAATATTTTAAGGATGTTGAAAAGTTAACTGAAGTAACTTCTAGATCCTTTAAAACACTAAAAGAACAATTTAATAAGGATAAAATTTTACAGGAGCTGAATAGATTTAAAAGCAATAAAATAGATCATATAATTAATGGAAGTAAATTATCTAATCATAAATGGGAAAAACTTGTTTCAGATAAAAACTGGAGTAAGATTAGAAATATTATTATAGAAGTTTTAGAAACAGGTCAGGAAGAAATATATAAAAGCGGTACATCCAAGGTTAAAATGATAAATGATAATATTAGTACAAGTAACTTATAAGAAATTATTAGATGGAACAATAAAGATTGGAAATGCATGGATAAAATAACCGTTGAAAGTAAAATGAAAAATTTGATTTTATCGGGAGAGTTTTTAGAAGCAAAATATTTCTTAGATAAAGTTAATAAAGATATATTTGAAAAAATAATTTTTGAAATAGGTTGTGACGAAGAGAGTCTTTGCGCATATTCATTTATTTGTTTTTTAATTAAAAATAATGAGACTGTAGAATTTCATTGTTTAGCTTCAGAATTATTAAATATTGCATTTCCACACTGGATAGGAAGTTGCCAAACTTCTTTATATCACATTAAAAGGGCAATAGAGTTAAAACCTAATGATATAACCTTAAAAGAAGCGTTATTGTTTTTTAATGTTATTCCTGAAAAACTTATTAGTGATGAAGAAGCAAAGAGAATTGCTAACAATATTCTTAAGGAAAATCCTAATAGCAAAGTAGCTAAAATACATCTTAAAAAATAATCTTTCCGGAATGAACATTAATTTTTACTTATGGAATTGCTATTTAAAAGTTTAAATAAAAAATCATAAATTAGTATTTAAGAAGAGTGAGGATTTTATCACTCTTCTTTTTTTTGTTATAGTCCAATTCCTATTGGTAAAAATAGTGACTATAAATAATTGTAGGATTTTTTATGAAGCGTATAATTTGTTTATTTGCTTGCCTTTTTACATTAGGTTCGATTCATTGCGATAGTTTTCGTCATGCAAAATTGAGATATAAAAAGTTTAGATATGCCAAATTTAGAAGAACAGATTTTTCCAATGCTGATTTATTTCGCGTAGACTTGTTTCACGCTAAATTTGTAGATGCGAATCTTGAAGGTGTGATGTGTGAGGAAACAATATTTCAAAAAGCTAAATTAATCGGAGCGAAATTATATAATACAGATTTAAGTGATGCAGATTTGTATAATTCGGATTTGAGCAAATGTAATCTAACAAATGCGAAGTTGATTAATGCGAATTTACAAGATGCAAAATTTTTTGCCGAAAAAGATGGCGAAATAATAAGTGCTGAAGTTGATGGAGCAGATTTTGAAGGGGCAACGGGTTTGAAGCCTGAAATAGTTATTTTTCTTAAAGCCAAAGGTGCAAAAAATGCTTCTGTTGTGAAAAAAAATCTATTCAAAATTATTCTGTTGATTCTAATCAATATCAAATTGGATTCGGAGAGTTTTTTGTGGGATTTTTTAAAGAATGCTACAGGTCTTATATACAAAGAAAATGACGAGTAAATGAGAAAAATGCATCCTACAGGATGTGTTTTGATGTGATTTTTGCTAAAAAAGAGGTTTTTAGGTCAATTTGAAATCTTGGGACCATGGCCTTTGTGCTTTAGTTGTCTATTTGGTTTAATAACGTAAGTAAGTATAATATTGTTTATAATAAGCGAAATTTGGAGGTTTTTATGAAAAAATTGAATAAGGTAATTTTGGGTTTATTGGTAGCAAACATAGCTTTTTTAAACTCAAATGCTATGAAAAGGGGTGCTGGTGAAGTAGCTGATGCTTCAGCAGAATTGTTTCAAAGAAGAGTCAAAGCACGAGAAGATATTAGAAAAAGTCGAGAAGACAATAGAATTGTTCCTATTGATAATATTAGTAATTTATCAACGTTTCTTGAAAGAAGAAGAATTTTGGGAAATAGAATTAATGTTGATAATTTAGATATTCATAACTTAAATAGTGCTCAATTATTTGAAATTCTAAATTTAAGAAAATTCATTGAAGCAGGAAATTTTGATGAATTATCTGTAAATAAGGCTTTGACTATTGCTGCAACTTATGGATGTTTAAATATTATTCAAGAACTACTTAATAATCCTGAATCAAGTTTATTTATAAAAGATGCTGCTGTTAGTCTGGAAGATGTTGAAGATCAATATTGTTATGGGGTAGATATGGCGATTATTATGTCTGTTGAAGGACAATATTTTGAATGTTTTAAATATTTGATTAACCATCCCGTAAGTTTTGATGTATTAGGTGATGTTGCTTTTAATACATCTTTTATTTCTGCAGTAGATAAAGGAAATTTAGATATTTGTTTAGAATGTTTATCAAATAAAAGACTTTTTAATTTATTAGAAGATTATGCTGTTAATGAGGCTTTTGTTATTGCTGCAGATAAAGGTCTTGTAGATTTTCTTAGACCTATGTTGAATCATGAAAGAATTAAACATTTGATAAAGTCTTACATGGAAGATCCGGATTTGATACCAGAAGATCGTTTTGGTGAAGTAAATTATGGAGCAAATGCAGCACTTAGGTTTGCTGCAATAAATGGACATTGCGAAGCTTTACAGACTATCATTAATAATCAAATGACTTTAGATTTAATAGATGAATTTACAGCAAATGATGCTTTAGCTGAAGTTACGGTTGCTGGGCACATTGATGTTATAAGGATTCTTTTGAGCGAAAGAATGGCACATTTAGTAAATAGAGAAGGAATTAATGTTGCTTTAGGTATTACTCAAAGCGATGATATACGTCAGATATTAAATGCTGATCAAAGAATTTAAAAGACTTGAGTTATTTAAAAAAAGCATGCCCAAAAAAATTAGGCATGCTTTTTTTAATTTTATCTTATTTTATTTAATAGGTTCTTTTTCTAAAGAAATATTACCGTTCAAAACATTTTTAATAATTTTTTCTAGCTCTTGAACAGATTCTTCAAAAACTTCATTAACAAGAAAATAGTTTATTACTCTTGCTCTGTCGTGAGCTTCTTTCATTTCTTTTTCAGCTAAAGCTAATCGATCTTTTAGAATTTTTTCGCTGTGACCACTTCTTTTTATAATTCTTTTTTCGAGGTCTTTAATACTTGGAGGATTAACCCAAATAAAAACGCTGTTGTTATGAAGGTGGGCAATGTTTTTTACCCCTTCAATATCAGTAACAATAACAAATGAATTTCCTAATTCAAGATCAGATATTGCAGATATTGGTGATCCGTACATATGACCATCATATTTTGTAGATTCTAAGAAAAAACCTTCTTTGAATTTTTTATCAAATTCTTCTGCTGATAAAAAGAAATAATCTTTACAGTCGACTTCGCCATCTCTTTTTGCCCTTGTTGTATGTGTTGCAATTTTTGATATATCAAAATCTTTTGCAATTCTTAGAATTGCTTCCTTTGCTAAAGTTGTTTTTCCTACCCCAGATGGTCCAGATATTACAAACAATGTTCCTTTTTTATTATTTTCCATATGAATATTCCCTAATAAGTTTAAGAATTGACTGTTTTATTAAAAAACATAAGCTTTTACATCCCTTTCCCTTCTTCTAAAATACTTTGGGACGGGTTAATTTGTAAAGAAAAAAACATTTAACTTTAAAGTATGAATAATTTATGTTTTATAAAATTTATCAAAAATTGTTTTTTATTTTTTTATTTAGTTTTGTGACTTTATGTAATTCGAGTGCTTTAAATAACAATCAAAATTTATTTGTTCAGGATTTACCTGTTTTTTGTTTTTTAAATAATGCAAAAGAATCAATAGAACATTTGCAGCAACAAGAATGCTTACCCGATAAACCAATACAGATATTAGAAGATGTAAATACATTATTAGATTTAACTGAAAGTATTATTCATCGTTTTGAAAATGGCATGTTTTCTTATAATCCAGGAATCTGGTATCAGTTTTTAAAAATCTGCCAAAGTTTTAAAACCATAAATGAACTCAATCCTGCTGATATTCGTGATTTAGCAGAAAAAATAAATAGTTTTAATAAAAAATTGAATCTTTATTTTAAGATCCGAAAACAATTTTTTAATGAAAGTGAAATATCATTATGCAATGATATAAAAGCATTTAATTTATTATTGCTTGGTGAAGTTTTAAAGGATGATTTTTTACAATTTTCATTTTCAGAAAAATTACTTGATTATATTTATTACCAGCCAAAAAAATTTATAGAAGAATACAGAGGTTTTTTTATTGCAGGCGGGATTGTTGGTGTTGGAATATTAGCATCTTTTATAATTCCATATTTAAAGAGAATGTTTTCTGACGAAAAAGATCCGAAATCTAAAGAAAGTGGTTGTTTAAGCGTTAAAAATCCTGATGTGACCAGTGAAGATTTAATTGTAAATTCAGGGCTTAGAAATCTTGGTAATACCTGTTATATGAATTCAGGATTACAGTGCTTTATTAATAGTATGTCTTATAAATTTAAAGAGTTTTTGATTTCTAACAAAGAAGAATTTAAAGATAGCCGTGTAATTTTTAATTTTATAGAAGTATTAGAAAATTTAAGAAAAAGTGAAAGGGCTTATGTTCCAAAAGAATTTTTTGAAACAGCTATTCCTAAATTTTTTAGGGATCAGCAACCTTATCGTCTTTATAAGCAACAAGATTCAAGTGAATTTATAACCAAGCTTTCAGGTGAAATTATTAATGAATGTTGGGCAAAAGGATTAGAAGTAAAAGATTTTGATATTGTATTAAAAAGAAAATCCACTTGTTCTGGGTGTAAAAAAGAGGATCATATTTCTGTTGATAATGCCAAAAGTTTAGATGTTCAACTTCCTATTGGGTTAAAAGAAATTAGTTTGAATGAATGTATAGAAGCTTTTTCAGCGGAAGAAGAAATTGAACGTAAATGTCCATATGGATGTGGAGGAGTAGAAGCTTGCTCGAACCTTGAGATTGACACATGTCCAGAGATTTTAAGAGTGAATTTAAAAAGATTTAGGTTTACAGAAAGTGGAGTGACCGAAAAAAACAGAACTCCTGTGTTGTTTAACTCTAACGAGCTTGAATTGCATGCAGCAAAATATCAATTAACGAGCTTTATATGTCATAGTGGATCAAATGCGAGTGGTGGCCATTATTTTTCATTTGTTCGAAATCCTGAATTAAATCAATGGTTTTTATATAATGACTCTATAAGAACAGAAATTAGCGATGAAAGAATTAAACAAATAATAAGCGATGATGGAAATGCAGGTGGTGCAGAGCCTTATGTTCTTTTTTTCAAAAAGAAAAAATAATTTTATTTAAAATTTTTCTCAGTAATTGAATTATCAGGTTTTATAATTTTGGGTGTTTTTTCAAATATTCTTAATTCTTTTTTTTCGAATTTATCGTTTCCCAAATTTAGCCACAAAGATGTTGCAACACTGTTTGTTTTTGGATTAAAATTTAATTTTAATCCATCCAGATCGAAATCTTTAATTTTTTTTGCTTTTTCGAGTATTTTTTCTTTTGTTATTTCGCCATCGATTTTCTTAAGTAAATCAATAAAGAGACTTGCAGTTAAATATCCTTCTAGCCCTATTCGATTTACTTTTTCATTATGCTTAAGTGCTTCTTGTTTATATTCATTAAGAATTTTTATTTCATCACTTTGTAAATTTGGCACAAACTGGGTATGCGTATATTTCAATTTTCTTTTGTCCATAAAGTTTTCAAATTCAGAGTTGGAAACAATGCCCAAAGTTTTTCTATTATATAAAAAACCTATTCCTAGTTTCTTTATAAGTGCTCTTGTTGGTAAATCAACCGATAAAAGTAAAATTGTATTTGGTTGAAATTCTATAATCTTATTGGCTGCTTTTTCTATTTTTATAGAATTTGGTGCATGGGCTGTTTTAATCCAGTCAGTTCCTTCTTTTAATCCGTTAGCTTTTAATACTTTTTCGGCTCCTTTGAGTGCTCCCTGTGAATAGGGTTCGTTCTGGTAGAAAATGGCAATTTTCCCTGGGATTTGTTTTTTTAATAAATATTCGGTTAGTGCTTTACTTTCTTCTTGAGATGATGGAAAAAAATGAATTAAATTTGTGTAGTCGGGATTCCTAAATATTGGAGATACAGCTCTAGGAAAAAAAACTGCAATTTTTTTATCTTTGATAATATCTAAATATCCATTCAGTGTATAACTTCCGATAGGACTTAGAATTATATCAATATTTTGTTGTAAGAGTTTTTCAATATTTTTTTTTGCAATATGGGGTTTATATTTATCATCAAGAGAGGTTAATTTAATTTTTTTGCCCTTGATCCCTCCGGCTTTATTTTCTTTATTTATTCGTAAATTTAATCCGGCAAGCATGCTTGTTCCATGATCTTTGATTTCTGCAGAAAGATCCATGGTTGTACCAATATTAATTTCATCTTTAGTTGTAATTGCTTTAATATCTTCTTTTTTTGCAGCTAAAATTTTGTGAATGTTTTTTTCAAAAACTTCACCCTTATTTGTATATAGCCACAGTGTTTGATAAATATTTCTTTCATTAGGATCAAAATTTAACTTAATTCCTTTATAGCTTATATTTTTAATAGATTCTGCTTGTTTGATTAATTTTGATCTTGTTATTTCGCCTTCAATTTTTTTTAGTATTAAATCTATAAATATGCTTGAAATTATAAAACCTTTTAGACTAAACGGATTTGGTTTTTCTTCTGCTTTAGATACTATATCTTTATATTCCGTAACAATTTCAAGATCACGGTCTAGGTTTGGCATTGTTTGAATATATGTGTAATTCAGGTTGTTATTTTCAATATATTTTAAAAAATCTGATCCAGAGCAAGCATCTACTCCTAGTATTTGTTTGTTTAATAAAAAAACAGGACCAAGTCTTTTTAGAAAATTTTTGGATGGTTTAGGGAATGAAATTAATAAAATTGCGTTTGGTTTAAAATTTTTAACTTTATTAATGTCTTCATTACTAACTTTATCATTTGGGTAATTGCTTATTTCTAGAATATCTTCATCTTTATAATTATTTTTTCTAAGAGTTTCTTTGGCTCCATCAAGGGCACCTTGACTATATAAGTCTTCTTTTTGGCTTAAGATTGCAATTTTCCCGGGTTTAATTTTTTCAATTAGATAGTCTACTAAAACTGTTCCTTCGTAAAAAGAGCTTGGCATAAAGTTAATAATATTTTTTAAATTAGGATTATAAAAAATTGGAGCATTAGCATCAGTAAAAAAGGCTGTAATTTCATCTTCTTTAATAAATGGAATTGCTGCTGAAAATGAATAGCTACCAACAGGAGATAAGAAGATACGAATATTATCTTGAATAAATTCTTCTATGTTTTTTCTTGCTTGATTTGGTAAATATTTATCATCTTTATATTCAAATTTTATACTTTTGCCATTTATTCCACCAGCTTCATTTTGTTCTCTAATCTTAAAAAACAATCCCTTCAGAAGGCTTCTTTCTGTTTCGGAAGAAATATCCATTGTCGTTCCAATATTGATTTCATTTTTAATTTTAATTTTTTCTTCTGGCTTATCTTCTTTTCTTGCGGCTTGGTTTACTTTTTTGTAAATATCAGTTTGTATAATTTCACCTTTATCAGTATAGAGCCACATTTGATGATAAATATTTCTTTTCATTGGATCAAAATTTAAAGGAAGCCCCTTATAATTAATGTTTTTAATAGATTCTGCTTGTTCAATTAATTTTTGTTGTGTTATTTCGCCTTCGATGTTTTTTAGTATTAAATCTATAAATATGCTTGAAATGATATAACCTTTTAGGGCGAAGGGGTTGGGCTGTTCTCCTGATTTGTTAGCTATATCTATATATTCTTTTGTGATTTCAAGGCTATTGTTTAAACTAGGCATTGTTTGAACATATGTATAATTTATATTTTTGTCGTTAATATAATTTCTAAATTCCGGACCAGATAAGACGTCTGCTCCAAAAACCTTTTTATTGATAAGAAAGTCTACACCAAGTCTTTTAAGAAAATTTTGTGCGGGTTTATAAAAGGAAATAAGAAAAATTGCGTTCGGTCTGAACGCTTTGACCTTTTCAATGTCTTTATCGCTTACTATACTGTGTGGCTTTTGGGCTATTTCTAAGATGTTTTTACTGGCATAGTTATTTTTTTCAAGGACTTCTTTTACTGCCTTTAAGACATCTTGACTATAAACGTCTGTTTGGTGTAATAATACAACTTTTTCGGATTTAACCTTTTCAACAAAATAATCAGCTAAAACTTTTCCTTCATAAAAGCTTTGTGATATAAAATTAACAATATTTTTTAAATTAGGATTATAAAAAATTGGTGCATTTGCATTTGGAAAAAATGCTGATATTTTGCCTTCTTTAATAAAAGGAATGGCTTCTTTAAATGAGAAGCTTCCCGTAGAAAATGGAATGATGTTTATGCCTTCTTCGATAAATTCTTCTATGTTTTTTTTTGTTTGAGAAGGTTCGTATTTGTCGTCTTTAAGATTAAGCTTTATAGTCTTGCCATTTATTCCACCGCTTTCGTTTTGGTGTTTTATTTTTAGGAATATTCCTTTTAGTAAGTTTCGTCCTAATTCAGAAGAAGCGCTAGAAATATCCATTGTTGTGCCGATTTTAATTACGTTTTTTAATTTTTCATCTTTGGTTTCAGTTGTTTTATCCGCTTCATAAGTAATTGTCTTACCATTGGGATTTGTAATCCAAATATTATTTTTGCTAATTTCTCTTGTTTTTGGATTAAAATTAAGTTTTAGGCCCTTAAAGTTGTAATCTTTAATTGACTCAATTGTTTTTAATATTTTTTCTTTAGTTATTGCGCCTTCAATTTTGTTTAAAATATCAATAAAAATACTAGAGCTTATAAAACCTTCTAATGCAAAAACGTTATTTGGATCAAATTCATATTTTTTGCATACGTCATTAAATTCTTTAACAATTTCAAGCCCGGTTTGTTTTGGTGATGGAGCTAGCTGTGTGTAGTAGTATTGAATGTTTCTTAATTTTGCAAACTTAGTAAATTCTGGCCCAGAACAAGTTGCTGCACCTAAAATAGTTTTATCTACTATAAAACTTGCTCCTAATTTTTCTATGAATTTTTTTGATGGAGTTGGAACAGATAAAAGAGCTATTGCTTCGGGCACAAACTTTAAAGTTTCATTTACTGCATTTTCAACATCTATAGTATTTGCGGGATGAGAAACAGCAATCCAATCAATACCTTCTTTAAGATTGTTTTTTGCTAAGATTTCTTTGGCTCCTGCAAGCTCTGATAAGCTAAAAGCTTCTGGTTGATAAAATAAAACTATTCTTTTAGGTCCAAGCTCTTTAATCATATAATCGATAATAGTTTTTCCGTCTTGTCTTGATGATGCAAAATAATGAACTAAATATTTAAGATCAGATCTTCGGAATTTATAAGCAGTTGCTTCGGGAAACAAAACAAGAATTTTTTCCTCTTCAATTAAGGGAAGATAGTTTTCTAATTGGTTGCTGCCAACAGGAGTAAGAAGTATATCAATCCCTTGTTTTAATAATATTTCAATATTTTCTTTTGCCAGATTAGGATTATATTTATCATCCATAGGTGTAAGTTCTATTTTAATATTACTTGTTTTATTGGAATCTTTTATTTTAAGTCTCATTCCATCTAATACATTTTGACCAAGATCTGCTAATTCCGCAGATAAATCCATTGTTGTTCCTATTTTTATAGATTGCTTGTCAGTTTTAGATTTCTTGGCGAGCTTTTCTTTAGGTTTGGCAACTTTAATTTCTTCTGTTTTTAAAATAGCTTTTTCTTTTTCTCCATCTTCTAATGTATATAAAATAGTTTGATCATCCGTTTTTTTAATCCAGACATTATTTTTGCCGAGTTCTCTTGTTTGGGCATTGAAATTAAGAGCTAAGCCCTTAAAGTCATAATTTTTAATTGATTCAATTGCTGTGAGTATCTTTTCTTTGGTAATTTTGCCTTCTATTTTATTTAAAATATCAGTAAAAATACTAGCCGTTATAAAACCTTCTAATGATAAATTATTTAGGTCAGAGCTTGGGGTTAATTTTCTGTATTCTTCAACAATTGGAAGATCGCTTGTTTTTGCATCTGGAGTTAATAATGTTGATACGAATTTAAGATTTCGGAGTTTTGTGAATTTTGCAAATTCTGGTCCAGATAGTGGTGAAAATCCAGCAATTGTTTTACCAAAAATAAAAGTTGGTCCTAGTTTTTCGATAAGTTTTTTTACTGGAGTTTGAATAGAAAAAAATAAAATTGCTTTGGGTTTAAATTTGCGCATTTCTTTTATCGCGGCATCCATTTCTAAGGATTTTACTCGGTGAGAAGCAGCAATCCAATCCTTACCTTCTTGCAAGTTATGTTTTTTAAATATTTCTGTAGCTCCCCGAAAGGCATTATTACAAACAGAATCTTGTTGATAGAATACCGCTATTTTTTTAATATTCATTTCTTTTATTAAGTAATCGGTTAAAATCTTTGCTTCATCAAACGAAGACGCAAAATAATGAACGATGTTTTTTAAGTCCGGCGTTCTAAATATAGGTGAAGTTGCATCAGGAAAAAGAACAAGAATTTCATTATCTTTTACATAAGATATATAACCTTCTAAGGGATAGCTTCCAACCGGAGTAAGAATAATATCAATGTCTTTCTTGAGTAAAATTTTTATATTTTCTTGGGCAATTTCTGGATTGTATTTATCATCTAAAGCATTAAGCTTAATTTTAAACTTGCTTGTTTTATTATAATTATTTATAGCTGTTAACATTCCAGTGAGTATGTTTTTTCCTAGATCAGATAATTCGGCAGATAGATCTAGTGTTGTTCCAATATTAATTGTTTCTGCTTCGGTTTCTATTTCTTTTTGATCTGAAATTTGAATTTCTTCTTTTTCTAATATTTCTTCTGTAAGTAAATTATAAGTTTTTGTTACGTAGCCTTGGGGCTTTTCTGTACTTTGTTTGTAAAGTGTAATTATTGGATTGTGATCTATTTTTATTTTTAATATCGCAAAGGCATCGTTATAAAAGTTATATAGTTTTTGATTTGGTAAGGTGGGAGAAGAAAATATAGACCATGCGGTTGCACCTTTGTCTGGATAAAGATGCTCGAGTCCATCGGTTTTTTGATATTTAAATGTTCGGTCTAAACCTTTTATTATTGCGTTAATTTCAATTGATTTATCTGTATATTTTTTCTTTGATAAGTCAAAAATATCTATTTGTTGTTGCGAGTCTTTTTTTAAGAAATCATAAAAATATGATTCATCTAATTCTTTATTTGCACGACCAAAGTTAGAAATACGAATGAGATCTTTTTTTTGTTTGAATCCATAATCTATATAAACAGCAAGAGGAAGAGTATTAATAAATTGGTTTATTTCTGCATTTAAAGGTATTTTTTCGTCCGAAACGTATGATGCTTTAGATTGCAATTCTTTCTTTAAGCCTAAGTTGATCCAGCCCTCATTTATTTCATGCTTTCCCTTAATAAAGAATACTTTTTCAGGATTTTTTTCCATTAAATGCAAAACACTTGAGAGAGTTTCCATTATGTATGGAGATTTGCTGATTACGTTTCCATTAAATATAAGAAAAGTATCTGGTTTTATAATTTCGAATTCTTCATTAATAATTTTTAGTTGATTTAATTCATTTAGGTCTCTTGCTAATGAATGAAAGGCTCCTTGTAAGTCGCCAAAAATAATAAAATCGGTTTTCTGTCTGGGGGTGATTTTTATAACATAATTTTTATTATAACCAAGCTTTTTTCTTTGGTTGATTATATCTGTTAGTGAATTTTTAAAATTATTTGCTGACCATAATTCTTTTTTTAGTCCAATAAAATCCAGAATTTTCAGTACGGGGTAGTTTATTCCTGTTGGTACTATTTTTTTATAGTAAGAAGAATAATCTGGTTTTAGATAGTTGTTATTATCAATATTTGGATATTCTTCATAGTTTTTTTTGAACTGATTTATTTCTGACAGATTTTTAAATGCGCTTAGGTTGTTTGTTATCATTAGAAAAGATAACAAAAGTGATGTTAAAATAGTTTTTGATTTCACTTGCTACCTCATTAATTTTTTATAAAAGAACATAATAGGTAAATAAAATGATAAATAATAATAGCGATATAAAAGCGTAATTTCTTAGGATTATTAATTTTGGGATATGTTTTTTTAGTGAAACTAATCTTATTACAAACATATTGAATAATAGAATAGCAAATACGCTGACTAAAAGTATTGCGAAAATTTTATCGGATAAAGTAAAGTAACTTACATCTGGAGTGAGTTTTTCTAGAATAAACAAATCAAAAAGTAATGCCGAAATACTTCCAACAGATAATGAAAGCATTCCTTTAGTATTATTTATTGATAATATTAAAGAAAAAAGACTCAAAAATAATGCTATGTACAAAGGAACAAATATAATTAAAGAGTCTTTTACTCCTGTTTTTTCAAAATCAATTAAAAAAACTACCGTTGGGTAAGTAGAAGTTTTTTCTGGATTAAATTTATCGATTTGAGATATAGAATAACCATAATAAACTTCGCTATTTATTTGTTTCCAATCTCCCGTAAAAATTTTATCCTTAATCAATAAGTTGGAATTGTTAGAAATTAAAACTATCTCTTTTGGATTTAAGTGTGTGTTAATTAAGGCTATAGAAATAGTGTGATCTTCTATAGGGAATAAATCATAATTTAAATTACTTTGAAATTGAATTTTAACTTTATATCGGGCAAATAGTTTTTCGTTTATTATCTTAACTTCGGGTTTTGATTTTTCGAGTATTGTTCCTTTTTCGAAAGAAAATTTTTCGATATTTTCGATGGAAATTAAGTGTGGATCAAATTCAAACCAAACTATTGCATTCATTATAAAATCATTATTAGTTGTGTCGAAAACAGGGAAATTTTTTATAAATATTCCCGTTTTTAGCTCAACTATTTTTTCATCAGAAATTTGTGGATTTATAGGTTCTATTATTCGGTAGGTATCGCTTGACCGAAAATCTGCTTGAGGAAAGCTAAACATTATAATTAATGCAAAAATTGAAATTATGACTATAGAAACTTGAAAGGATGGCTTACTTACATATTTGTTTAGTTGGGCTAGAAATTTTTTATTTTTAGATGAAATGATTGCTAAAAAGATAAATAAATATGCACTTAGTCGAATAATAACGAAAAATATTGTTAGCTTTTCTCCTATATCAAATAGAGCCACAATGTGAGAAAATGCGAAAAAAATAAATGATACTGAAAGGAACAAATACGTTTTGTTTTTTTTTATTATGTAACATAAATAAGCTAGTATTATTATTACTATCCCAAAGAATTCGTTTAGATAATAAATATGATTTTTTGGAAAAAGATTTAATTTTAATTGTTGATAAAGCGTATAAAAATAATAAAAGCTAACAAATATTAGAGCTAAAGCAAAAATAGAAAGCGGTATAAATATGTTGGTGCAGTTTTTAATTGTTTTGTTTGTTTTTACGCAATCAAAAAGTTTTGAAATCAGAATTGACAATAGATAGCCACAAATCAACGAATATCCAAATATCCTAAAGGATAGAAAAACTGAGACAAATAGAGAGCTATGATCACTTAATAAAAAGAGATTGGAGGTTCCAAAAAAACCCGAAGCGATTCCAATACAGAGAGCTATTTTTTCTTTAGTTTTAAAAAAATAAGTAATTCCGAGTATTAATATAATTATGCCTATTGTTAAATTGACTAAAGCAATTTGAATATCCGCGAATAACATTTGGATCCTTTCTGGAGAAATTAGACCGTTGCTGACTTTTATAATCGTCTAATGCTGGAGTAAAAGTAAATAGTTGATTATAATAAATGCCATAAGTCATTGTTTTAAAGAATAGAGGGATAAGATAACTATGGAAAAACTCCCAGATATAAAAAGAAATTTTTCTGCGTGGTATCAGGATATAATTTTTCAGGCAGAACTAGTTGATTCCAGTCCAACAAAAGGATGTTTTGTAATCCGTCCTTATGGATATGCCATATGGGAAAATATTAAAAACATTTTAGATGAAAAAATTCAAAAAACAGGAACTCAAAATGCTTATTTTCCTTTATTAATTCCTGAATCTTTCTTAAAAAAAGAAGCTAAACACGTAGAAGGTTTTTCTCCAGAATTAGCGGTTGTTACTCATGCTGGAGGCAAAGAGTTAGAAGAGCCTTTGGTTGTAAGACCTACTTCTGAAACAATGATTTATTATATGTTTTCGCGATGGATAAAATCCTGGAGAGATTTGCCTTTAAAGGTAAATCAATGGGCAAACGTTGTTCGTTGGGAAATGAGAACAAGAGCTTTTTTGCGCACAATTGAATTTTTGTGGCAAGAAGGTCATACCGCTCATGTTTTGCAATCTGAAGCAGATGATATGGCAAAGACGGCTTTAGAAATATATAAAGATATTTTACAAAATTATTTAGCGATTCCCGTTGTATCAGGAATGAAATCTGACTTAGAAAAATTTGCAGGTGCTCATGCAACTTACACTTTAGAAAGTATGATGCAGGATGGAAAAGCATTACAAATGTGTACATCTCATGTTTTGAGTCATAGTTTTTCTAAGTCTTTTGATATTCAATTTCAGGATGAAAATGGAGAAACTCAATTTCCGCACTGTTCTTCTTGGGGTATGACAACACGAGTAATCGGTGCAGCAGTTATGGTTCATGGAGATCAAAATGGATTAATTATTCCTCCTAAAGTTGCTCCGATTAAGGCGGTTATTATTCCTATTTATAGAAAAGAAGAAGAAAAAGATTCTGTTTTGGCTGTGGCAAATAAAATTAAAAACGATCTTTGTTCTAAAGATTTTGTAGTAATTATAGATGATGATGAAAGCAAAAGACCTGGTGCCAAATTTTTTCATTGGGAAACTAAAGGAGTTCCCGTTCGAATAGAAATTGGTCCTCGAGATATAGAAAATAATCAAGCCGTTTTAGTTAATAGAGCAGAAGAAGATAAATCGCAGAAAAAACAAATGGTTAGCTTGGATAATATAAAAGAAGAGCTCAATAATTTACTCGAAAAAATTCAAAAACAATTATTTGTTAAAGCCGAAGCAAGATTAAAAAGTAGCTGGAATCAGGGAAGTAAGCTTGATGAATTTGGACCTATTTTAGAAAAAGAAAGTGGATTCTATCAAACCGGATGGTGTGGCGAAAAAGACTGTGAACTTAAATTAAAGAAATATAAAGCTAGCATTAGATGTCTTTTACCTAAAAAAGATCACAAGTGTTGTTTTTCGTGTGGTCAATCTAGTAAAACAGATGTATTAGTAGCAAAATCGTATTGATTTCAATACTGTAATTTTCAACGGAGAGTAGAGCTGATGCCTCAAGAGATTTTAAATGAAGATGATAAGTATTTAACTTTTTTTCAAACTTATCTTTTAGCCGAAAAGCGGTTATCTCAAAATACGCTTTTTGCTTACATAAAGGATATTGAGCAATTACTTAATTTTTTTGATAATAATAAAGTTAAAATTAAGACATGCAGCAAGGTTCATCTAAAAAAATTTTTAAAATTCTTAAACGAACAAGGTGTAAGCGCTAAAACTCTTTCGCGAAAAATTTCTTCGGTAAAGGCTTTTTTTAATTATTTAAACGAGCGATTTGATATTCCAAATAGGGCTCAAAGTTTAATTTTTCCTAAAATAGAAAAAACACTACCTATTTACCTTACGCAAGAAGAAGTTCAAAAACTGCTAGAAGCAGCGAACAGAGATACTTCGAATAAAGGTATAAGAAATAAAGTAATGTTGTATTTGTTGTATGCATCAGGCATGAGAGTTTCTGAATTAGTTTCGCTTACAATTGATCAACTGCAATTTGATACTGGTTTTGTATCTTTGATGGGAAAAGGAAATAAAGAACGATTAGTTCCATTGCCAAAAAATGTATTAGAATTGATTCGTGTTTATTTAGATGACGTTCGATCTGAATTAATTTCTAAAAAAAATGATTTTTCTGGCAAACAAAATTATTTATTTTTTTCAGCATACAAAGGCAAATTAAAGGCTATTTCGAGACAATCTTTTTGGATAATTTTAAAAAAGATTTTAACTCAGGCAGCGATACTTAAAAATATTTCTCCTCATTCATTACGTCATTCACTTGCAACTCATTTGTTAAAAAGTGGAGCTAATATTAGATCTTTACAATTATTGTTGGGACATGAACAACTTTCTACAGTTCAAATTTATACGCACTTAGAAAAAGGTCATGTAAGAAAAGTTTATGATAAAAAACATCCGAGGGCTTAAAATGAAAAAGTATTTATTTCTTATTTTTACAATTTTATTTTTAAATGTTTCATTAAATGCAATGGAGTCAGTAACTTCAGAATTAAATCAAAAAATTGCTGAGCAAGCAGAGCAAAAAATAAGAGATGCTGTTCTAGGAAATGCTTTTTCTTGTGATTTAACAAATTTACAAAAGTTAGTTGATGAATATGGTGAAAATATTTTACTTTCTAAAGCTTCTTTTAAAAATTATCATATGGGAGATATAAATTTATTACATCTTGCTGGATTTTGTGGTTATAAACCGTTGCTTATATTTGTTCAAAAATACAAAGATATTTTTAGTCAATTATTAGATGAAAAGAATTCAGCAGGCGAAACCCCATTATTACATATTGCCTTAGTTACTGGACGCGAATATATAAATGTTGATGAACAATTCAGACTAATAATCGACGTTAACCGAAGAAGAATTTTTTTATTGCTAGCAGAAGCGGGTGCGAATATTGATGAATTGAAATCGTACGAAACTAGAATTGATAGTGAAATTAATAAAATATTATTGCAATTAAGAGCTGGTGCTATTTTGACAAAAAAACCTTGCTGATTTTATTTCAAAACTTTTCCTGTCATTTTTGCCCAAAGTATAAGATCCAGTTTATCTAACGGAATATTAAATTTTTCAAGAATTTTTTCGTACTCCAAAAAAATGTGACGCTTCTTTGTATCCAATTCCCTTAATTTCTCTCACAAGTAAAATTCGTGCCTCTTTTGAGCCCATTTTTTGAACCATGTCTTTAATTCGGGTATATTTGCGCGCAGCGTAAATGTAGCTCGCTTTAGTGTTATGAAATCGGTGACCGTGTTTTTTTATGATGGCGGCGATCTGGGTTAGCGTTTTTTTTGCAAAACCGTCTTTGGACATTTCAGTTTGAATATTTAGGGCGGTCGTGGCTTTTGAGTTTGCTGTCAAGATGCAAAAACACAATTCGCTGAACCATGCATCATTATTTTTTTGATTTAGTTTTTCAAAAAAATCTAATCTTTGATTTATTTGTGAAATTGTTTTTTCGTCTAGTTCAGGTAATTTTAATTTCAAGTTAGCCATGTCTTATTTTTTGTTTTCAATAATTGTTAATATTTAGTTAGCAAGTTAATTATATCTTTGAAAGTTGAGTATATTCCTTAAATCAAAAAATAGAACAGGGGGAATTGTGAAGAAGGTAATGATTGTTTTTGCTTTTGTTTTCGCAATATTTTTAAAACTCAATTCTATGGAAGTTGATAATCAAATTTCTGATGCTTTAGGTTTTTCATTATTTTATTCGATGGAAAATAATGAGCAAGAACAAATACAGAAACTTTTAACTTTTAATAAAGATAAAGATCTAATTAATTTAGAAGTAAGAAATAAATATGGAGCTACACCTCTGCATGTTGCATCGTTTTTGGGTTTGGTCGATGTTGTTGAATTACTATTACAAGCGGGTGCAAGTGTTAATGCACGAACAAATAGGGATTTAACTCCTTTGCATTGTGCGATTATAGATTTTTATCATTATGATGGTTTTGGTGATTATAAAAAAATCGATTATCATAAACACACAAAAGAACATTGTTTGATAGCGGAAATATTGTTAAAAAGCGGGGCAGATGTTAAAGCAAAAGATAAAGATGGGATGACACCTTTGTATTATGCAACAGGGGAAAATCATAGTTTTATAATTGAACTTCTTATTTATTATAGAGCAAATATTTTAGTATTAAATAATAAAAAACAAACACCTTTTGATATTGCAGTGGAATGTAAACATTACAGAACCATCGTTACTTTTATAAAATTTAACCCTGAAATTGTTCCTGCATGGCAAAGAGAAAAAATGGTAAAAATTATTAAACAAATAGATGCTGGAACAAAAATTTCTGTATGGGATTTTTGTCAAGATAGTGTAACTGAATCTAAATTTGATACTTCTGGAATTTCGCAAGATTTATTTAAGGCTTATGAGCTTTATTATAGGCAATTTTTTCGATAAATCTTGTCTTTAGTTTTGATGATTATATAATAGAAGTGTGTTAAAAGTAGTAACAAATTTTAACTCTTATTACATGAGATTTATATTATGGATGGCAAATTTATAGTTGAACAAAAAGATCTTTTATCTTTACTCGCATCGATGCAACCTATTTGTAACAAAAGAACAACTTTGGATATTACTGAATCAGTAATGTTCCAGGTTACGCCAAAAGAATTAACTCTTAAGGCAACTGATTTGGAAATTAGTCTTCAATCAAGTCTTGCTATAGAAAGTGATTTTGTTGAAAACTTTGATTTCTTAATTTCTGGAAAACGAATTTTTGAATTAGTAAAAGAAATTGATGGTGAGATTGAATTTAAGTTCGATCAAAATCAATTACATCTAAAAGCAACGGGTGTTGATCTTCTTTTAAACATAAGAGAAACACAAGATTTCCCTCAATTCCCAGAAAGAATAGAAAATTTATTGGATCTTGAAGCGGAGTTTATCCTTAAGTTACTTGATAAAGTTGCATTTTTAATTCCACAAAATAATTCTAATGCAGCATTAAACGGAATGCTATTAGAATTTGCAGAAAAAGAAATGCTTCTTGTTTCAACCGACGGACATCGTTTAGTTCGCATTATGACAGAAAAGTATACATTAGGCGAAAATAAAAAATGGTTGCTTCCAAAAAGAGCGGTCATGGAAATTAAAAAGATTTTGGAAGAAACAAAAACAGAAAAAGTGTTCTTAGGAACATGCAACAATCAGTTAGTATTTTCGGGTGTTAATTTTAACTTTTTTACAAAATTAATTTCAGATCCATTTCCTCATTATGCACCAGTTCTAGAAAAAGAAGGTTTTAAACCAGCAATTCTTGATAAACAATCTCTCGTAAAAACACTTAAAAGAACTAGTTGCCTTCTTGCAGGACAATTTGTTTCAACGAATTTTACTTTTAAACCAGGTAAGCTTGATATTTCTTTGCACAATAAAGAGGTTGGTAAACTTGATGAAACTTTAATTTTGGAAAATTTTGAAGGTGATTTAATTGAAAGTCATTTTTATTCACCATACCTTCTTGGTGGATTACAAGTTTTTCCTGCGGACAAAATAAACTTCTTTGTTCATAGTGATGCAAAACCTATAATTTTTGAAACTGAAGAAGACAAAGATTATAAGTTAACTTATTTGGTAATGCCTGTTTCTGCAAATCAATAATCCTAGGATTTAAAAGACATCCGTGATTATAAATAACATTAGATTAAAGAACTTCCGTTGTTTTGATGATTCTAAGTTTAATTTTTCAAAACGCTTTGTTGTTATAGAGGGTGATAATGGTTCGGGTAAGACAAGTTTGCTCGAAGCCTTATATTATGCCTGCTATTTAAAGTCTTTTAGAACTCGCAAAAATAATGAGCTTGTTCTTTTTGATCAAGAATATTTTTTTATACATGTAGATTTTGATGATTTTTCGGAAATCAATAATCAGATTCAAGCAGGGTTTTCTCAAGCAGATGGTAAATTAGTAAAATTGAATGATAAACAGATTCAATCATACAAAGAAATAATTTCTTTATATAAAGTTATTAATATTACCGAAAACGATTTAAGTATTATAAACGGCGCGCCAGAAGAGCGCCGTTTCTTTTTGAATCAGTCGTTGTTTTTATTGAATCCTGATTTCGTATTTAAATTAAGAAAATATAAACAAATTCTAGAGCAACGCAATGCTTTTTTATTTAAAAATATAGGGCGAGATTTTTCTGTAATTTCTCAACGAGAACTTTTAACGTGGACCAATCAACTTTGGGACATTTCTTTTGAGATTCAAAAAGAAAGAATATCTTTTTTAAATAAAATTCAAAATATTGTTAATAAACTTTTGGCGGATTATTTTGAAGAATTCCAAGTCGATTTTCATTATAATCCAAAAAGCCTGAAATTGGATTATCATAATCTTGATTCCAATAAAAACTTTGAAGAGTTTTGGAAAACATACAAAGATGACTTATCTCAAAAAGAATTAAGGTGGGGACGAAGTTTTTTTGGTATGCATGTTGATGATTTTTCTATTTCTTTTAGAAAAAAGAAAGCAAGATTTTATGCATCGCGAGGTCAACAAAAACTTATTTTACTTCTTTTAAAAGTTGCCCAACTTTTAGTACTCGAAGGTAAAATAGAAAATGCATGTTTATTGATAGACGATTTTTTGACTGATTTTGATTTTACCAAAATCGAAAAATTTTTTTCTCTTTTCAATAATCTTAAATGTCAGATTTTTGTGACAACTCCATTAACATCTTTTTTTGATTTTAATCAATTAAAAGTAGATGATTTTCAGTTTATAAAATTAACGTAATTTTTTTGTAAAAATAGGTTGACTTCTGTTGGCAAAAGGAATAATATTTGTTTCTTCAGATGTATTCAAAAAGCATTACTACTCTCCTTTTTCCATCATACAGAGATTTTTTTCTGTATGATGGTTTTTTTATCTGAATTTATTGAATTT
>DAOVNS010000035.1 GCA_030630075.1 bacterium | reverse complement strand
TTTATCCTCAAGAAGTTGAAAATATTTTAATGTCTCATCCCGCTGTTATAAAAGCTGCTGTGATTGGAAGAGAAGAACCTTTGGCCGGTCAGATTCCAATTGCATATTTAGCTGTTAAGTCCAATGACAAAGAAATGGAAAAAAGCTTGAGAGAATTATGTTCGAGCAATTTAGCTCAATACAAAATTCCTAAAAAGTTTATTTGTCTTGATGATTTACCAATGAATGCAACGGGAAAAGTTGATAAAAAACAACTTTTAGACATTTGATGTCTAGACATTTAATATTCAACATATTCGAGGTTTGAAAAACTCATGTCGATGTTTTATTTTGAATTAGTACTTTTTTTAGTATCGTTATTTGCCGCAGGTCTTTTTGCTTTTCTTGAAACAGCTTTTACTGCTTTAAGATTATTTAAGGTAAAAGAACTGAAGGTTTCTTTTTCTCGTTACCACAAATTATTTTCTTCTTGGGAAGAAAATCCTCAGAGAATTTTAGTAACAATTTTGATTGCAAACAATTTTGCACATGTTTTGTGTTCCGTTTTAATTGCACAATTAATGAGAGGCATATTGGGCAATATTGGTGTTGTAATTGGTGTTCCTGTTGCAACAATAACAATTTTGATTTTTGGTGAAATCATTCCAAAAAGTGTTGCAAAAGCTCACAATGAAACAATTTTTAAAGCATTTCTCTGGCTGATAAATTTATTGTTTCATCTTTTTTATCCTGTTGTTAGTTTTTTACTTTTCGTTGCAAATTTCTTTTTTACAAAGCTTGGAAAAGGTCACATTTTAGATAAACAGCACGAAGATATTTCCGAAAAAGAAATAGAATTCTTAATCGATTATAGTGACGAAAGAGGTTTGATCGAAGCGGAAAAGTCAGAAATGTTACAAAATATTTTTAGTCTTGGACAGACAACTGTTGATGAAATAATGGTTCCAAAAACTGATATGATTTCGCTTGATGTTAATTCAAGTCTTGATGAAGCTATGAATTCTTTTACTAAGTTCCATTTTTCACGATTACCTGTTTATGAAGGTAAAGAAGATAATATTATTGGTTTGATTTTGCAAAAAGATATTTTTGAAATGCTTTCTAAAAACGAAAAAAAATCTTCAAAAGAACTAGTCAGATCAATATTATTTGTTCCCGAAAGCAAAAAAATCAATCAGTTATTAAGTGAGTTTTTGCATAAAAAAATGCACATGGCCATTTTGATAGATGAATATGGAGGCGTTGTTGGTCTTGTTACATTAGAAGATGTCTTGGAAGAAATCGTTGGTGAAATCCGAGACGAACACGAACATATTCACACAAATATTGTTCCGCTAGAAAGTGGCGGTTGGCTGATTGATGCAAAAACAACATTAGGAGATGTTGAAGATCTTTTGGATATCGATTTTGATGTTGAAGATTCTGTAACACTTGCTGGTTTTTTGACTGAACGATTGCAGCATTTGCCTAAAAAGGGTGAGCGAGTTCTTTATAAAGGTTTTTGTTTTCAGATTCAACAAGCAACATCAAGAAGAGTGTTTCAGGTGTTAGTTTTTGAAGAAGAAGATCGAGAAAACAATTAAAAAAGTAATTTTTGAAACGCGGTGTTTTTAATCTATACATCCAACTTTTATATCACCCAACGCTTACGCATTGGGCTAAATACTTGGTGTCGCATCCTTACGGAAGCTTGATAAAATGTGAATGGGATAATTGTTTTTGTATCTATAACTAAATCAAAAAAATATTAAAATCAGTAAAAAAAAATATATACGCTCATCCCGAGTATTTTGCGTAGCAAAATGTATCGAGGGATAAGTATGTAAAGTTTGATAGAATATTTTTAGATAAATAAAAGCTCTATTAAGCTTCCGTGAGGATGCGACACCTAGTATTTAGCCTAATGCGTAAGCGTTAGGTGATAAAGCTAAAAAAATATAAAATTAAATAAAAAAAGCGCCCTGAATATAAACACAGGGCGCTTTTTTTATTAACACAAATTATATTATATTTTTTTTATTTCTTAACCATTTTATTTAAGACAAGACCAAATCCTAAAATTACTAAAAATGGAATTAAATATTGAATTCCTGATTCGACTAATTCTTTAAAGCACATATATATAAAATATGAACAGCTTAATATTGCAAGTATTCCAATAATTAAGTTCTTTATATTTTTTGTTTTAAGTGTGATTGCAACAACAGAAATTGATCCTAAAAGATATGCAATAACGAGAGCAACATTGCTCATAGATATTAAATAAAGTCTGTCTTGAGTTATGAGCAAAAATCCAAATGTTAAGATTCCTTGAACAACTACGCAAACCCATGGTGTTTTATAAAAATTAAGTTTGGTAATGGTCTTCTGAAATGGAAGTGTTTTTTCTTTTGCCAATGCATAAAGAACCCAGTTGTTTCCATAAAACAAACCATAAAATCCGGCAAGAAACGAAGACATAATTGCAGTATCAATTATCATGTTTCCGATTGTTATTATTGTTGTGTTGTTTGTAAGCTTTGGAAGAATTTCAAGGAACGGAAATGATGTTTGTGTTCCAAGTATTGCTAACAATAAAAATTGTAAAACAGCATAAATGGACATGATCAATCCAAAGGAAAGTAGTATTGCCTTGGATGCATTTTTTTCACCATTTTTTATTTGATGTGCAATCGTGCAACAAACTTCAAATCCCATGTACGCAAAAAGAACGAGAGGAATGCTTTCGAAAAAACCTGAATAATTTACAGGAGCGGAAGTTACATTGTTAACGTTAAATAAAAAGAAACTAGAAATAATTACAAAAAACAATGGAATTGCTTTAAGAATAGTAAAAACAATTTGTATGTTTTCTAGAAAGTTAATATTTGCAAGATTAAATAATGTAAAAAGTGTGATTAATATAAAATCAAATATTAAACCTGTTGGATCCTGCGCTTTTAAATATGCAGGAAAAAAAAGATTAGAAAATCTTGTTGCAAATTCGTGCATTATTATTGAATTGCCAGAAACCGTTGCAATAAAATAACCCCAACCAGAAACAAATCCCCAAAAATCACTTAATGCTTTTTTTGGATAAATATAAACTCCACCAGCTTCTGGGTAAAGATTTGCAAGTTGCGCAAAAGCTAAAACGATGGGAAGGATAATTAAGCCCCAAACAATCCAAGATATTGGTCCAAGTAGCCCACTTTTTTGCGCAATTTCTGCGGCGCCAATAAAAAATGCAGCACCAATAATTACGTTTATGCTAATTAGTATTGCGGTTAGCAGAGATATTTTCTTTTGATTCTGTTCCATATTATTTTACCTAATTTGTTTTTATTCTTTCATTAATTTTAAATACTACAAAACCCCCAACGGCGAAAACAATAAGAGGAAGAAGCCGTATTGCTTTAACTGCAAGTGTATCTCCGATCATGTCCCAACTATAGATAAACATAATGTAGCAAGATCCAAATGATAATAAGGTTGGAATTGCTTTAAGGTAGTGTTTTTGTTGTATTTGAATTTTTAGTAAAGATATTATTGTTAAAACAAAAGCAATAATTGTTCCGATATTGCAAGTTGCAGTTAACATTTCTTTGTTTGGAATAAGGTTAACGAAAATAAATATCATCATTCCAAGCATCCAGATACTAATTGTTGGACGATTATTTTTGCTTGTTGCTCTAATTTTATCTGAAAAAGGGAAAAGATTTTCTTTAGCCATTGATTCAATATTGGCTGATATTGAAAATATTAATCCAAATATACAGCTGAGATATGATGTTATTATTGCAGAAGAAATTATAGCTTTTAATATCGTTAAAAGCGCTGCAGATTTAATAAGTAAAAATTCTGGAAATGCAGGACTTTTATAGATTATTAAATTTGTGGTTCCCATTATTTGTAAGAGTCCAAAATGAAATAATGTGTAAATAAATACTGCTGCAACAAAACCAATTATTACTGAAAGGAATGCATTTTTTTTGCCACCACTAATCATATGACTAATGTTGGAAGATGATTCAAATCCCCAGAAACCAAAAAGAGCAAGAGGAAGTACATATTTTACATCACCAATGTTTTGTAATGGAATTGCTAAGTTTGGATTGTAGTAAAATCCCATTGCTAATATTACAAATACTAGTGGAATTAATTTAAGTATTGTGGAAACATTTTGAACTTTACCAATTTTAGAAACTGGTAATAAATTTAGGTAGCAAAAGATTCCAATAAACAGAGCGCTGAAAGGCATCATGTTGTTAGATACAATTGGTATTTGAATTTGGTTTGCGAGTATATCTTTTAGTGCAATTATTATTACTGCGGCCATACTTGCGTAACCTAAAGAATATAACCATCCGCTAATAAATCCTGCAGATTTGTTTATTCCTCTTTCGCTATAATTAAAAAAACTATTTTGACCTTCAAAGTAGTTTGTTAATTGAGCAATACTCCAAACCAAGGGAATTAGTATGATGCCAACGCCTGTCCAGCCCAAAAAACTTAGTGAACCAGATTTTGAAGCCATTAATGATGGCATTACAAAAGCTCCAGCGCCAACCATTACATTTATATTCATTAGAATTGCAGTAAATAGCGATATTTTATTCTCTTGCATAAGTCTAAACCCTCTGTTTTGTACTTGGAATTAGGAATTAAAGATACTTTACTCAGTTATTTATTATATTGGTCGCTTGTAATTTGTTTTCATTGATTAGATTGAAATTATAAATTAAAAAAACTTGAACTTGACTGTAGAATTATAACTTTTATTGCAAATATTACAAATGAGTGCGATTAGATCGTCTTTTTTGGCGTTTAGCGTGACGTTGATACTTGAAAAAATGTTGTCGTGTGCTACGATTGATTCACTTAGGCGTGTGGTCTATTTGATATGTTGATGTTTAACCAATTTTTACGAAGGAAATTCTTATGGAGAGAAATACTAAGGTTTTTGTTAAGTTAGGCGTAGGAATATTAATATTAACAACTGTTTCTGGATGTAAGCCTTTATTTGATTTGTTCAAAGGTAAATCAGAAGAAAAAGCTAAAACTGTTGAAGTTGAAGAAGTCGAAGTTTCTACTCCTTCTGTATCTACAGGCGCTGTATTATTAAATATTGATGGAAAACCTGCACTAAGAGAATCTGATTTTGATAAACATCTTAATCAAATGTTACAAATGAATCCTTATTTTAGAGGCGCTTCTGCCGAGTCTTTACCTATGCAAATTAAGCGTAAATTCTTTGATGAACTTATTAAACAAGAAATAATTCTTGCATGGGCTAACCAAAATAATGTTGCTCAAGATCCTGAATTTATTAAAAGCTTTGAAGAAATGAAAAATCTTGTAAAACGTTCTCTTTTGGTTCAACGCTTTGAATCCAAGATTTTTGATGGAATTAAAGTTTCTGATAAAGAAATTTCAGATTATTTCAATAGCAACAAAGAAAAGTTTGTTAAAGAAGAAGGCGGTGTTTTACTTTCGGGCATAAAATTCACAGATAAAGAAAAAGCTGCAGCTTTTTATGACGAAGTAGAAAATAAAAAGTCTGATTTTGTAGAATTGGCTAAAAAAGCAGACGCTAAGAATTTTACAGATTTTGGCAGAATTTCCAAAGATCAAAAAACTCCTGAATTGGTTGAAGTTCCTGCGCTCATTAAAGAAAAAGCTTTAGCATTAAGCAATTTGCCGGCTGTCGAAAAAATAACTGTTGGTAGAAATATTTGGGTCGTTTATGTTTCTGGTAAAACAGAACCTCAATATTTTTCAATAGAAGAAGTAAAGCCTCAGTTAGAATCTATGCTTAAAAATAATAAATTTAGAGATGCTATTGAAGAAAAAGTACAAGGTATCAGAGGTGATTTCACCGTTGATATTAACGAAGACTTTTTCAAAGAAGGTGATGTTAAAGCTGAACAAAAAGAAGAAATTGTAAAAGAAATTTCTCCTGCTGCTGCAGCATAAGAACATCCTAAAAAATGTTTACAAAAAAAGCGGGCAAAAAATTGCTCGCTTTTTTTGTTTTATTAAAATAACATTTAGTAAGTTTAAGTCTTTGAGTTTAGTTGGTATATTTGAGTTGCTTTTGATTTGCAAAGTAAGTTTTATTAATAATAAAATAAATTACTTTGTCATCCTGAACTTGTTTCAGGATCTAGAGCGGTTAATAAGTTCTTCAAAGAAAAGATCCTGAAACAAGTTCAGGATGACAAAAATATAAAAGGGCTGTTTATGATAAAACAAATGAAACTCGTTTCGACAAAACCCGTTTTTACAAAATTTGTTTTTACAAAAAAATTAAATTTAGCTTTATTTCTTGTTGCATTATCTTCTTTAAATATTTCTGCAGAAAAAGAAGTTGATGTAAAAGCTGATGTCAGGGTAGAAGCATCTGAAAGAGTCGCTGACTCAAGAGCCGCCGACTCTCAAGTCGAAAAAATTATACCTCAACCAAAAATTAAAAAAGATCTAGTAGATAAAGTTGTTGCAAAGGTGAATGGAGCCTGTATTTTGCAATCTGATTTACAAACCCCAAAAATAAGTAAAAACGGAGAGTTTCTTACATTGCAAGAAGCTGTTTCCGAAGAATTATTTTGTCAGAAAGCTGTAGAAAGAAAATTATTGCCAACAGAAAGTGAAATTGATAGGCAAATTTCTACTTTAAAAGTTCACAATGGTTTAGGTGATGTTCCGGATGATGTTTTTGAAGAGCAATTGCAGGAAGAAGGTTTTTCTTTAAGAGAATATAAAGACCAATTAGCAAGAATGCTTGCCGTTGAAAAGCTTAGACATGCGGAATTCAGTGAAAGAGTTGTTGTTACGGCTCAAGAAGTTGAAACATATAATAAAAAAAATCCAGTGCATTTGCAGGAAAAATACTTATTAAAGATGCGTGAAATAGATAAAAGTCTTGTTGATGAAAATGGAAAACTAACAAAAAGTAGTGACTTAACAAGTCGCGACTTAACAAGTTGTGACTTGAAATGGGATGATTTAGGCTGGATTGAAAAATCCGATTTAAGTGATCAGCTAAAACTAGTTACAAAGATCAATGTTGGAGAAGTTACAGAACCTATAAAAATGGGTAATAGTTATCAGCTTGTTAAACTCGAGGATAAAAAAGGTGAGCGAGTTTTAACTTGCGATGAGCGATATTCTGAAATAGAACGAACTTTGCATGAACAGAAAAAAATGAAATTCGAAAAGGAATTTGATTCTGATCTTAGAAAAAAAGCATCGATTGTTTATTTAAGCTGAAGCGGATTTTTATGTATAAAAAGATAAAATTTTTTTTACTTGTAAGTAGCATTTGTTCTTTTAGTTATTTAAAACCAATAAAAGAAAGCCGTTGTAAATGGTGGGCATTGGGTGTTGGTGGTGTAACGGGAGTAACTTCAGGTGTCGGAACATATTTAGCATTATCTGATACGTTTAAACAAGAATTAAATGTAAAAAATGCTGCTATTTTATCTGCCGTTGGTGTTGGAAGTGGTTCTTTGGTTGGATTTATTACATATCAAATTTTATTATCAAAAACACCTGTTGCAAGATATTTGAATGCTAAAAATATCATAAAAAATATTTATTCTGATGATCTTATTGGTTCCAAATTTAATTCTGATGAAGAATTTGCAAAATGCATTACAGTAAAATTTGGTACAAGTTGGCCGCTTGTTTTGGCTAGAAGATATTTTGAATCAGTTACTTATAGATTGAAAGATGCAAAAAGTCTTCTTGAAAAATCATACAGAGAAGCAAAAAAAGATTCTGAATGTATAAAATTGTATAATAGAAGTAGAGAATTAGAAGAAGAAGTAAAGATACTGATCGAATTAATAACAGAAAGAATGAGCAGTCTTGTTTGCAGTATAGATTATAAATTTCAGGTGAAATTGTACGAAACTCACATGGAAGAAGTTAGAAGGCGCGAGTACGAAACAAGAGAGAGAGATAAGGATCGTGTGTTAAATTATCATATGCATGCAAGTAAGATAAATGAAAAACAAAAGGATCGGGAATCAAAAGAAAAGATCCGGGAACGCGAGTTGCAACAAAAAGAAAAAATTGTAGAAAACAATCCGAATATTCCAGCAACGGTTAACGTATCTTTTAATTAATATTTCATTAGCTAAAAAAAGAGAGAAGAGAGTATGACGCAGCCAATTGTGTTGGTAGTTGGAACTCGTGCTGAAGCTATAAAATTAATTCCTTTATATTTAGCGTTTAAAAAGTCCAATATCAATGTTTTGTTGTGTGCGACTTTTCAACATTTCGAACTTTTAGAACAAGTTTGCAAAATATTCAATGTAGTTCCTGATTTTAATTTAAATATAATGAAAAAAAATCAGGATCTTTTTTATCTTCAAAATATAATTTTAGAAAAGACAAAAGAGGTTTATTTAAAAGTTAAGCCTTCATTGGTTTTAGTTCATGGTGATACAACAACAACCATGGCATCAGCTTTATCCGCTTTTTATCTTTCAATTCCTGTTGGTCATGTTGAAGCTGGATTACGTACTGGCAACATGCAGTCGCCTTTTCCCGAAGAAATGAATAGAAAAGTTGTTGGTCAAATTGCAACATATCATTTTGCTCCAACGGCATTTTCTGCTGCAAATTTATTATCCGAAGGTGTAAAACGCGAAAATGTTTTTTGCACAGGCAACACAGTTGTTGATGCTTTGTTTTGGATGAAAAATAAAATCAAAAGTGGAAAAATCAAAATAGATAAAAAATTAATTGAATCTGTTACTCGATACAAAAAAGAAAACAAAAAAATAATTTTGCTTACTGCGCACAGGCGAGAATCTTTTGGTGGTGGATTATTGCGAGTTTTTAGTGCCGTTAAAAAGTTTGCGCAAAAAAATCCGAATGTTATCGTTTTTTATCCTTATCATCCTAATCCGAATGTTTTAAAAGCTATTGATGAATCTGGAATTAGATCTATAAAAAATATTTTGATCATGGAACCTTTAGCATATAAAGATTTAGTGTACCTTCTTATTAATGTTGATTTTGTTGCAACAGATTCAGGTGGAATTCAAGAAGAAGCGGTAAGTTTGGGAAAACGAGTTTTAGTTTTGCGAGATATAACAGAACGATGGGAAGGGGTTTGGGATGGAAGTGAAGAATTGGTTGGAACAAATTCGGATTTAATTTTAAATGGTTTACAAAGATTTTGTGACTTGCCAAGTCTCGACTTGGCAAGTTCTTCTGTTTATGGCGATGGCCGGTCGTGTAAAAGAATTGTTTCAATTATTAAAACAAAATTAAAATTAAAACATGAAAAACAATATGCGCTTTTGAATACTGGTTTTGAAAAGCTTTTGTCATCCTGAACTTGTTTCAGGATGACAAAGTGCGTTGTATTTTATGCATAGATACAAGAATAATTAATTGTTTAATTAGTTTTTTTTTAAGTGTTTGGAGTTGAGATGAAGCAAATATCAATAGTTGGATTAGGTTATATTGGTTTGCCAACAGGAATTTTAGCAGCACAAAAAGGATACAAAGTTTTTGGTTACGATATAGATGAACAAAAACTTGAACGAATAAGTAAGGGCGATCCAACAATTGTTGAGCCAGAAATTATTCATCGTTTATATGAAGTATTACAAAATAAAAATTTCCAAGTTTCTTTTGAATTGAAAAAATCAGATTGCTTTATTATTTCTGTACCAACTCCTTTTAAGCTAAATTCTAAAAATAAAATTAAACAAGCAGATTTATCGTTTGTTTTTGATGCAGCAAAAGCTGTTGCAAAAGTTTTGGCTCCGGGAAATTTGGTAATTTTAGAATCTACCATTCCTGTTGGAACAACGTCTGACGTTGCAAAATTTTTAGAACAGAAATCTGGATTAAAATTGGGTTTAGATTTTTTTGTTGCACATTGTCCAGAACGTGTTTTGCCTGGAAAAATATTTGAAGAACTTGTAACCAATGATAGAGTAATCGGAGCTGTTTGTGATGGTTCTGCACAGCTCGCAAAGAAGTTTTATTCAAAATTTGTAAAAGGTGAATTATATTTTACGGATGATAAAACAGCAGAAATGGTAAAACTTGTAGAAAATAGTTCTCGTGATGTTTCTATTGCTTTTGCAAATCAAGTTGCATCAATGGCGCAAAAAGCGGGAATTAATCCCAGCGAGGTTATAAATATTGCGAATAAGCATCCAAGAGTAAATATTTTAAATCCTGGTTGCGGTGTTGGTGGACACTGTATTGCGGTTGATCCGTGGTTCTTGATAGAAACCTTTCCAGAAGAAACAGAACTTTTAAAAATTGCTCGCAAGGTGAACAATAAAAAACCAGAACAAGTAATTAAAAAAGTTTTGGATTGTGCAGAAAAAATAAAAAATAATAAAAACGAAAAAGCAAAAGTTTTTGTTTTGGGCTTGGCGTTTAAACCAAACGTTGACGATTTAAGAGAATCTCCTGCATTAAATATTGCTGCAAAATTAAAATCAAAAAAATCTGTTTTGGATTTAGCAGTTTGTGAACCAAATATAGTTAGTGATAAGTTAAAGTCTATTGGTTTTAATAATGTTATGGGACTTTTAGAAGGTGTGCGTTGGGCCGATTTGATTTTGGTTTTAGTAAAACACAATGAATTTTTGGTATTAAAAGATTTAGTATTGGATGATCATTTAATAATTGATATTTGTGGATTATTAAATAAATCAAAAGAAACTAAAAATAATTATGCATTTTTTAATACGGGCGGTGTTGGTGAATTGAATCTTTAAAGAGGATAAAGTATGAAACAGGTTTTTTTGCAAAAGGGAAAAGCTTTATTGCACGAAGTTCCAATACCTATTGCCGGCGAAAATGATGTTTTAGTAAAAGTTGCTTATTCTTTTATCAGCAGTGGAACAGAATCTGCAACTTTGAATAATTCAGAAAAATCATTAGTAGAAAAATTTTTTTCTAATTCAAAAGAAAATACTCAAAAAGTTTTAGGTGCAATAAAAGAAAATGGAATAAACGGAACCGTTGCACTTATAAAAGGCAAAAAAAACAATGTAATTAATGTTGGATATTCATGTTCGGGTCAAGTTGTTGGTATTGGCCGAAATGTTGAAAAATTAAAAGTCGGTGATTATGTTGCATGTGCAGGTTCTGGTTTTGCAAATCATGCTCAAGTTGTTTGTATTCCAAAAAATTTGGTTACAAAAGTTATTGGTAAATCATTTCTCAAATCGGCAAGTATTACAACAATTGGTTCGATTGCAATGCAAGGTGTAAGGCGCGCAGATTTACGATTAGGTGAAAAAGTTTGTGTTTTGGGCTTGGGATTGATTGGGCAAATTACAGTTCAACTTGCAAAATTATCTGGATGTCAGGTTTTTGGAATTGATTTAAATCAAAGTCGTTTAGATATTGCAAAAAAAATGGGAGCTGATTTTGTTTTTAATCCAACTTCTACTGATATAAAAAAAGAAATGGATTTTATAACATCTCATTATGGCGTTGACACAACAATTATTACAGCAGCTTCTTCTTCTGGTTTAATAATCGATAATGCAATGAACATCACAAGGCGAAAAGGAAAAGTTGTTTTAGTTGGTGATGTTAAATTAGATTTTAATCGTGATCCTTTTTATTCAAAAGAAATAGATTTTTTAATTTCATGTTCTTATGGTCCTGGACGTTATGATAATAATTACGAAAAAAATGGACGAGATTATCCTTATTCTTATGTTCGTTGGACAGAAAATCGAAACATGGAATTGTTTGTTGATTTAATTGAGCAGGGTAAAATTAATATTGATTCTTTGGTTTCTGATGAATTTGAACTAGATAATGTTGAATCTGCTTATGATTCTATCAAGCAGGGCATAAGCTTAGGGGTTTTGCTTTCTTATGAAAACACAGAGTTTAAAGATATTGTTACAAAAGATTCAGTTCATAAAAATATCGAAGTTAAAGAATATGTTACGCCTAAAAATAAAATCAAAGTTGGTTGCATAGGAATTGGTGGTTTTGCAAAAATAAAACTTCTTCCACTTTTATCTAAAAATAAAAAAATCAAAATTGATTATGTTGTTGATACTGATTTAACCAATCTTGTAAATACTGCAAAACTTTACGATGCAAAACATATTGGAAATGATTGTCGCAACGTTGTAATTGATGATGATATAAATATGGTAGTTATTGCAACGCCGCACAAATTTCATTTAACGCAAACAATTGAAAGTTTAAGGTCTGGAAAAGCTGTTTTTGTAGAAAAACC
>DAOVNS010000061.1 GCA_030630075.1 bacterium | reverse complement strand
CAGCAACGAAGACTGGTGGAGAGAGAGGGATTCGAACCCTCGATCCCGGTTTCCCAAGATACTTGCTTAGCAGGCAAGCGCTTTCGACCACTCAGCCATCTCTCCGTAAATTCACAATTTATTTTAGCATAAAAAATTTTAAAGAACATCTTTGTACCATCAAAATATTTCGGGTAAAAAGAATCGCCATCTTTTCAATGGATGGCCACGCCAGGCATCCTTCAAACGCTTAATTCCGCTTTTCAAATAAAAAGAAAGACTGGCCTGCCAGCTGAAGCCTTGGCGAAAGCTGGTGCGCCCAAGAGGAGTCGAACCTCTAACCTTCAGATTCGTAGTCTGACACTCTATCCAATTGAGCTATGGGCGCGAATCAAAGAACGTTTAAGCTCTCGTCTTGCAAAGAGTATAAAGAATATTAAACTAAGTTGCAATTCAAAATTATAAGATTTGCTTTAAAATCATTATTTTTTTGAATTTTCTGATTTATTGTAAAAAACACACGAAAAAGTTATTTTTTGAAAAACTAATTAATACCGAAAAGTAAAAGTAAAAAATGGCACTTTTAATAAAAATCAAAGTTATACCAAATTCAGGTAAACAAAAAGTATTTTTAGATAAATCAAACCAACTAAAATGCTATCTGAAAAGCGCTCCAGAAAAGGGTAAAGCCAACCTCGAATTAATCAAATTTCTGGCAAAAGAACTTTCTATTACAAAAAATGATATTTCAATAATTTCGGGTGCAACAACTCGCAAAAAAAAATTAAAAATTAATGCCGAAATAAGTTTTGATGAATTTTTAAAAAAATTAGAGTAAAAAAATCATGGAAAAATTTTCGTGGAAAGGAATAGATCTTCAAGGTGCAAATTGCAAAGGAATCACCGAAGCAATTTCAACTATTGATTTAAAAAATCGATTACTCAAACAAAACATTGCTTTAATAAATTGTAAGAAAAGTAAGAATTCTTTTTTATCTCAAAGTTTTTCTCAACGGCTAAACATCACATTGTCCCAAAAAGCATCTTTTTTCGAAGAGCTATCAATTCTTATGAATAGTGGTGTTGAATTAATTCAATCACTAAAGTTAGTTATCAAAGAAATAAAAAACAAAAAATTCACCGCCGCCATAAACAACATGATAAATGACATAGAAAATGGAAATACTTTTTCTAGCGCACTAAAAAAATATGATAGTATTTTTGATCCAACGATAATTCAATCAATAAAAGCTGGTGAACATTCCGGAAAGCTAGCGTTTGTTCTTAAATATATTTCTAATTATTTAAACTCAAAAATAAAATTAAGAAGAAAATTAAAAAGTGCCGCAACAATGCCAATGATAACTTTGACTTTTGCTTTTATTATATTTTTGGGAATATTTATTTTTGTTATTCCACAATTTCAGACACTGTTTTCTTCAATGGAAAAAGAAATTCCAAGATCAACACAAATTTTATTGAACATAAGTTTATTTTTAAAAACAAAAGCCTTTTTATTTTTTTCTCTTGGTTTTTTGTGTTTAATTTTAGTTCTCAAAAATCTTTTGCCTCAAAAAACAATCTCAACTATAAAAAGTAAAATTAGTCCGAGTAGATTTTTGTTTAATAAAATATCTGCAAGAAATAATTTAATTTCATTTCTCAACACCCTTTCTTTACTTTTAAAATCAGGAATTCCATTAAAACAATCATTAGATATTACAATCAAAACGCTACCCGACAATATATTTAAAAAGAAAGCAATCGAAGTAACACAAGATGTAACAGCTGGAAAAACTTTTGCTGCTTCACTAAAAAGTAAACCTAAAAAATATTTTCCAGAAAAACTATCCGCTTTTGTATTTATTGGGGAGCAAAGTGGAAATCTAGATACTATGCTAGAAAAATCGGCCAATATTTTTCAGGACCAATTAAATAGAAAGATAAATCTACTAACAAGCCTTTTTCAGCCAATTTTAATTATTTTTGTTGGCATACTCGTTGCCTTTATAATGTTCACGGTTTATTTGCCGCTCTTTAATGTTGCAAATTTATTCTAAAATCTATGCATTTTTGCATTTATTCTTGACGTTGTTTTGCCTTATGATAGCCTATTATTGCTATTGTAATAATTGAAATTAAGCCGAAGTGGCGAAATTGGTAGACGCACGGGATTCAAAATCCCGCGGTGGTAACACTGTGTCGGTTCGAGTCCGACCTTCGGCACCAAATAATCATTAATCATCAAAAAATACCAAGAGGCTCTGATGCAAGATCAAGATTGTATTTTTTGCAAAATCATAAAAAAAGAAATTCCTAGTGAAATTATAAAAGAAACGGAAAACGTTTTAGTTATAAAAGATATTTCACCCAAAGCTCCAATTCATTACTTAATTTTACCAAAAAAACATATTCGCAATTTGCATTCTTTAACAGATCAAGATGCAACAATTAGTTACGAAATGTTAAAAGTTGCACAAGATGTTGCAAAAAGTATTCAAAAAAAAAATGGATCAACAAAACCGCTGCCTTTTAATTTGCTAGTTAATAACGAAGCAGAAGCTGGACAATGTGTTTTTCATCTTCATTGGCATTTTATTTCGGGTAAAAACATCTTTATTAATGGATCCAAACTGTGAGCATGTTAAAAAATAAGTTTTTTAAATTTTTGTTTTTAATTGTGCTTCCGATAAGTATTCTTTCTATTTTTATAGTTTCTTATTTTGCCGTATCAAAATTGGTATTTCCATATGACCTTGTTCTAAAAAACGGAAAAACAGTCTTAGAAATAGCAAAAAATATCCGGACAGAAATTTTAGAACGAAAAGATACAAAACAAGTTTTTTTTAGAACAAAAGACAACCTTAAATTAAGTGGTTATCTAATAAAAAGACAAAATCCTATCGCCAATCTTATGGTGTGTCATGGATATCAAAGCTGCAAAGAATTTTCAAACGATGTTATTGAATTATTTCCAAATTACAATATATTATTATTCGATTTTCGTGCACACGGACAAAGTGAAGGTAAATATAGAACTCTTGGATGTCACGAATATAAAGATGTAATTGCTGCTGCAAACTTTTTTAAAGGGAATACAAAAGATTATAAGAATAATCTACCTCTAATTATTCTTGGAACATCTATGGGCGGATCAACTGCAATTAAAGCTTTGGAATATGAACCAAATCTTTGTAACGCAATTGTTCTTGATTCATCCTTTGCAAGTTTAAAATCTGTTATTAACAACGCATTTAAATACAAAGCAAACCTTCCAACTTATCCCTTTTTGCCAATCGCAGAAAAAATAACAAACTTTTTAGCATCTTGTGATGTAGAAAAAATGTGCCCTTTAGAAAATATTAAAAGCACTAAACAACCAATTTTATTTATTCACTCATGTATCGATAAAATTGTTCCTCCAAATGATAGTCTTTTGATGTATGCAAACGCTGTTAATGAAAAAAACAAGATATGGATTGCAAAAATAGCCGAACATTCAAAATTAAGAAAAAAATATCCAAAAGAATATAAAAAGAAAATTGAAAGATTTATTAAAGAATCAGCACTGTCGTAATTCTTTATCCAAATTACTACTAATTTCTTCGAGCAATTCTAGCTTTAATTTAGTTCTTAATTTGAATTTTTCGATCATCTCAACAACATCATCAACTGAATCATCTATAATTCTGTAATAATACCGTAAAGATGTGTTTCTTTTATTTGGAGAAAATCTTTTATTATGTGAACGAACTCGCTGCAAATACTTAACAAAATATTCTCGTTCGCGTTCAAGTTCATTTAAAATAAGTTTTAATTTTTCAAAATTACTCTTATTTTGTACAAAACCTTCATAATCAGAATAAAAAAGAGACTTCAGCTTTCTATGTTCTTCAACAAGATTGATTACACCTTCGTAATTATAAGCAGGACCATTCATTGCAGTGTTTGCTGTTTGGGGAACAATTATCTGCTCAACAATTGTTTGCTTATACCTAACAGGCTTATTACTAACATCAGAATAAAGCCAAAAAATTAATACAGAAAAAATAGTTATGATGCACATAAAACGTACACAAATATCTTTTTTTTCTAAAAAATTCATATTTAACTCTTTTTTTAATTTTTAAACATTTAAATTTGGAATCTCACGCCCTCCCCCTAATACAAATAGTAAAGAAGTTGAGCGAAATAATCAATAGTTAAGGGAAAAAACCCATGCGGTCATCTTTTCAAAATGAACCGGCACCCGTTTGACACAACGACATTAATAAGAGATGATTTATACCTGTTTTAGTCGTTTTTTTTATAAATAAGGAGAAAAATGAACATATTTGTAATAACATTAAGTATATTTTTAACAGCTTTTTCAGCAGCAATTATCTCTTATATATCAATTGCAACCATGGTTGGCCCCTGGATTGCTCCAATATTAGTTTTAGTTAGCAGTATCCTGCTAAAGCTTAGAAAGATACCAGAATCTGCAACAAAAATCCATCAAGAAATGGCATTAATCCAAACAGCGGGATCCGTTGGAGGAATAATTGGCATTGGAATTGGATTTTCTCTGCCTACTTTATATTTTTTAGATCCTGTTCTTTTTAATAGTTGGTTAAAAACACCGGTTTATTTTTGTTCTGTTATTGCAGCGGTTTGTTTTACCGCTGGAAGTTTCGGAATTTGGTTGGCACGCATGTTCGCCGAAAAATTCATCGAGAAAGAAAAACTATCTTTTCCGGTTAGTCAGTTGATTTACAAAACAATCACGTCGCAAACGCAAGAAAAACAGGCTAAAAACATGTTTATAGGTTTTTCTGCCAGTTGGATGGTTTGTTTTCTCCGTGACGGCCTGTTTAGGTTTCAAGGTTTTATATACAAAGTTTATTATATATTCCCCAAATTTATTGGATCGGAATTTGCAATT
>DAOVNS010000071.1 GCA_030630075.1 bacterium | reverse complement strand
GCAACCAAGGATATTGATCTTGATAGTAAGATAGTTTTTTATCTTCGAATTTTTCTTTTTCAAAGCTTTTAATTTTTGTTGCTATTTGATCTATATCTGAGTTGTCGTACGACAGTTTTATATAATTTCCGTCCAAAAGATCACAGATTTTTTGCAAAACATCTTCGTTAAGTTTGGATAAAGCAATTTGACCGTTAATATCTGTTTCGTGCCCAATTTGTTTTCCGTAATTATCAACTTTTGGTATAGGAGCACCTTCTTGCGTGGCTGTTCCTAAAGCAAATAATTTTATGTTCTCTTCTTTTGCTTTATTTTTTGCGGTTGCAAGATTTAAAGAAAAATCTTCGCCATCAGTTGCAGGAAGCAGCAGTTTGTTTTTTCTATCTTTACTATCCTGAAACACTTTGATTGCTTTGATTATTGCATTATCGATAGCTGTTGTGCCTGATGCGATTGTTTCTACATCAACTTGATCTAAAAACATTAAAAATGTTGCGTGGTCTGATGTGAGTGGGCATTGCAAAAATGCAGATCCCGAAAATAATATTAATCCAACTCTTTCGAAATCTAAGTTTTTTAATAAATTTCTAATTTTAAGTTTAGTGAATTCCAATCTATTTGGTTTAATGTCTTGCGCTAGCATGCTTCTAGAAATATCTAGTGCGATTAAAAGATCTCTTCCCTCTTGGGCTACGATAAGTTCTTTTTTGCCGAATTGAGGTTGTAGCATTGCTATAAAAATAAAGAATAAAGATGTTGAAATAAAAATAGTTTTTAGCAGTTGTTTTTTTGGACTGAAATTTTTAAAAATCTGATTTTGATTATTTGTGCAAACTAGTTTTGCAATGTTTCTTTTATTTTTTAAATAATTTTTTATAACAAAAAATATTACTAACACAAAAATTGGAAATAAAAATATTTTATTTGTGCCCGCCCAATATATTCCAAAAAATTCAATCATATTTAATTACCAATACTTCGCCAAACAAATAGCTTTAAAAATAATTCTAAACCTAGTAATAATAATAATATCCAAACAAAATTTAAAAATGCTTCATAGTATCTATGAAATACATCTGTTTCGTATTCTGTTCGTTCAAGTAAATCGATTTTATCGTAAATAGCTCTCATTTCTTTTGGATTATTTGCTCTAAAAAATTTGCCACCGGTTTCTTTTGCAATTTTTTCTAAAAGTTTTATATCAATTGGAACGTCTACTTGCATAAATCCTCGATAGGGATCCATTACATATCCACCTCTTTGATTTCCTATTCCGATTGTATAAATTTTTATTCCGAACTGTTTTGCCAAGTCAATTGCAGTATCAGGATCAATTTTTTCGGGTGTTGGTTGTCCATCTGTTAATAATATTATAATTTTACTTTTGGCCTTTGATTTGTGGAGTTTGTTAACAGCAATAGAAAGTCCTGTTCCCAAACTTGTACCGCCAGGATTTATAAAACCTAGTTTTAATTCTCCAACTATTTCTTTTAAAATATTTTTATCAAGTGTTAACGGACAGCGAGACATTGCATCTTTAGCAAAGATTACAATTCCGATAGGATCATCAGTTCTTTTATCTATAAATCTAATTGCTTCGTCTTTTTCTACGTCGATTCTTTGTCTTTTGTCGTGAAGATCGTCAAAAATTTGCATGCTTCCAGAAACGTCTAATGTTAAAATTATATCGATTCCTTCTACGTTTACTTTTGAACGGCTATCAACCCACTGAGGCCTTGCTGTTAATAAAATTAAAAATAATAAAATGAAATTTTTTAGTAGAAATAGAATTTTCTTATAAATCGGATTTTGAATAGCTTTTTTTGTTTTAAAAAAACCACCCAGAGAAAAACTATAAACTGGATGTTTATAGAATTTTAATCTATAAAAAAGTGCGAAAATATAAATAGGTATAAAGATATAAAAAACTTGGGGATATGCGAAGCGTAAAAAATACATATTTTTTATCCATGATTAAAGTCTACTAAATTTTCTGTAAATCACAGGTTTTCGTAAACCATTCGTGTGTTTTCTCTATAAATTCTTTATCTGAATGCTCGTGTTCATAAGAAATTGGTTTACCGATAATTAGTTTAACCTTTGTTGCCGTTGAATCAACAAATAAACTTTTTTTGGGGAAAAGTTTATTTGTTCCGGTAATTAAAATTGGAACAACTGGCATTTTTAATTTTTTGGCAAAAATAGTAAACCCGGGCATAAAGGGATGAATTTCTCCGTCATCAAAACGTGTTCCTTCAGGAAACATAATAATATGTTTTGGTCCTTGTTTTACTAGTTGCATTCCTTTTACAATTGCTCGTGCTGCGAGTTTTGGATTTTCTCTTTTTACTAAGATGTGCATGTTTTTTACGATAATACCAAACAGTGGAATTTTTCTAAAAGAGTCTTTGCTTAGCCATACGTGTGGTTGGTTACCAACAATTGCTTCTAATAAAAATATATCAAATGCGGATGCATGATTTGCAATAATTATTGATGGAGTTGTAAGGGTTGGTAAATTTTGTTTATCAATTATTTGAACTTTTACAAAAGAAGAAATCACTACCAAGTTGTTCCAGATAAAACTTAAAAAAAAGAGAGGATTGTATTTGTGGTATTTGATTTTTTTTGGCAAAAAACTAAACGGAATGGATATTATTGTAAAGAATGGAAATATAATTATCCAAAGTAAAAATGTTGTGTATGTTTTTAT
>DAOVNS010000052.1 GCA_030630075.1 bacterium | reverse complement strand
ATTTTTCTTGTGGTTGAGCACTTAGTGCTTTTTCGAGTAAAGAAATAATATCGGTTTCTTTTTCTACCATATTCCTACCTGCTTAAAAATAGATCGCTTAATATCTCTGAGTTGTTTTGCTATCGATCTTTCCCATAAAAATGTATTACTTTGAATTCTCAATCCTGCAATTAGTTTTTCATCTACAATAAAATCTGTAATCACACCACCTTTTGCAATATATTTTACAAATTTTATTACATTATCTTTTTCTAACTCAGTCATTTGATGAGAACTTGAAATTTTAAAAAGTTCAATATTTTTTCGTTGTCTATAAATAACTACAATCTTTTCAATTACTTTATCAAGAATCTCTATTCTTCCTTGATCAAGTAACAAAAACATTAACCGTCTAAGCGGTTTATTAAATTCAAAAACCTGAGCAAGGCGATTCAATGCTTTTTGTTTAACGAGATAAGGAATCGTAGGAATACCTAAATATATGTAAAAAGATTTATTTTTTTTTAAAAATTCATCTAAAGATAATAACCGATGAACATATGTATCGGTTATTTCGTCAAAAAATAAGTTCAAAAAAGCTATTGCATATTTTTTTGCAATAATGTTTTTTCTTACTTGCATATCGCAAGTCCTATTTATTTAATTGGTTTTAGGCCTAATGGTACTAATAAGTTCTTTTAAAAGCTCCTCGCCTTTTTTGCCTTTATAATTTTTTTCGATTTCCAGGTACGCTTCTTTTTCCGCTCTTGGAATAACAATTTTTTGCATTTTAAATAACGCCAAATTTTCTGTTTGCTTTATGACTTTGTTTTTATTTTTTTGCACAAGCAGCGCGTCTTCTTCTGCTTTCTTTTTTTCATTTTGTACGTATGAAGCGTTCCAGAAATTTACTTTTTTTTCTAAGTACGAAAACTCTTTGGTCTGGTCTTCGAGTTCTTTCTCTAATTTTACTTTAATTTCTTTTAAAAGATTTTTTTTGTTTTTAATATTTTTTTCGCGTGTCTTTATATCTTCTATTTCTTGGTACAAAACAGGCAATGCATATTCTTTAAATAAGCTTGTTACGAAAGCTGCCAGCAAGCCAAAAACAACTAACTCAAACAATAAGTTTAATAATCCGCTTTGTATCACAGATAAAAAACTTACCTCATTAATCAACATGAGGAATCCTTTGAACTAATTTATCTTTTACCATTTTTGTTATTTTATCAGCTTCAGATTTATCAATTCGGCAAGAAACTTGCACTGGAATATCTTCCGATTCAAACGGCTCAAATTCATACTTAGTTTTTATTTCTTGCTTGAATTCAATTAAGTCGTTTTTCTTTTTATGCTCCATAGCCAAAAGTTCTTGCTCTTTTTTATCTATCAATCTTTTTGTTTGCGTTTCTTTTTTTCGTTTCTCTTCTAAAAAAGCAATTACCGGTCTGAACATAAATTTATTTAAAAACCAGTACGTGATAGCAAAATTTATAACCTGTACAAAAAGAGTTAGGTTTATTTGCATAACATTCTAACTTATCTTGCAATAATAAACATTAAAACTAATGCAACCAAAAGAGAATAAATTGCTGATGACTCAACAAAAGCGAGAGCAACAACCATTGTCCTTGTAATAAGTCCTGCACTTTCTGGTTTTTTACCAATACTTTCGCAAGCTTTTCCACCAACAAAACCTTGACCTAAAGCTGGTCCGATAGATCCAATTCCCATACAAACACCGGCTGCAATACAAGCTGCAACTTTTACCCAGTTAACAATTTCGGCCATTTTTTTTCCTTCCAATAAAAAGAACCTTCGCCTTTTATTTATTTACTAGTATTATGACTCCACAAAAACTTTGTCAAATTTGTAGTTTATAAATTGTAATTATTCTAAAACTAAAGCTGTATTTGTTCTGTTTTTTCAGTCTCAAGATTAACAGGCTCATTTATTTTAGTAATAAATTCTTGTATTTTTTCAATAAAATCCTTCTTAACATTTAAATCAGATTCAAACTCTTGATCACAATTTAGAACAAGAACAGGAACATTTGAAAGATATTTTGTTAAACCTTTTCTATTAATAAGCCAATCTTCATGCTTTTGATGCAGGGTTTGTAAATATTCTAAAGGAATTCCAGCCTCTTCAGATCTGTTTCTTTTCTTCAATCTTGAAAAACAGACTTCTGGACTTGTTTGTAGATATATAAAACCATTAGGTTGTTTTGTATAATTTTCAACCAACCAAGAAAACCATTCTTTATATATCTGCCATTCTAAAGTTGTCATGGTTCCAGTTTCAAAACAATTTTTTGCAAAACAATATCGATCACAATAAACAGAACGCTCAAAAACTTGTGTTGAACTTTTCCCTTTATTTTCTTGTTCAAGTTGCGCCTGAACCCTAGTTACAAAAGCATAGGACTGAAAAGTATAAGCCCATCTTTTTGTATCTTTATAGAAATTATCTAAAAGATTTCCTTCATTTTCCACATCTTGCCATTTGTCTGTTGGTTCAAAAACAACATCTATATCTAAGTTATCTTTTAAAATTTTTAAAAAAGTAGATTTCCCCGCCCCAATATTTCCTTCCAAAACTATCGCTTTTCTATCACTGGCGCCTTTATTTTGCATAATAATTGTTCTCCCAAAAGTAAATTACTTAAAAAAACACATCCTTGCCGATTGTAAATTTAAAAGAAATTTTAATCAAAAAAAATAATATAAACTCTTAAAAATGTGAGTCAAATTGACTTTTTAGCCAGCATTATTAAAAATAAAGCCATATCTGATCCAATAGGGGGTCGAAAGATAAATAGGGTTGAATATTTTCCTAATACATGTAAATCGTTTATATTAAAAAGCACACCAATCTTGAATATTATTAGATTTGTGTGCTTAAATTTTTCAAAGTGTTTTGCTAATTGTAAAATTTTAAAATTCGAAAACAACTTAAATATGAAATTAAATTTTAAATTAAACAAAATTATTGCTTGCTTTTCATTTTTATCAATATTAACTTTTAATCAAACAATACTTTCCGAAATAAACTTCGATGCAGACTTCGAGGAAGTTATAGATTATTCAGATTTCGATTTTGATGATCTTGATGATCTTGAAACTCGAGCAGGCAGCACTAATATTGATTTAATAGATTTGCTAGAAGCGACAAGTAAAATCAAAGCTCCTTTATGGGCAATAACAAAACCACCAAAAGGTCGTGATGCATTATATCTTATACCGCAAAGACTAAATTCAATAGAATACGGTGGATTAGTATTTAATATTTTCTACAATTATACCAATGACATGTCGATGAGACCTGGCGACATTTTCAACCTAGATATCAATCAAGCAGCTCTTACTGATTTTATAGAAATTTTGAATGCATCACTTACATCTCAAGAAGCTTCCAGCGTTATTCCTTTATTTAGAAACTTCACTCTTCAAGAAAGAAAAGCTGGCGCTTTAATTCAGGGTGGTTTTTATAACGGACCGTTTATTTTTCAGCTAAACACATCTCTTCTGTTTGCGGAAAGAAACTTTTGGTTAACACAAAAAGACCAAGATCGATTAAAAAATATATTTGCAACAACCGGAGATACCTTAGAAACTAAAGAATTCTATAAAACAAAATACGGAATGGGAGATACACGTTTAAAGCTAGGACTGAATACTTTAAATATGAGTAACTTTCAAATGGATGTTGGACTTGAAGCCATAATACCAACAAGTATTATTTCTAGTATTCCGCGACTTCAAAGTTATTCTCTTGATCTTTTAAACTTCGAAAAAGACTTACCAGATGTTTTGTATAGCATAAGAGACAACCTACTTAATCCGCGGCTAGGAAACGGTGGACACTTTGGATTAGGATGTTATGTAGAAACAAAAATAGATTTATTTCATGATTCAATTCAACTATGGAATAGAATATCTCTTGATAACTTATTTACAGCAGAAGAAGACCGATTAATTTTATCTAAACAAACAATCGCACCTCCTGCAGATAATTTTGCCCAATTTCAAGAAAATATAATTAATCCTTTAGCTATTTATGGAGACGCTGGACCGGCAACCGAATTTATCAAACAATATATTTTTCCACCACCTTACCGAGTATCTGTACAACCTGGTGCAATAGTTAATTTTGTTTTAAATGCAACATTTAGTATTGCAAAATCTGTTGGACTTGGAATAGGTTACGATTTTTATGGTCAACAAAAAGAGAATATTGATAAAGTTTACACGCAAGATATTGATCCAAGCTCCCTTAGATTAAGTGACGCTGCATCAGAAAGCGTACAACAACATAAAATTTTCGGTGAAATTAATTACACAAAACAACAAAACAATTGGAAATTAGTCACGGCTCTTGGAGGCGATTTCACATTTTCTGCAAAAAATATGGGAAAAGATTGGACGATTTTTGTTAGAATTGGTGCAGCCTTTTGATAAAAATATATAGTTTGCTAAATTATATATCCCTTGCAACAATTTTTGCATTGTCAAAATCTGATTTTTACAAATTATAAAAAGGAAATTTAATTATGAAAAAGAATTCAATAAATAAAGCAATTTTAGTATCTGTAGCTATTTTATCTTGCAACACAATACAATGTGCAGAAAAAGCAGATGAAGTAAAAAAAGAAATAATTGTTACAGAATTAAACGATGGCCAGAAAAAATTACTCAACATGTATCTAGAATCACAGCCTGATTTACTTTTTAAAGTAACACTAACCGTTTTGGAAGCAGAAAAGGTATTAACCAAACTAAAAAGTACCAACGAAGAAGATCTAAATACTGTTGTTAAAAAAAATAAACAAACAATGATAAAACTAGCAAATAAACTCTTGGAACCTTTTTATTGTTTCGGAAGTAAAGCAATTGAAGGCATTCTTAATCCAAAAGATGATCCAGCAATAAAAACTGCAGATTTTATGGTAGTACAATTTTTCAACGAAAAAGAATACAATGAATTTTTTAATAAAAAAATAAACAACAAAGAATCTTTAGTTCAAGCATGCACAGAATTTGTTACATTTTCCAAAATAATATTTTCTTGTGCCAGCGAAAATGCAATTAAAGCAAGTTGGAATTATATTGAAAATAACAAAAAACTTCCTGCCGCAATGAAAACAAGCGTTCAAAAATATTTAAACAAATTTCTCTCAGAAGAAATCTTAAAACAACTTCAAAGCAAAAAATAAAAATTAAAAATTAAAAAATTGATATATTCAAAACATATTAAATAAAATAAAGGCCGTTCATTATTATGGACGGCCTTTATTTTGTAAACATGCAACAATTAAAAATTCGAAAATAAAAATCATGAGTGAATTCGTTGAACTTTGTGGAACCCTCGAAAAACAAATTTACAAAAGTCCCGAAAATGGATTTTCTGTTTTTTCATTAAAAATAAATAGTAAACAATCTATAACCATTCAAGGCTATTTACCACAAGTTCATCAAGGTGAAAACGTAACACTCAAAGGAAAATGGTCTTTTCACAAAAAATATGGTCGTCAATTTCTAGTTGAAGAATGCGCAGCAGAACTTCCATCTTCTGCAATCGGAATTCAAAAATATTTAGCTTCTGGTCTGGTAAAAGGAATTGGACCAAAATTTGCAGAACGACTTGTTGCAAAATTTGGCGATAAAACTTTAGAAATAATAGATAAACAACCAGAAATGTTAAATCAGGTAAGTGGTGTTGGACCACAAAGAGTTGCCGCAATTCAAGATGCTTGGCACGACCAAAAAGAAATATCTAAAGTTATGGTTTTTTTAAAATCACGTGATGTTGCAACTTCTTTTGCTATAAAAATTTACAAAACTTATGGTGATGAATCGTTAGATAAAATCCAAGAAAATCCATATCGACTCGTTGAAGACATTTGGGGAATCGGTTTTAAAAGTGCAGATAAGCTTGCAATAAAATTAGGTATCGAAAAAACTTCAATCAAAAGAATAAAGTCTGGAATTTTGCACTCAATCACCGAAGGCACAAGTAATGGTCACCTTTATTTTGAAGTTCCAAAAATAAAAGCAAATGTTGTAAAAATACTCGAACTCGAAGAAGAAGTAGAGTGGCAGAGTTTAATTAAACGAGCTTTGCACGATCTTTATGATGAAGACAAAATTAAATTAATTACACATAACGAAGAACATTTTATTTCACTGCCCAAATTCTATTTCTCAGAAAAAAATATCGCTAAAAAAATAGAAAATTTACTTAAATATAAAACCGATAGTTCTCGTTTTGATTTACATAAAATTTATAATCAAATAAAAAAACCAGATGCAAACGGAATGGATCTAAACGAAGAACAACAAAAAGGTATTCTTTCTTGTTTGCAAAGCAAAATAACAATCATCACTGGTGGTCCAGGAACAGGAAAAACAACTTTAATAAAAAAATTATTAGAAGTTTTAAAAGATAATAAATTAAAATTCAAGCTCGCAGCACCAACCGGAAGAGCAGCAAAAAGAATGTTCGAAGGAACTGGTTGCAACACAGAAACTTTACACCGCATGTTGGAATTTAATCCAACAATAATGAACTTTAATAAAAACGAACGCAATGCACTTGATATTGATTTTTTAATTGTAGATGAAGCTTCCATGATTGATGTTTTTTTGATGAATTCACTTCTTAAAGCAATTCCATTTCATGCACACATTGTTTTTCTTGGCGATATTGATCAGTTACCATCGGTTGGAGCAGGAAATATCTTAAAGGATCTTATAAATTCAAAAGTTATTCCAACAACAAAACTCACACAAATTTTTAGACAAGCGCAAGATAGTTTAATAATTGTGAATGCACATAAAATTAATAACGGAGAATTTCCTACATCATCAATCCCTGGTTCCAAAAGAGATTTTTTTTATATCAAAGAAAATGAGCCCGAAGATATTTTTCCGATTTTACATAAAATTTATAAAACAACTCTTCCAAAATATAATATTTTGCCAAGCAACAGTATCGTTCTAACTCCAATGAACCGCGGAATTGCAGGAACACAAAGAATCAATCAAGAGTTACAAATGCTTCTCAATCCAGAAGAAAAAGATTCAAAACAACTTTCTCGCTTTGGACAAGTTTATCGACTTGGCGATCGTGTAATGCAAATCCGAAACAATTACGACAAATTTGTTTTTAATGGAGATCTTGGAACAGTTCATGATATCAATCAGGTTGATCAAAAAATGTTTGTTAGTTTTGGAGATAGAGTCTTGGAATACGATTTTGCAGAACTTGATGAACTTGTTCTTTCTTAT
>DAOVNS010000020.1 GCA_030630075.1 bacterium | reverse complement strand
TCGACCCGTCAAGTTGTGGCGGCCAGCAAAAGATCATCCCTGGAGAAGAAAGCTAAGTCCTTCCCTTTTTGGATAAAAGTATATGTAAACCGGAAATTATTACTTTGGTCAAAACCGGAACTTTTCACTTTGGTTTGACATCTTTTCTCAAAGTGTGATGTTAAAAAATTTAAAATATATTTTGAAAGATTTTTGATGATTATAAGATTTTTAAAAACAATTATTGTTATTTCTTTTTTATTTGCATTTCCACTTGAAGCACATGAATTTGGTGCCAACTCTATCAAAAATAATATAGGAACCTTTCCTGGCGCTTTAAATGCTCCGCATGAAAACGAAGATAGAATGTTTATTCACGAAAATTTTGAAGGCACAAAAGGCTATGATTTTCTTTTTGGGGTTTTAGATGGTCATACAGGAGAAGATGTTGTAAATCATTTGAGTGAGTCAATAAGCCGAAAATTCGATCAATTTTTTAGACGCGAGAGTGATTTTTGCGAAGAAAAATTTAAAGCTTTATGCCAAAATTTAGAACAAGAAATAGAAGCTCAAAATTTAACTTCAGGTTCCACTGCAATTATGGCTTGTCTTGAAAGAGATAATTTATGGTTTATAAATGTTGGAGATTCGAAAGCAATTTTTTGTCAGAATGGAAAATTTTTTAGTACAACAGAACATAAACCAGATTTTGGAACACCAGAATTTGATAGAGTTATTGTTGCTGGTGGAAGTATAACTATAGAGTATGAATTTACTTATGATGCCTCTAATAGATATTTTAATTTGCGCAGAGAGATTACTCCTTCGTTGCATAATAGATTTGAAGAAAAATTTTCAAATGTTTGTGAGCGCGACGGATCTCCTATTTTTAGAAAAGATTCTAGTATTCATAATAGAATTATAGGATCAATTGATAATCCAAATCCAATGATTAGCAATTTTAGAATTAGCAGCAAAGATTGTCGTGTTTGGGATCAAGAAGCGGGAAGTGGTCTTGGTATGTCTAGATCTTTTGGAGATTTAATTTTTAAACGTTTAGGTGTTTGTGCTGTTCCTGATGTATATCATTATAAAATTCAGGAAGGTGCAAAAAGCTTTGCGGTTTTAGCTTCCGATGGATTATGGGATATTTTTACCGAAAAACAAGTTAGCGATGCGGTTATACGATGGCGCGATGAAGGCCAAAATGCGCAACAAATAAGTACGCTTTTGTGTCAAAGTGCTAGCATAGAATATGACCGACGTCGTTGGGAAGCGGATGATATTTCTGTTGTCGTAGTTTTTTTTGATTAATATTTTTATTTATTTTTATTCTCGAAAGATTTTTGATGATTATAAGATTTTTAAAAACAATTATCGTTATTTCTTTTTTATTTTCACTTTCTCTTAATGCGTATGAAATTGGTTCTTTTTCATTAATAAATGACAAAGGAGTCGGAGGGCCCAATGAGGATCGTGTTGTAACTTTAAATAAAGAACAATTATTGAAGCAAAATAATCCGTGTGATTTTTTTGCAGCCGTTTTTGACGGACATAAGGGTCCTATGATTTCTGGCTTTATGAGCAAGCATGTTTTTACTTTATTTGGTGAATATATTGAAATTGAATCCACTATTAATAAAGCATTAGCGAAAACTTTTGAAGATTTTGATGATGCAACGAAAAATTGTTTTCAAGGATCAACGGCGGTTGTTTGTTGTAAAAAAAATAAAACTTTATATTTGGCAAATGTGGGAGATTCAAAAGCCGTTCTGTTTGGAAATAATAATGATGGGAAGAAAACAATAGAGCATAAGATTGAATTCGGTTCCTATGGTCCAAATGCAGAAGCTTTGAGAATTATTCAAAGCAGTGGTGAAATTGCTCTTGCGCATTATCTTACTTTAAGAACTGGTGGCGAGAAGACTTATTATCAAATCTTTACTTTTAAAAATAATAATCCTCGAAATTATGAAATTATTTGGTGTGATTGTGGATGGGAACCAATTGCAGAAGATTCTAATGATATGGAAATTATAAAGAATATAAATTCTTCAGAAGAAAAGTCTTTTTTTGAAGAAGTTTATAGCGAATGGTATGCATATAAGAATGAATTAGTTTCTGTAGATGGTGAAGATCGTCTTTTTGTTGGAGGCTTGGGAATGTCTCGTTCATTTGGTGATTGTTTTTATAAATCGATTGGCGTTAATGCTATTCCGGATCTTTATTCTTGGGATTTAAAACCTGACGATAAATATTTAGTGATTGCAAGTGATGGATTATGGAATGCTTTTGATCCTGAAGATGTTGAAGGAATTATAGATGGTGGAGTATTGTGTGGGCAAAGTGTAGAACAAATAACTAAAAGATTATGTAATGAAGCTAGATTCAGAGGCTGTCCGGATGATATTTCTGTAGTTTTGGTTATTTTTGATGCAAGTGATTTTGTAAGTTGAGTTTTTAAAAATTCAAACTTCTATTTTAATAGCTTTTCCATGAATTAAAGCATCTGCAATTTTTTTATTTGCAGATGCCAAAATTCTTTGAAAAGTACTTTGTGAAATATCCATTTTTTGAGCAGCTTGAGTTTGATCAAACTCATCAACATATTTTAATTTAATCGCTTCGATTTCATCCAATTCTAAAACAACTTCTTCAAGTGATTTTAGAGGAATTCCTTTTGGCTTATAATAAAGCGCGTCGGGAATTGAACGGATACATCTTTTTTTAAATGGTCTCACCATGAAAAAGTACTTCTTTTTTTATTTATTTAAACTATCAAGTTGTTTTTGAATTGCTTCTAACTCTTCTTTAAGAAGTTTAGCTTCATTTTTCAAAATGTTAACTTCTGTTTCTTTTGATATTACATTTGGCGAATTAAAAGGACATCCAAATCCTCTGCCTCGACCATAACCTCTACCCATTCCGCGACCTCTACCTCTTCCAAGACCTAGACCTTGGCCGGTTGCTTCAGGGTTACTTGCATCATTATTGCATGGACCTTGTCCGCGTCCTGTTTTTGGTCCTAATCCGTTTGGACCTGTTCCGTCAAAATTTGGCATAATATTTTCCTTTTCGTTTAGCAAATTTGAATTTAACAAATCTGCATTTAAATAATTTGTGCAGAATGGCACAAGTAAAAATAAACTTAATAACATTGTTTTTTTCATAACATATTCTTTTTTTAATGTGTTTATGTATTGTTTTGTTTTCATGTTATGAATATATACCCGCAAGCCTTGCTTCGTCAAGAACTTATTTAAATAAGTGGAATTCTTGGTAAATGCGAGTGAAATTCAGCTTTTTTTAGTAAAAAACAGTGAAATTAGAAAAAGAAAACTGCTTGAAATAATTATTGATGGTCCAGCTGGAACGGTTGTAAATCTAGACATTACTATTCCTGCAATACAGGCTAAACCGCCAAAAAGCATTGATCCATAAGAGTACTGAAAAAGATTTCTACTAAAGTTTCGGCTAGTACATGCAGGAATTGCAACAAGTGCAGCTGTCATGAGTCCGCCAACAATTCTTACGCCCAACGCAATGATTAATGCAATGCAAGAAAGATAGACTAAATTGTAAATTTTTACGTTTATCTTTCTTGCCTTTGCAACATCTGGCGAAATACTAATCAAAACAAGTTCGGAAAAGATTTTATTAATGATTATTAATATGATGGTTGAAATAGCAATTGTAATAAGTGCTGCAGTTAAAGAGACTTGAGAAATATCGCCGATAAGTGCCGGAATTGTTTTATCTCTTGGTAAAAAAAGAAAAGATATTGCAACTGATGATGCAAAAACTACTGCGGTTAGAGCCTCAGTTGGAAGTTTAGTTTTTTGTTCAAAAAGCCAAATTAATGTTATTCCAAAAACTAAAAAAAGAAGTGCGCCCAAAGAAACATCAAAATTATAAGATAAAGCGAGTGCAACTCCCGGTAATGTTAGATGACCAAGTGCGCCGCCCATTAATGCCATTCTTTTTGTGACCATCAATGAACCGATGTAGCCTGCGCAGGCCCCAACAAAGAAACACATTATTAATGCTAAAATAAATTGCATGTTAATTTTCTCCGTGTCTATGTCTATAGAATTTGATTCCCACTCCATATAATTTTTGAAAATTTTCTGGAGTTAAAACTTCTTCGGGACTTCCTAAGCATAATTTTTTCTTATTTAAACAAAGTACATTTTGAGCGTGTTCCCAAACAATGCTTAAGTCGTGAGTTACAAGTAAAATTGTTAGTTGTCTTTCTTCCCAGAACTTGTGCAAAAGCGAATAAATTGTTTCTTCTCCTCCAATATCTATTCCTGATGTTGGTTCATCAAAAATTAATACTTTTGGTTCATCAACAAGTGCCCATGCAATAAGCATGCGTTGGAATTGGCCGGTTGAAAGTTTTGTGAATTCTTTTTTTAGAATTGATTTTTCAAGCCCAACTTGATTTAAAATTTTCTCAATTTGCTCTGGTGTAACTTTTTTGAATTCAAAAAACTCTTGAATGCTAAGTGGCGGGAGATTTTTTCGTGAAAAGAATTCTTGCGGCGGAAGATAACTTATATCTTTTGTTTTCCATTCAACTGTTCCGGTGTGTGGAATAATTTCAAGTAGTGCTCGAAGTAATGTAGTTTTTCCTGCACCATTTGGTCCTAAAATTACTAAAACCTCTTTTTCTTTAACCGAAAAAGATAAGTTTTTAATTATTTCTTCACCGTTAAATTGAACATTTAAATTTTGTACTTTTAAAATTTCTTTTTGATTCATAATTATTAAAATCCATTAATTGTTTAAAGTTTAATGATTTTTTTTATAACAAATCCTTTTGAATTGTCTATGAAATAGATTTTTATGAAAATATTCTTGAAAAGTTATGTGTTAATTTTTTTAAAATCTTTACAAATTTATTCAAATAAAAATAAAGTAAACATTAGTTTTGTGGAATTGTTGTCTTTTGATTTTTTGTTTAGGAGAATTTTTTATGTTAAAGATTATTGATTGGATTGCAGCTTTTTTATCTGCAGTTGGTGCTATAAATTGGGGCTTGGTCGCATTTTTAAGATTTAACATTGTAAGTTATGCTGATCGTTTGGTTGGAAACGTTGGTTTAGACAAAATTATTTATGCAGTTATCGCATTATCAGGTCTTTATCTATTGGTTTCACTTTTTAGAGCTTAATCTATTTTTTATAAGTTTAGACACAGGTGCAGCCTGTCGGTTGTAGCTTTAGCGAAGACTGATATGCTGCACCTGTGTCTAAATTAGCCAAAGGCCCTTTTTAAGGGCCTTATTTTTTGTTACTATTGAGTAAATACAAAAAGCAAAAGTTACTATTTTCATGAACTAAGGATATTTACGATGACCAATAACAAAAATGATAAAAATTCAAAAAAAGATAGCGATCAAATTTTAGATAAAGATAATATAGAAGTTCAAGATAGTGTTCAAGAAGAACGGGCTGAAGATGTTAATAATTCGTCTGATCTTGAGTTATCAACTCAAGAGTTATCAACTCCAGAGTTAACAACTCAAGAGTTGATAAATGTAAAAGAAAAATTATTGCGTGTTAATGCAGATTTTCAAAATTACAAAAGAAGAATAGAAAAAGAAAAAATGGAATGGATAAGCGTTGGTCAATCAAAAGTAATTCAAATGTTTTTGCCTTTTGTTGATGATCTTGATCTCGCTTTAGGAAGTTGCAATAAGGATGAACTTGACGAAAAGACATCAGTTTTACTTGAAGGTTTTTTAATTATCCAAAAAAAATTGAAAAAAAATCTTGCAGATTTAGATGTAAAAGAGATAGATTGTAGCGGTCAGTTTGATCCGAATTTTCATGAAGCATTGATGCAAGTGGATTTGCAAGATCACAAAAGTGGACAAATTGTTCAGGTATTCAATCCTGGATATCTATTTAGAGATAAAGTATTAAGGCATGCTAAAGTTAGCGTTGCAAAATAATCCTTCGATTATAAGTAAAGGAATAAATGATTTACCTAAAAAGAGAAAAACGATTTAGGTTTGTTAAAAAAAGAAAAATAGATTTAAAAAAAGGTTTATATCTTATTCCGAATCTTTTTACATTCGGAAATGCTTTTTTTGGGTTTTGTTCGATTATTTATTCTGCGAACGGAAACTTTTTTGCTGCAGCGTATTTTATTCTGTTAGGAGCATTAATGGATGCTCTTGATGGAAGACTTGCACGACTTTTTAATACTCAAAGCAGCATCGGTGTTCAACTTGATTCTTTAAGTGATGCGATTTCTTTTTGTTTAGCTCCCGCCTTTTTAATTTATGCATGGCAATTAAAATCGTGGGGTTTTGTTGGAGTTATATTGAGTGCTTTATTTCTTCTTGCCGGGTTATTGCGGCTGGCGAGATTTAATGTAATTCATGATCAACAAACCGTTTTTTTCTTGGGAATTCCAACAACAATAGCGGGATGTTTTTTGGCGACATTAATGCTAAATACAACAAAGATTTCAAAAAATCCTTCTTTTATATTTTTTATCGTTTGCTTAGAATTATTCTTGGCTTTTTTAATGATAAGTTCAGTAAAATTTCCAGCTTTTAAGCAAAAGTTGCCCCACCTCAGTAAGAATTTGTATGTAGTCTTTTTTATTATCATGTTTGCAATAATTTCTATATTGCAGTTTCACCGAGTTCTTTTGTTGTTGTTTCTCTTTTATTTTTGCAGTGCATTTTTTATTCGTTTTCTTGTAAAAGAATAAGAATCGTCGCTGTTCTGCCCTGTTTATTTTCTATCTATTTGTTAGACTTTATTTAGTTAATATTTTTATTTAAAAGGGATAGTTATGTACAATAAACCTGGAACTAGTGTTATACGAACTCTTATATATTCTACGATTTTTGTTTTTCTTCCTCTTACTTTTGGTTTTTATTATCTCTATAAAAAAGAGATTGATTTAATAAAGTATCTTGAGTTTATGGTTGCGCAACAGCAAAAAGTTCTAGTTACAAAACAAGAATCATCTGAACTTAAGGATATCGAAGCAGGTGAGATTAAATCAAAAAATTGGCTTGATGTGCAAAAGCGAGTTAAAGATACCGTTGTGCAGGTTTTTTCTCAGGTAAATAGATTTAATTGGCTTGAACCATACAAATCTCCGGATCATTTTGAAAGTTATGGTACAGGATTTTTTATAAATGCTGAAGGTTATATTGTTACAAATTATCATGTTGTAACTCAAACAAGCAGTCTTCAAGTTCAACTTCCTTATTTTGGTAGACGTCGTTTTGATGTAGAAATTGTAGGGGTTTGCCCAGATAAAGATGTTGCTTTGTTGAAATTGAGTGACGAAGCTTTTGACCAAGTTAGAGATGAATTAGGTGGAATTAAATATTTAAGCTTGGGTGATTCGGATTCTATTTTAAGAACTCAAGAAATTTTGGCATTGGGTTACCCTTTAGGCCAAGAAAGATTAAAAAGCACTTTGGGCATTGTTAGCGGTAGAGAACGTGCCGGTTTTATTCAGATAACTGCACCTCTTAATCCTGGAAATTCTGGTGGACCTTCTATTAATTCTTTAGGTGAAGTTGTTGGAATTAACTTTGCAGGAGTTTTGGAGGCTCAAAATATTGGTTATATAATTCCGATAAATGAAGTGAAAAGCGCAATTGATGATATGCACAAAGTAAAACTCCTTAGACGTCCAACTTTAGGATGTATTTTTACTGTTGCAACTCCAGAGATGGTTAAATACTTGAACAATCCTTCTTCGGGTGGTTGGTATATTGCTCAAGTTTTCGAAAAAACCATTCTAGATAAAGTTGGCGTTAAAGAAAATGACATGCTTTACGAAATCAACGGTTACAAATTAGATTTATATGGAGAATTGGCTGTCCCCTGGAGTGAAGACAAAATTTCATTAATAGACTTTTTAAATAGGTACACCGTTGGTGACGATATGCAACTTGTTGTTTACAGACATGGTGAAAGAAAAGATTTTCAATTTAAATTAGATGACAATTATCTTCCTCCTATTCGTAAAATCTATCCAGAGTTTGAACCAGATTTCGTTGATTACGAAATTATTGGCGGAATGGTCGTAATGCCTTTAACATTAAATCATGTTGCAATGATGGGTGATAAAATTCCTGATATGGCAAAGTACATACGTCCAGAAACTCATCATGATGCTGCAATTTTAATAACTAGTATTTTTCCAGATTCTCAAGCAAAAAAAGCACGAGTATTAAACATTGGATCTATTATTAACGAAGTTAATAATACAAAAGTTGCAACTTTAGAAGACTTCCGTAATGCTGTTGCAAAGTGCAAAAAGGATGGTTTTTTAACAATCAAGACCAACGATAAGATGTTTGCTCCACTTTCAGTAGAAAGTATCTTAAAAGATGAAGATAAACTTGCAGCACGATATTTTTATAAAAAATCAAAGTTAATAGAACAAATAGATAAAGCGTAAAGTTGAAAATGAAAGAAAAGAAAAGATTAGATTTATTGGTCCAAGAAAAATATCCAAATTTGAGTCGCAATCAAATTCAAGCTTTTATTATGCAAGGCAAAGTTAAAGTTGATGGAAAAATTGTAACCAAAGCTGGAACTATTACTGATGCAAGCTTAGATATAGAACTTTCTGTTCAAGAACCAAAATTTGTAAGTCGTGCTGGTTTTAAATTAGAAAAGGCATTAGATTTTTTTGACGTTGATGTTAAAGATTTAGTTGTTCTTGATGCAGGAATATCAACCGGTGGTTTTACCGATTGTCTTTTGCAACGTGGTGCCAAAAGAATTTATGGCGTTGACGTTGGTTATGGTCAAGTTCATGAAAAAGTATTGCAAGATGATCGACTTGTTTTAATGGAACGAACAAATCTAAGAAAACTCGAAAAACTTCCAAAACTTGTTGATTTAGTTACTTTAGATCTTTCATTTATATCAATTCTTAAAGTTATGCCGGCTGTATCTAAATTATTAAAACCTGATGGCAGAATTATAACTTTGATAAAACCTCAATTTGAAGCAGGAAAAGAAAATGTCAGCCGAGGTGGCGTTGTTCGAGATGAGAAAGTTCACAAAGAAGTTATCGAAAAAATTCGACAAGGTATGCTTGAATATGGGTTAAATATGGTTGATGTAATCAAGTCACCAATCGTTGGCGCAACCAGTGGCAACGTTGAATATTTAGCACTGTTTGTTAAAGACGAAAAATAATCTTTAAATTTTAAAATTAATTATTGTCTAAAAAGCCGTTCTGAAAAGAGCGGCTTTTCTTTTACCCCAAAGCTGACGCATTGGGTTACCATAATACCGCCTCAAGAGGCTCTCAGTTAATAATTCGACGCGAATTCGATAATTAATAATTTTTGTATCTATATATTCAATCAAATCATCGTGTATTTTGTCATCCTGAACTTGTTTCAGGATCTAGAATTAATTTTTTTAATTTCTATATAATTAGGCGTTTTGAAGAGATCCTGAAATAAATTCAGGATGACAAAAAAACTAAATTTAGATTTTGTATTTTTCTAGTTGAGAGCCTCTTGAGGCGGTATTATGGTAACCCAATGCGTCAGCTTTGGGGTTATTATTGCGGCTTTTCTTTTTTTAAATCATTGAGTTAATTCAACTTATTCTTATAAAATTCAAAATGAATCATTGATTCAAAATGAATTGAGTATTTATTTTTTTTAATCTAAAAAAGAAAGGAGTTTTATGTTTTTTAGATTGATTACTACTTTATGTTTTTTGATGTCATTTTTTTCTGTTTGGGCTGATGCACCGCAAGTAAATGAAGAAGATCAGGCTGCGGTCGTCAAACCTGCAGAACCAGTAATGTATGGTTATGGCATTCAAATTATTTACCCCGGAGATATTGGAAAAAAGAAACAAAATATTTTGTTTGTTAAAGAAAATAAAGGAAAGATGCAGGTTGATTTTAATGATATCGATTTAGAACGTTATGCAGATTTAACAGATGGTACAATTTGGTATGTTGTTGCAAAAGAACCGGGTGTTAGAGGGACTTTAGAATCTGGATCTACTTTTTATCTTCAAAATAAATTGGATAAGTCATATTTAACTATTAATAATGGTGAAATTGATATTGCTGGAGAAAAAGGAAAAGCACAAGAATGGACTGTTTTTGGAAGTGAATTAGTTAATGAAAAAGACTTAGAAAAAGCAAGTAAAGAATATGTAAAAGTAGCTGATTGGACATCTCCTTTTAGACCAGAACAACAACAAGGAATTATTAATGGTGGAGAAAACGTATTTTTAGGCAATTGGTCTTTTTGGAAAGATAAAAAAAATACAGATAAAAGATTCTTTGATCCACATACAAAAGCATTAACTCGAAGTGTGCGCATTAATATGAGATCTGGTCCTAAACCCGTTGCTTTGATAATTAAAGAAAAACCTGCAGGTATTTCTGGAGGTATTTCTACTGTTGGCAGTTTACCAAATCCTCCAACAGTAGAGGAAATTGAAGATAATGATGAAGTTATTAATTTGATTACAAAGCTTAATAATGTAGAAGATAAATTAAGATTATTGCAACAACAAGACGCAAGTGGTTTTGAAATAGTTGGCCAAGAAAAAGATGTGAAAGAATTGAAATCACGAGTCGCAGGTATAGAATATAAATTATTTACACAAAAGGCATCCGCTTATAAAACAAATTGTTTAGAGATTATTGCAAAACAAGCAGATATGACTAAAAAGAACGACATGAAAAATCAATTTGGAATAGAAGAAAAGAAATTAGAAGACATTGAAAAAAAATTAGAGGCTGATTATTTTGGCCGACCAGCGCCAGCGCCTAAAAGAAGTATTGCGGAAGCCTTGCCTGCAAGTTTAAGACAACAACAAGCACCTGTATCGCAGCCACCAGTAAGTCAACCTGTTCAGCAACAAGCAGTTCCTCAACAAGTTCCGGTTTATTAAAAATTTGTATAAAAAAATCGTATATTTAATATTGCCCCCGAATGGGGGCTTTTTTATTAATTGCGTAAAAAAAACTACATTCCCTCCCGCATCATATTTTATTGGAAAATTAATTATCGAATTCGCTTTAAATTTACGAAATTTCAATTAAGCTTCCGTAAGGATGCGGCACCATGTATTTAGCCTAATGGTCTCGCCTGAGTTTATCGAAGGGCGTGAGCATTAGGTGTTTTGCTTTTGCCACACACAAAAAAAGAAGAGCCGCTCTTTCTAGAATGGCTCTGCTTTTTTTTATTGATTGTTTTTTATGTTTATGAAATAGGAGTCGGTTCTTTTGTTAGAAGATAAGCTGATATTGATTCTGTTCCAAGATAACGTTTAATAGTATTTTTTCTAAATGCACTAATTTCATCTTTGAAGAAATCATAAACTGCTCCAAGAACAATTACTCCACCTAAATACATTGCTAGTTTTTTACCTTCAAAATCTTTAAAGAATTTTTCTGTATCTCTAAATATTCCTTGAGATATTGTTTCGCCTACTCTTTTTGGGCTAGATCCGCCAATGTTGAATCCTGTATCAATAAGCATTTGGTTTTTATCTTGAAAGAATTCTTTTAGTTCTGAATCTGTTAATGGGAAGACTTCAAAATATGTATTCAAAAATTCTTTATCAACGTCAGTTAGTGTTTCAAGATTTTTGTCATTTAGAATTTTTAAGATAAGAAGAGTTTTTTCTTTAGGAACGAATATTTCGTTATCAGAGCTTAAATTTTCTTCTTTATATATATTTTCTTCTTCAGGAGCAGGTAGTTTTTCGTCTAGATTTTTAATCATGTATACAGATATTGCTCTTAATTCTTCAACATTTTTTAATACCCAGAACATTGGAATGTTTTTTTTGTATTCATCTACAAGAGGCGTTCCTGGATAAGTTTTATTGGGAAGAATTACTTTTGCGAGTGTTTCTGCAACGACAGATTTTCTTGCACCTCGATATTGCACGTCGTACTTGTAGTTTCCGCCGAATCCGTTAACAGTAAGCCTTAAGGCTGCAAGGTTTTCTAGGTCTTCTGCTTTTTTAATTTGAGATTGTTTTTCTGTTTCAGGATCTTGATATCCACATTTAATTATTTTTGTTTCACGAGTGGAAGGATCTAAAATAGTAAGAAATGGATCTTCGCCGTTTGTGTTAAAAAAACAAGCTGGTTGTCCAAGTTCTAGAGCATTTTGTTTAACTTCTTCTGTTGTTGGATACATATTTGATAATAAAGCTAAATTTAATAACGCTATCTTTACTATTCTAAAAGAATTTCTGAATTTCATGTAAACTCCCTGTTTTGTCATCCTGAACTTGTTTCAGGATCGATTGTTAATTTGTTGAATTTTCTACAAAAACAGCATGCCTGGCTACTTATAAGAGATCCTGAAACAAGTTCAGGATGACAAAGTGTTTGCAAAATAAGCGGCCCAAAATGACTGTTGTCTTTAAAGTACTATCATTTCAATACATTATAGATACTAAAGTTTAGGGGATTAGAAACTTTTTTCAAGCTTTTTTTGATGTATAAGTATCAAGAATATGATTAATAGATAAGGTAAAAACGCGAATAAAGGATTTAGATGTTTTGGAATTAATGAATCGCTTAAAAGATTAATGATGATCATTATTGGGTAGGGCATGAATATTAAGATCCATTTATAGTACAAATGGTGCGGAAATAAGATAAATAGATAGAACGTTAATATTGGATAAATAAGGTTTTGCAGATGAAACAATATACGCTTGATGAGTTGGTAAAAAAGTTCGTTCCAAATGTCTTTTGGAATTACATTTTTGCTCGTTATTAAGCTTTTTGCTAAAAGTGAAATACTTGGAATTCCATTTTCTAACTGTATCTGAGAAAAGAAACTTTCAATTTTAATACTTTTGTCTTTATTGTTTGTTTCGGTATTGCTATCACTATAAAGTGTTTTTGGATGGATTAACTTAAGAATTTGATTTTTGGAATCACTTGAAAAGGAATCGCTTGTTATTATTTTTTCAATTTCAAAATTAGACGTTAAATATATTAAAATAATATTTGATCCGGTTTCTGTTTTTAGATCTAAAAAATCGAAGTAACAAAATAGATTTTTGTTCACAGAATCTTGATTCGTCGAATCTCGATTCGTAGAATTTTCATCTTCAGCCTTTTCGCTTAATGATATAACTATCCATTTATTGATGATTTTTTGCTGACTGTTTTGTTTGAGTTGTTCGAGTTTGAATTTTTCTGATTTATTTTCGAGTTTTATAACAATTTGTTCTTTGGCTATAAAACTGAATATTGCTAAAAATATTCCCGCACCTAGAAAAAAATGCATTATTTTTGTGTTATTAATATTTAGTATTTTAAATGTTTGCAATTCATCATGCTGTGCTAATTCTTTTAATAAAAGACATGTTGCAAGCCAACAACTAATTGGAAGTGTTTGGAAAAAAGATGGCGGAATGTTCAGTGCAATAAAATGCAAAATAGTTTTAACTGTTGCATGTTTTACTCGCATTGTTTTCTCAAAGAACTCAATAAAATTAAACAAGAGAGTAAAAGAGATATTTAATAAAAATAGATATTTTGTGAATCTTTTAAGAAGATAATTTATTAAAACCATTTTATTTATGAATCGAAACTTTCTTGATAGTTGTAATGTGCGAGAGCTTGTGCACCATAGCTTTTCTGTCCTTTGTAGTTTTAATTAAGTTGTTTTTTCAGCGTAGGCGTATTTATTTTTTAAATTCTTGCATAGATTCTGGGGTTACAAGTCCGCAAGATACTACTGCTTTTATTGCTTCTTCAAAAGTGATATTTGTTGGAATAATTTCTTCTTCGGGCAAGATGAAAAAGTATCCACTGGTTGGATTTGGGGAATTTGGCATAAATACTTTAAAGAATTTTCTATCGTCTTTAATAAGTTTTTTAAAGTCATTTTCGGCTGATTCAAGAAGGAATGCCAAATTGTAAGATCCTTTTCTTGGATATTGAATAAGTACAACTTGTTTGCTTACTGCTGTAGGGCTTGGAACGTTAAAAAATTCTACAAGAGTTTTTACGGATGAATAAATTGTACGAAGCAGCGGTATTCTTATTATTATTCTTTCAATTCTGTGAATTAATGGTGTGATAATAAAAAGTTTTACCAGTGCGCCGAATAGTAATATGAAAATTATAAAAACAATAATTTCTGCGCCTGGAATGTTTTGTAGAAATATTGGTTCAATGTTTCTAAGAGGCACTAACCATTTTGCAAGCATTGTATAAGAAAAGTGTACAAAAAATATTGTTGCTGCAAGTGGAATAATTGTAAAAAGACCACTTAAAAAAAGTGATTTTATAAGATCTAAAGTTTGGTCTATAGCTTTTAATATTTTCATTATTTTTTTTAACTCCTAAATAGATTTTTGTAAGGCGTCTTGCAGTTTTTCAGCAAGAGTATGCGCAAGCTTTGTTGTGTTATCAAGACATTTATCTTCAACCATTACACGTAAAAGATTTTCTGTTCCTGAGTATCGTATAACAAATCTACCATTTATGAGAAGCTTTTTGTGCTCTTCAATTATTTTTGAATATGGCTCTAAAGACAAATCTTTTTTAACTGAGACAGGAACATTTAATAAAATTTGAGGAGTTTTTTCGAATGTTTTCATTTCCCAATTATTGGTTGCAATTATCGATTCTAAAACTTTTAATGATGTAAAAATTCCATCTCCTGTATTCATATAATCTTTTATAATTATATGTCCTGAGTTTTCACCTCCGAGCGGCATGTTTTCTAAGTCTAGTTTTGCTGCAACGTGTTTATCTCCAACAGGAGTTCTGATTAATTCTTTATTATTTTTTTCAAGATGCATTTCGAATCCGAAATTACTCATAATTGTGCCAACTATTTTATTTGAAGTTTGAATTTCGGGATGGTTGGATAGTAGATCTAAAATATCATCACCATCGATTATTTTTCCATTTTTATTAACGGCCAGAACTCTGTCACCATCGCCATCAAATGCAAAACCAATATCGGCCTTATTTATAACAACTTCTTTTGCAAGATTTTGTAAATGCAGTGTTCCGCAATCTTTATTTATATTTTTACCATTAGGGTTTGTTGCAATTGTTGTAATTTTTGCACCCAATTTTTTAAAAAGTTCCGGTGCAATTTTATATGTTGCACCATTTGCACAATCAAGAACTATTTTTATTTTTTTCAAAAAGTTTGGTTTTAAAATGGATAATAGTTTTTGTTCATATTCTTCTGATGCATCGTTCATAAAAATATTTGTGCTGTCTTCATGAACATTAAGTTCTTTGTCATATCTAGATATGTCTTCGTTTGATATTGCATGAAAATAATCTGAAATAATTTTTTCATCATTTTTGTTTAATTTAATGTTTTTTGAATCAATTATTTTTATCCCATTATCAACATAAGGATTGTGTGATGCAGAAATTACAATTCCAAAATCAATAAAATCTTCTGTTTTTGCCAAAAGGCAAACCGCTGGAGTTGGTAAAACTTTTGCATCAATTACTGTTATTGGATAATTCATTAATCCTTGAGTTAAATCTTCTTCTATTCTTGGTGAAGAAATTCTTGTATCATAACCAATTAAAACAGTTGGCTTTTTATTGTATTTTTTCGTACCCCATTTTGCAATTGCCATACCCAAGTAATTTAGTGCGGTTTTTGTAAAAGGAAATTTATTTGCATTGCCTCTTATTCCGTCTGTTCCAAATTTAATTTCAGTTTTCACAAATTTACCTTTTGTTAAAATTTTTATTTTCAGAATTTTAGTTGGTTGTAATATATATATGATATAATAATACAAAATTCTATTCTTTTTAAGAGGTCACTGATGGAATACCATATTTATCTTAGATGTTTTTTTGTTGGAATTTTAGCTTCTTCTTCTCTTGGTCCAATTTTTATCCTTACATTTAATCGTGGTGCACTTTATGGTTTTTGGAAAGGTTTTGCAACTGCATTGGGTTCTTGCATTGCGGATTCAATTTATTTTTTCTTGGGATTGATGGGTATTTTGGCAATTTTTCAGGAATCCAAACATTTTATGTTTTGGCTGGATACTATTGGTGGAGCATTGTTGATATCTCTTGGTATTTATACTTTATATAAAACTAAAGCTAAAATTGAAACTTTACTAATCGAAGGAAGACTTGGAATATTATTTATTATAGTTAAGTCTTTTCTTTTAACGGTTCTTAATCCGTTGGTTTTATTATTTTTTATGGTAATCGGTGTTCAAGTTCTGCCAGAAGGTTTAGTTACTTTATCTTTGCGACAGACGGTTATGAGTAGCTTGATGGTTTTTGCGGGATCTTTATCGGTACTTTCTATTGTTGCACTTGGTGCAAGTTTTATGGGACGTTGTATCAATCAAAAATGGTTGCGCATTATGTCTTTTGTTACGGGCTTTATTTTTATAGCCGTTGGACTTTATTTTCTAGATCACCTTTTCATACTTTTAATGAAGTAGATATAATTCAACGATTGGGTTGAGAAATTCTGTATTTTCTTTTTGTCATAAATACATTTTGTCATCCTGAACTTGTTTCAGGATCTAATGTTTTATAATTTAGAATAGGTCCTGAAACAAGTTCAAGATGACAAAAAAAATCAAAGTAATCAGTCTGGAAATGTCTATTGTCTTTCATCTGCTTATTGAGTTTGTGTTACCTTAATATCTAAATTCTTTATTTTTGCATGAATTTTTTTGTAATATCAACTTGAAAAAAGATGATAAAAATCTATGATAGGGGGGAGAAGGTCATGAGAAAGATAGAGGATGTAATGATTGGTATTGATCAAAAAATAGATCAGAAATTAAAACCTTTAGCAGGTTTTTTTCAAAAGTATTTCCCTGTTTTTAGTATTACTTTATTAACTCTTTTATTGGCAGCTTTCGTTGCAAGAATTTTCCACAACAAACCGTATTTTACGGCAATTCTTATTAAAACCGATGTTAAACAAATTGTTTGTGCACTAAATAGAATAGATCGTGATTGTAGTATTTTAAAAATAGAAAACAAAAATAATTATGTGGATTTTTTAAATGTTGAAAAATTCAAGGGCTCCGAAGTTGGTCCACTAAATCTTGCATATCCAAAAAATTGGAGAGGACCTTATATTTCTGATAATCCAACAATGCAAGGTAAACCTTACAGAATTGTTAAAACAAAAAATGGTGTTTTTGTTGTCCCTGGAGACTTTGTAAAACTTCC
>DAOVNS010000001.1 GCA_030630075.1 bacterium | reverse complement strand
GACAAATTATTGGAGATTTTTTTAAATTTTTTCCTGCAAATTTTTTAGCAGCCAAAAACTCAATAATTCTTTCTTTAGGTTTTTTCATACCGGCATGAGAAGATTCAAGAATTTTTTCGGCATCATCTAAACTAATATCATCTCTTGTAGCTTTGTGCCAAGGCACATTAAGTACCCAGTCAACATAGTTTCTTGTAACGGTTGCTTCTGGAGAAGAGGGCTGCATCTGTTCTAATCTTTTAAGTTCAGATTCAACCTTTTCCATAGCCTGAGCAGGCATTTTTAATTTTTTTGCTTTTTTGTGCAAATCATTAATTTCTTGTTGGAAATCTTCTTTTCCTAATTCGCGTTGAATCGCACGCATCTGCTCATTTAAATAATAATCTTTTTGATTTTTTTCAATTTGACGTTGAACTCTTTTTCTAATGTTTTTTTCCGCAGTTAAAACTTCGAGTTCATTATTTAATACAACACTTAATCTCAAAGCTCGTTTTTTTAAATCAACCAATTCTAAAATGTTTTGACGTTCTTTAAAGTCAATAGGAACTTGAACAGCAATTGTATCTGTTAGATAGTCTAAATCATGTAAATCTCTAAACATTCCTAAAATATCTTGCGAGATTTTTTCGTTTAGATGAACATACTCTTTAAATAAATCATATAAGTTACGCCAAATTGCCTGATTTTCGGGAGTATCTTCAAGAGGTTTAACCGAAATGTCTTTGCACTGAACCGAAATAAAATCTTTTGTTTCGCCAATTTTAGTGACTTTAGATCTGTTTAAACCTTCGACCAATAACTTGTAAGTACCGTTTGGCAACCTGTTCATTTGTAAAATTAAAGCACGGGTTCCAAATTCAAAGATATCATTTGCTGTAGGAACTTCGATATCTGCTTCTTTTTGAGCAGCCACAAAAATTTCTTTATTACCCTTAAATGCATGCTCCACCGCTTTTTTTGAAACATCTCTTCCAACAACGACTGGAATAATGCTTTTTGGCAAAGCAACCATGTTTTTTAATGGCAAAACAGGCAAAAAACGATTTGTATCCGAATTAGTCTTTTTAATTTGTTCTGTTTTATTTGATTGTTCCATGGATTCCTTGATTAATTAAATTTATTATTCAAAAAAATATTCTTTTTATTTACATTAATTTTAAATTAATAATTTAAGAGTACCTTAAAGATTTTTAGATTAAAAATAACAACCTCCAAACTCTTAATATCTTAGTATCTGCTATTACAATTATTCTAAGGCAAAATAGGCTTTTCTGCAAGGCATTCTCCCCTTAATAATAGTTGCCTTAGGGCTTTTTTATAAAAAACATCATTTTTTGCCATGAAAAACCGATTTTTATCAGTTTTCAATTGACTTTTCAAGCTCTCATCTTATAATTCAGAAGAGGAAAGTTGTTGAAATTTGTTGTATTTTTATATCTAGGAATGGGAATAAAGTAAATGCAGTCAAAACTAGTCGAAAACTTAAAGTCTCTGTGGTACATAAAAAAGGAATTCCGTCTCAAAGTTTTCTTTTTGTCATTTACATTTCTTTTAATGATGGCTTGCCTTGCCATTTGGCGACCACTAAAAGTATCAATTTTTGCAAAATTAGTTGGATCTGAATTTGTACCAGATGCAAAATTATACTCCCTATTCTTCCTTGTTCCCCTAATCATCTTCTATTCAAAACTAGTAGACTGGTTAAGGCGACACCAACTGTTATATTGTTTCACTTTATTTCATGGTGTATGCGGAATAATATTCTATTATCTTTTAGCACATCCTGTTTATGGAATAGCAAATACCTATACAAGTCCAACCAGATTAACTGGTTGGTTTTTTTATTTTTTCATGGAGAGTTTTAACGCTTTTCTATCAACTGTTTTCTGGTCTTTTGCAGATTCTATTAACAATCCAAAAGATGCTAAAAATTATTATGGATTCTTTGTTTCTGGATCAAAACTGGGAAGTATTCTTTCGGCAGGTTCACTCTACTTTGCAATTACAATGAGTGGAGTAAAAGATTCTGTATTATTACCCAACTCTCTTTTAATCGGTAGTTTTTTATTGTTTGGAGCAGCTATTTCAATCTATTTTCTCATGAGAATTGTACCCGGCTATTATATGCATGGATACGAAGCTGCATACCAAGTAGAAAAAAAGAAAGAAAAAGAAAAGAAAAGTTTATGGGAAACTCTTAAAGGCTCCATTGAAGGATTATTAATAATCCTTAAGAATCCTTACGTTTTAGGTATTTTTGCAATAATACTTTTTTACGAAGTAATAATAGTTATCTTTGATTACAGAGTATTGCGATACGCTGATTCTGTACATAAAACCGTAGGAAGCCTAACAGCATATTACGCTTTATATTATTTATTAATGAATTCGGTTGGTTTAGTAATAGCATTTTTTGGAACAACCCCAATTTTGCGTCTCTTAGGAATAAGAATGTCACTATTCATATTCCCTGTAACATGCGCAGTAGTACTTATCACCACAATGATATTTCCAAGTTCCGCAGTCTTCTTTATAGCCCTTGTTTTACTTAGAGCTATAAACTACGCACTTAATCATCCAACAAGAGAAATCTTGTATATTCCAACAACTAAAGATATTAAATTTAAAGCAAAAGCGTGGACAGATGCTTTTGGTTCAAGAATGGCAAAAGGTTTGGGTTCAGCATTCAACATTTCGCTTAAACAAGCCACTCCGCTTTTTGCATTAATGACAAGTCTTTCATTTAGCTTGGGGCTAACGTTTGCGTGGTTGATAGTAATTTATTTCCTAGGTAAAACATTACAAAATACTATTGATACAAAAACCGTTATTGGGGAAAAAGAAAACAATTAGTAAATTCAATATTTAAACTTAGCCTAATTATTAATACGAGTTCTCATGTTAGAAAAAATAAAACAATACCTTGATATTTTTAATATCGAAAATTACAAAGATAAAGAAACCTACTACAACCTACTCAAACAAATACTTTTAGGCTGCTCCTTCTTTTTCATAATAGGAACATATTCGGTCATAAGACCACTAAAAGCATCTGTTTTTTTAGGACTTGTTGGCAAAGAATATATTCCGATTGCAAAAATCATTTCAATAATAATTCTATCACCCTGTCTTTTAATTTATGCAAAGCTTGTAGACAAATTAAAGAGATACCAGGTAATGTACTTCTTTTTAATCTTTTATGTTATTGGATCAATTATTGCATCGCTGACCTTAATGCATCCAACAATTGGAATTGCCAACACCTACACCAGTAAATACAGAATTTTTGGTTGGTTATTTTATTTGTTTATTGATCTTTATTCTCCATTGATTGTTGCAACATTTTGGGCCTTTGCAAACTCTATCAACACACCAGAACACGCAAAGAAAAATTACGGAAACATTGTTGCACTTTCAAGGCTGGGAGGAATGGCAACATCTTTTGGTTGTTGGTTGATTTTAAAAAACGTAACACTTCCCATTACAACAACTATTCCGGCTATATTAATATCAACATCAATATTTCTTTTAGGCTGTTTCTTTTGCATCGAAAAAATAATAAAAAAAATCCCAGATGAATTCTTACATGGATATAAAGCCGTCTACGAAGTAGAAAAAAACAAAAAGAAAAAAGAAACCGGTTTATGGAGTGGATTAAAACTTATGATCACTCAACCATATGTTCTCGGAATTTTTGGAATAGTTTATATTTACGAAGTAATTTCCGTAATCACTGACTATCAGATGCAAGTACTAATGTCGTTGCAATCAAACAATGCAATTGGCGACATGAGTTCTTTTATGTTTATTTATACAGCATCATTTCAAGCCCTAGGATTCTTTTTTGCAGTATTCGGAACAGGCCAACTATTAAAAAAAGCAGGTGTGCACTTCTGTCTTTTAGTTATGCCGGTTGCAACAGGTGCATTGATGATCGCTTTATTTGCTTATCCATCACTTTCAACAATATTTATAGTTATGGTTTTATTAAGAGCCCTAAATTATGGCTTTAGTGCTCCAGTGAAAGAAATTCTATATATACCAACAACAAAAGATGTTAAATTTAAATCAAAATCATGGATCGATTCGTTTGGTAAGTCTCTGTCTAAAACATCTGGTTCTTCATTTACCTTTTTTTCGCAAACAAAAAATGCATTATCTTTAATTAAAATTAACTCACTTGGAGCAATTGCACTTTCTGCAATATGGATCGCCATTGCTTTTGGGTTAGGTAAAAAATACACCAAAACGGTTGATGCTAATGAGGTTATTGGTAAATAATTGCAATTAAAACTTGTATTATAACCAGTTTTTGGTACAATTTAATCGTGTTTTATAGTTTAATAACGTTGATTCTTGCTTTTCATCATGGTGGTAAAGCTGCTTCTTTCATTGAAGCAATACCCGAAAAGTAATTGTTATAACCTAAAGGATTTAAAAAATGATCGAATTAAAAGATTTATTAAAAGCAGGCGTTCACTTTGGTCACAAAAGTTCACGCTGGTCTCCAAAAATGCGTCCCTTCATCTGGGGCTCAAAAAACAAAATTCATTTAATTAATGTTGCAAAAACAGCATTCCTTATGAACAGAGCTGGAAACTACCTAAAAGATTTAGCCGCTAATGGTAAATCTGTTTTATGGGTAGGAACAAAAAAAGCTGCTCGTCCCATTGTTAGCGATATTGCAACTTCATTGAAGATGCCATTTGTTATCAATAGATGGATTGGTGGAACATTAACAAACTTTCAACAAGTTAAAAAAGCTATCACTCGTTTATTACACCTTGAAGATGTTCTAAAAAAACCTTCTTCTTTATATAAGAAAAAAGAACTAAGTATGATCCAAAAAGAAATTGGTCGCTTAGAAAAAAATATTGGTGGTATTATTAATTTAGATTTCCCACCTGCAGCAATAATTATTGTTGATGCAAAAAAAGAACATTCTACAATTAAAGAAGCAGTCGTTGCAGGAATTCCTATCATTGCAATGGTTGATACAAATACTGATCCAGAAGGCATCAATTTTGTTATACCTGCGAATGATGATTCTCCTCGTTCAATTGAATTTGTAACTCAATATTTAGCAACTTGCTTGCAAGATGGTAAAAAAGTTTACGAAGAATCAAAAAAAGAAGACCTTGAACTTCGTAAAAAAGCTAAAGAACCTGTAAAAAAAGCTGCTCCTAAAGCCGCATCAAAACCAGCACCTAAAGCGCCTACAAAAGAAGTAGTCAAAGCTGAAACAAAAACCTTACCATCAACACCAACAGAAAAAACCGCTAAAGACGCAGTTAAGACTTCATTGAAAAAAGAAATTTCCGCCGAGTCTAAGGCTTCCACCGACGCTAAAGCTATGACGGATAAAATGGCGGACAAAAAAGAAGAAAAAGCAGAAGCTTCCGCCGACGCCAAGGCTGTGGTGGACAAGAAAACAGTTGAAAAAAAAGCAACACCAAAACCTGCAAAATCCTCCTCCGTTAAAACTACGGCGGACAAGAAAACAGCTGATAAAAAATAATTTTACGGAGAGTTGGCTGAGTGGTCGAAAGCGCATGATTGGAAATCATGTATATCTCGAAAGGGGTATCGAGGGTTCGAATCCCTCACTCTCCACCATCCTACGCCCTACGTGGCTACGGATGGCAGGCCAATCTTCGTTGCTTCGCTGGACAGATGGCAAGCCAGTTTTTTATTTGATATAAATAAAAATTATTCAAAATTATCAAAATTGAGGAGAGGTAAGTTGGTAAATTACTAAATCCGTCAGATCCGGAAGGAAGCAGCGGGAGTAATTTATCTCTGTACCTCTCTTCTTTTTTTTTGCCTAAAAATTTTGATCAAGATTTACTTACAAAGTATATAAAAATTTACTTTGCAAACGATGATTATTTGATTAAAGTTAAAAAGGAAATTAAAGATTTTTGTAACGAAAATAAAATTAAATATGAATTCATTTAACACAAATTTAAATCTTGCCAGAAAGTGGCGTCCTAAAAATTTTGATCAAATAATTGGACAAGATATTCCAGTAAAAATTTTACAAAATAGTTTATATTTAAAAAAACTATTTCCAGTTTATCTTTTCGCCGGTCAAAGAGGTTGCGGAAAAACAACCGCCGCACGAGTTTTTGGCGCAGCAATAAATTGTGAAAATTTAAAAAACTTTCAAGAAAATCCTTCCGAAAATAAAATTCCATGCATGGAATGTGAATCTTGCAAATCAATGATGCAATTGAATCATCCAGATTTTATAGAAATTGATGCAGCATCACATACCGGTGTAGAAAATGTTCGTCAAATACTAGAATCATGTTCTTACATGCCAATTGTTGGAAACAAAAAAATATATCTAATTGACGAAGCACATATGCTAAGTAAAGCAGCATTTAATGCTTTTTTAAAAATCTTGGAAGAACCTCCATCAACTGCACTATTTATTTTAGCGACAACAGAAAAACAAAAATTTCCAGATACTGTTGTCTCTAGATGCTTTCAGGTGATTTTTAAATCTGTTGATAATTTGAATTTAGAAAAACATCTACAAAATATATGCAAAGCCGAAGAAATCGATATTAAATCAGAAGCGATCAATATAATAATTCAAGAAACCGATGGTTCCGTAAGAGATGCAATCAATTTACTAGAAAGAGTTCGTTTTTCAGAAACAAAAATAACATCCGAATCACTATTAAAAGTTTTGGGCAAAATAAGCGAAAAAGAACTCTTTGAACTTTTTGAAACTTTATTAGATAAAAATCCACAAGAATTAATAAATAAACTCAGCTCAAATGAACTTGAAAATATAAATTCTCAAACATTATGGAATAGCATAATTCAAGTTTGCAGAAGTTTGGCATGGATAAAGTTTAAAGCACCAAAATTACCTACACATTTCAACGATATAGATAAGCTTAAACAATTAGCACACAAATGTTCTGTAAACAGAATTAATGCAATTCTTCAGCTTCTTTGGACACAAGAAGATATATTTTTAAAAACGCCCCAAAAGAGAATTTTTTTAGAAACCGTTCTGCTGCAAATTAGTCAACAGACAAATATTTTAGATCTACAAGATATTTTTAAAAATATTAATACAAAAAATACCAACACTGAGCCAACACAAACAAAGCAGGTTTTGGCAAAACCAGTTTCCTCCCCACCTAAACAAACTTTTTCCAAACCAGTTCTTGAAGAACCAGTTTTTGAAGAAATAATTGATAAACCAAGTATTCAAGAAACTAATCTGCCAATAAAAAAAGAAATCAACGCAACCAACAATTCAGCTAGTAACAATTTAGAACCTTGGGATAGTTTTTTAGAAAAAATATCTAAGCTAGAAGATCTATTGTTACTTTCTATGCTTAATCAATCAACCTTTTTAGGTGAAAACAGTTCAGAAAAAACAATAAAAATATCATTAAGCAATAACAGCTCTTTTTTTAAAGATAAAATCAAAGACACCAAATCAGCATGGATACCCTTACTGCAAGAAAGTTTTCCCAATTTTACAGACTTTGATTTTATAGAAAACAAAAAAACAGAGGTTTCTACAGAAATTAAATCTAAACCAACAGTTTCTGCTGCTCCAGCAAATAACTATTCCAATTATCAACCTGTAGGCCCTGCTTCTTCTTCTTTTGGAAGCACTTTAAACATATCCGATAAGGATAAATGGCCTAAAGCAAACTTGATATCAAAATTTTTTCCAGGTAAAATCAAAGTAGTGAAAAATTGACAACTAAAAAATTCTGAAGAAGTACCCGAATTATGAGTAAAAAGCTGCAATATCCTAAAGTTTTGCTTGTTGGCAGAACCAATGTAGGAAAATCTACCCTCTTTAATCGATTAACATCTAGTGTTAAAAGCATTGTTCTCGACCAAGAAGGCGTAACCAGAGATCACCTTGAAGAAATAATCACTTGGGGTGATAAAAAATTTAATTTAATTGATACCGGCGGAGTATCTTTTAAAAAACAAGCAAATGCTATTACTCAAAAAGTACAAGACAAGGTTTTAAAGTTATTCAATGAAGCAGCACTTATATTTTTAGTATGTGACGGTAAAAACGGTTTGACGGATGAAGACCTGCAAGTTGCTAAAATCATTCATAAAACTAAAAAGCCTCTCGCTTTATTACTAAACAAATCAGATAACATCAAAGCATTAGAAGAAAATACGCCAGATTTTTATAAATTAGGAATAAAAGACATCATTCCAACATCTGCAATTCACGGTAAAGGAATGGTCGACCTTCTTGATAAAATAATAAACACAATTCCTGATCCAAAAGAAGTTGAAGAAGAAGAAAAAACACCTGCACTTAAAATAGTAATATTAGGAAAACCAAATGTTGGTAAATCCTCGTTGATGAATCTTTTATTAAAAAAAGAACGATCTATTGTTTATGCAGAGGCAGGAACAACACGGGAGTCCATTACAGAAAACTTCAATTTTTCTCAAGATGTAATTCAACTTACAGACACTGCAGGAGTTAGAAGACAAAGCAAAATTAAAGAAGATATCGAATCTTTGATGATCAAAAGCTCTCTGAGTTCCGTACGACAAGCAGATGTTATTTTTTTAGTTGTTGATGCATCAGAATTAGCATTAAGTGATCAAGAATTAAAATTAATGTTCTATGCAGTTGAAAAAAAGAAAAGTTTAATTTTAATTTTCAACAAAACAGACCTTCTAACACCAGAAGACAGAGCAGAACTTGAGTACAGTATAGAACAGTACAAATTCATTTTAAAAAAGATTCCAATTCTTTGGACATCATGCAAAAGCAAAAAAAATGTTCATAAAATTTATCACGAGCTAGAAAAGTTACAAGCAAGACTTCAACAAAAGTTCGATCGAGCAGAAGTAACAGAACTGATTAAGGAACACATAGACAGAAAACCTATGTATCACAAAACAAACTTAATCAGAATCACCAAGTTTATTCCAATCGATGATGCAAAAATTCCGACATTTTTAATTTTTACAAATTATCCTCAATGGTTGGGTGAGTCTCAATTAGGTTTTATCGAAAACTTAATAAGACGAAACTACGATCTTAAAGGTTGTCCAATTAAATTTGAAATTAAGAAAAAAAAGTAACAATGCCATTTCTTAACGTAAAGAAATTAAGCAAATCTTTTGGAAGCAAACAAATTTTAAATTCTATTTCCATTGAACTTAATAAAGGTGAAGTTGTTGCATTACTAGGACCAAACGGTGCAGGAAAAACAACTTTATTAAGAACAATAATTGGACTACTTCCAACACCAAAACATGATTCAGATTTAGGTTTAAATAATATTATTCTAGAAGATCAAATTATTAATAACTGGCCAATTTATAAAAGAGTTGAAAGCGGTTTATTATATTTACCGCAACAAACATCCTTGTTTCGGGACATGACAGTTTTTGATAACTTAAAACTCGTTTACGAATACCATGATTATTGGAAACAAAAATCCAAATGCAAAAAAGAACGATGGAAGTTTTTCGAAGAAGAAATGGATCGATGGCTACAAAAAACAGATTTAACTTCAAGCAAAAAACAATTAGCAGGACATCTTTCTGGGGGACAAAAAAGAAAACTTGAAGTTGTTCGTTCTATTTTAATGCATCCAAAAGGAATTATGCTTGATGAACCATTTGCAGGAGTTGATCCAAAATCAATTTACGAATTAAAAAAAATTTTTACAGATATGGCAGAAAAAAATAACATTGCTGTATTGATTTCAGATCACAATGTTGATCAGTTACTGTCAATTGCAAAAAAAATCTATGTTGTTATAGGCGGCCAAGTTGTTACATCTGGTGGAGTAAAAGAGATTATAAATCACGATTACACCAAAGAAATGTATCTTGGAAACCAATTCTATTCAGAAATCTCTAAAAAATTCATCTAATTCTTATTAAATGATATAATTTACAAAAATCAGATGGAAAATTATTTTTTTTACATTTAAAAAAAGGATGATAATGGATAGAAAAATCACTTTTCATGAGATGGATCACTCCGAACCAATGAAAGAACACATCAACGAAAAACTAAATCGAATAGAAGAACTCATAAAAGATCCAGTATGGGCAACTCCTAAATATGTTGAATTCTTTTTAAATTCACATCCACAACATCCGCATCACAAAGTTGAACTTATATTAAAAACACCACAATTTAATCTTTGCGCACATGATGAAGGCGTTGATATGTATGTTGTTATTGATAGCGTAATTGATAAAATGGTAACACTTCTAAAAAAAGACAAGCAAAAGCTTCAAGATAAAAGACAAAAAGTTGAAACCGAAAAAAATAAATTTGACGATGATAAATACAATTTATAAAACAAGCATGATCTATAAAACACTTTTTTTATCTCTATTTAGTTCTTGTTTTTTTGTTATTAATACAAATACAATGGAAGCAAATGACATTGAACAAAAAGTAGATAAAACAATTACTTTTGTAGAAAAAACGTTAAAAGAATTTAGATTAGAAAAAAAAGATAGAAAATATAATTATTCAGAACAAGATATAAATGAACTTATTGGTCATTCGTTGTCTTTTCTTACATTAAACCCAATAACTCCAATGTTTGACTCGCTCGACTTAAATACAGATGAAAACATTTTAAGAAAAAAGCTAAATAAAAAGTCTGATGCTCTTGTTTCTGGAATAGAAGCATTCTTTCTAATTAAAAAAATGCAACAAAATAATCCAACTTTTTGTGAAAAACAATATAATTTAATAAAAGAATTTATAAATTCTTCTTTAGAGAATCTAGAAATTTTACAAAATGCAGCTTTTTTTGCTGCAAAAAGAAATACATACTTCTGTCTTGCATTTTTGCTTCAAATAGGTATTGATCCAAATTTAAAAGATTGGTATAAACAAAGCTTGTTACAAATTGCAGCGCAAAATGGCAAAAATGAATCCGTTACTCTTTTAACAAAAATAAATGGAATCGAAATTGATTCCAAAGATAATTATGGAGCAACCCCTCTTCAAAAAGCTCTAAAATATTTTGAAATAAAAACCGCCCTTACTCTTTCATTCAATGGCGCAAATCATTTCCCCCATAACCCTTAAAAAATTACCTCTGATTCAGCTCTCGGCCCAGCGTATTATATGCTCTGGGCCTAATTTATATCAAAAAATCAATTTTCTTTATATTTACCTTCATACATTGATAATATAATAGAAAGAAAATCAATTGGAGGGACAAAAATATTCATATAAAGGGAGCAAAGGATATGAAATTTTTTCATTTCAAAATTTTAAATGCATTATTAATACTTTCACTTTTCTCTGGATGCTCATTTCCATGGAAACAACAAAAATCTAAAGAAACTCCAAAGTTAACCGTAATTCTTGTAGTTGATCAATTTGCATATCATCACATTCCAAAATTACAAAAATATTTTAAATACGGCCTAAAAACATTAACCGAAAAAGGGATGTTTTATACAAACGCAAATTATAAAAATGCAGCACCTGCAACGCCTGCTGGTCATGCAACAATTGCAACGGGAACACTGCCAAACACACATGGTTATGTTTTGGGAGGTTGGTTTGATGAAGACGGAAATAACGTAGACATTGTAAAAGATGATCCAAAAACATCTGCTGTTTTTTCTAAAAACGGTTTTTATGATTATGGAATATCGCCAAAAAATCTCATGGTTGATACAATTGCAGATCAATTCATGTTAAAATCTCAACCGTTTGAAAAACATCACGCATATGCTTTTTCGCTAAAACCATATGCCACTCTTCCTCTTGCGGGACAATTAGGAAAAGCATTTTGGTTTGATCAACAATCTGCTGGTTTTACATCGAGCAAAGCTTATGTTGAAGAAATTCCTGAATGGCTAAAGTCATTTAATAAAAATGAAAAGTTAGATCAATTAAAAAAAACTTCATGGTCTCTTTGTTATCCAAAAGATAGTCCTGCTTACAATTTTAAATCAATTAGAGATTATAGCGCTTCAAAATATAAATTTAGTTTAATTGATACACCTCAAAAAATTAATTTCACCCAAAAAGAACCATTTGATTTTTATATAAAAACACCTGCATGTAACCAACTTATACTTGATGTTGCAAAAAAATGTTTAGATGCAAATCTTTCACCAAACTCAACCGACAAGTTTTTGTTGGGCGTATCTTTAAGTCCTCTTGATAAACTTGCACACCGCTACGGACCAGAAAGTTTAGAAGTTGTTGATATGATTTATCACATCGATAAACAAATCGGTAATTTTATAGATAAAGTACAACAAAAATATGGCGCCAAAAATGTATTATTTGCTCTAACCGCAGATCATGGAATTGCACCAATTCCAGAAATAATGCAGGCACAAGGATACAAAAAATCCATCCGTGTTTTTATAAAACCACTAATCAAAGAAATGAACAAAATAGTTGAAGAAAAATATGGAATCTCCGATTTTATTATCGACTTTAAAAAAATATATTTATTTCTTGATAAGAAAAAACTGGCAACATTAACGGATAAAACATTAAACGAGATTTTTAAAAATTTAAAATCTTTTTTAATTAAACAACCAGGAATTAAAAATGTTTGGACAAATAAAGAATTAGATTATTTGGATATTAAAGAAAATCAGATCGATTATTTATTTAAAGTTTCAAGATATCCAGGAAGAACAGGCGATATTATATGCCAACCAGAACCATATTGCGTTTTAACAAATTATAAAACAGGAACCTCGCACAGAACACCTTATGAATACGACACTCATGTTCCTTTGATTTTATATCAACAAGGTGAAATCGAGAATAAAATTATTCCAGAAAAAGTTTATATTTATCAGCTTGCATCAACTTTGGCACACATTTTAAATATATCCAGACCATCTGCATCAAATTACGTATTATTGCCTGGAGTAAATTAATAACTTATTTTTTTAAATTAAGAATATTAGAAAGCTCACGACCGGCTTTTTTAACACTTTCATCTTTGTTCTTTAAAGCGAGTTGTGCAATATTTGCTGCTGTTTTTAGATCAAAATTTTTATAAACCAAATTATTAAATATTTTAACAGCAGCAATTTTTACTTTAATACAAAAATCATCAAAACCATTTATCGCTAAATCTTGAATAACCCCCAAATCAAAATATCCTTCTGCATTTTTTGCAAACTGCACACATAAATTTAATGCTGTTTCTCGCAGGTCTGAATCATCAGAATCAAAACTAGTCAAAACAATATTATATATTTTTCGTTTAGTTTCTAATGAGTCTTTGAAATTAAGAAGCCCTGTATAAAATTTATTTCCAATTTTAACAGAATCACCTTTTAATATATTGATAATACTCTCAAGACCAGAAATTTTAGTTTTTTTATTTTCACCATAAATGTTATTCCAAGCTAAAATGAAAACCCAGTCGCTATACTTGGGCGAAAATCTTAAAATAGAACATAAAGCACAAAAGTCTTTTAATTTTTCTACATTCAAACTTTTTTGCAAGTCATGCGCAAGATCGTAAGCCCATGCAGCTGAAATCTCGTTTTTCACTGATGCCCTCAAAGATTTAATAACGCACAGTCGTACAAAGCGATGAGGATCTTCGTAATGTTTTTTTACCTTGCTCCAATGAACTCTATCCTTATATTTCGCAAAAGAAAGAATTTTATATCCTAAAATAAATGAATCTGAAACATCTACATTGATTTGATTGTAAATTTTATCTTCCATTTTTTGATGAAAGTCGTTTTTTAAAGCAATCCAACTTAATGAATAAAAAGCAGCTCGTCGTACATTTATATCTCTATCTTTTAACAAAAAAAAGTATTCATCAATAAATCCCAGTTTCCACGTAAGAGCATTTTTTTCAGGCAAATCTACAGAATAATAATATGCCGCAGCCTCTTTTAGTATTGGATCATTGTTTCTAATTAGCCAAATGTATTTTTTAACAAAATCATTTTTACTACATAAGCTTGTAAAAAAAGAATTAGATAAACAATAATCAATATCTTTAACGCTTTTTTTAATTACCAAAGGATCATCAAATTCATAATTACATAATTCATCTAAACTTTGTTGTTTATATGTTTTGTAATAATCATGGATTGAATCAAGACTTTGTTTTAGTTGCAACTTACATTTTTCATCAATAGAAAAATTTTGTTGAACAGCAAATAAATTCAAAAAAATTAAACAGCCAAAACAACAAATTAATGCACCTCGAAATACATATTTTTCAAACATTATAAAAACCATTTCTTACATATTTCTCAGTTTCATTAACCATCTTTTCATACTCAGCAACATCTTTTGACAAAAGCTCTTTGCTAAAGTTTTCAATCCATTCTTCTGTTTTCTTACCTTTTTTTACATCTTTTTCTTGATAAACATATTGATTATAATAAATCTTGTTTTTTGCAACATCCCGCCAAATAATATCCGTTATATTTTTCTTGGAATTTTCTTCATAAAATTGATTCACATAAATATTTAAATATTTATTTTTACCTAAAAACAGTTCCTTGATTAAAAATTCTTTAGAACAAGCAACCTGTATACCTGCATTAATAAATATTTTTCTAAAAAAATCTTTTATATCAAGCTCAAAACGACTCGCATCAATTTTCTCAATAATATGAACATATGATTCTGCCGGAAAAGAAAATAAATATGGAATTTTTTTTGTAAATTTAATATTTTTCACAAACGCTGAATCTAAAAAAACAATCTCTTGTCCATTTGTCTGGAGATTAAAATTCGTTGCCTTTTCCTTTGTAACAAAATAAACATAAGCTTCATTTTCGACAGGCACAAATTCAAGTTTCTGACTAGGATCCAAAATTAATGGCCAATTCGCCAAGCATAAACCATCATCTCCCTTTGACGTTATAAAACAAACAGCGATTTTAAAGAGAGATTCCTTTATATTCTTATTTCTAAAAAACAAGTTGGGCACAGAACAACGTTTATGTAAACCAAAAGTTGTCATCGAAGATTTCGGTTCAAAAACAATCAAATCTTTTTTCTTTGCTTGATCTAAAAGCTCCTCTGTAAAAGCTTCTGCGGGAGAATAAGAATATGAAGAAGTATCTGTTGGAGATTTAATTATAATGCATGGACACATACCTTCTCGAAACATATTTAAAGCTATTTCTTCTATTTTTTTTCGATTTGGTCCACCTAAATAACAAGAAACTAAATAAACCATCTCTACTTTTTTACGACAAACTCTCTCAAATAAAGATTTAAAATACTCTATCTGCAAACCAGAAATACTTTCTTCTCCATTATTTTTATAGCCCGTCCAACCATGACCATAAAAAGCTAAATGCCACTTATTCTGATCATTTGCAACAAAAAACAAGTTTGCGATTGTTCTCTCTACACCCAAACAAAAATCATCATATGGTACTTCTTTTTTTAATTTTATTTTTAATAAATCTGAATAAGATAAAAATCGATATTTAAATTTTTTATTAAGTTCAAAACCACAAGCTCGAAATATATCTAATATCGTTTTGCATAAAACACCATTGCTATTAATTACGCTACCAATCTCACAGCGATTTTTTAATTCTGTTAATAGTGGATTTTGCAAATTACTGAGATCTAAATTAAAAACATACTCAATATGTTTTCGAGGAATCATCAAATACTTTGAATAAATATCCAGAAATTCAATTATTATCCAATTTTTATCAAAATCACGTAAAGCATTTTTAACTTCTATAAAATATTTCAAAGAAGATTGTGTCTTTACCTTTAAAAACTTTGTTTCCTGTACCAAATTAATTAATAAATGCGATCCAAAAATAATAATCGGAGATTCTTGCGTATAAAAAACTTCTGATAAATTTGTAGTAATTGCACTATGTTTTTTCAAATCATTTTCATCACTATAATCAATAAAAATAGATGCTGCATACGGCTTATTTTGTCCAAAACAAAAACTATTAAAATTAATAGCCAAAAAAATACCAAAAAATAATCCAATAGTTTTTTTTATTCGTTTTAATTCCATTAATATCTCTCTTTTATAAAAAATAAAATTTGATTTAATTAAGCACTGTACCAAAAAAACAGCTTTGAATTAAGAACAATTTTGTTATCCTATGTTGCATGAAGATATTTAAACACTTAATTTACCTAATTTTTATTCCACTTTTTTTATGCAAAAGCATTCACGCAATAGAAACTAAAAACACTGCTTTCAACATCGTGCAAGATAAACTCATCAAAACCGTTGTCGCGCAACTTCAAAGTAATGCCATTGGTTTTGATGATGAAAATTTGATAATTTATGCCAATCCATCTTTTGTAAGTCTCTTAAAAGAATTTGCAGGAATCGCTGTATCCGGCCTCTTTGGAGCAGCACTTCTTTCAACAAAAGAAAATAAATTTTTAAGTCTCATTCCCGCCAGTTTTATAATTTATTTTGTTATGCGTCTGATTAAAAAATTAAAACTTTATTCCAATTATGTTCCTGTTATAAAAATGGACAACACCGGAATTATCATCGATGATTCCCAAAAAATTAAATGGACCGATATTATTAAAGTCTCATCAAAATATTCTCCAAAATTCCATCAATTAATTCTTAATTTGTATGACAAAAAAGGAAAAGTTTCATCAACTCTTAAACCCGATGATAACTTTATTACAATCCCAATTTCACAAATCTCAAAAATAATACAATACTGTGTTGACGAAGTTCATAACGAAAAAAAAGAAATCACACTAAAACCTCAAATCAAACCACTAAATAAACCAAAACCAACACAAATTATAACTCCCTCTAAAAAAGTAAATTTGAACATTCAAAGTCCAATTAAAAAATGGTTACAACGGGCTAAAAAAAGATGGCATTAAAACAAGAAAGAAAAGTTCTATGAGCACTATAAAAAAAATTTTAATGATTTTAATTTGTTTAAATTTTTCTAATAATTTATTTTCAACACCCAAACACTACGAAAATAACTACATTTCTAAATTTGCAAATCGTTATGATGACGAAAACATAAGATACGAAAAAGAAGAAGATCAATTAATAATATTTTCAGAACCATCAGAAATCTTCACCGTACTTTTAACAGTAGCGGGTGGTCTAGGATTATTAGGCTCTATCGGTGGACTATTTGAAAAAGAATGGACGATTAAACTCATGTCTGCGGGATTCGGGATAGGAAGTCTATACTTAATCAAAAAAACAATCGATTACGCCGTTCAAAATATTCCATATATTTGTTTTGATAAATCAGGATGCCATCTTTGGGATAAAAAAATATTTTATTGGACAGATATTGATAAAATTGAACTCGAAACAGTGTATTATAAAGATAGATATTACAGCGGACGTACAACTCATTCTTATAATTATTCAAGAAGATATCTTATATTTTACGATGAGTATAAAAGTGAATTACTTAAAATTGCATCAAATGATTCACACCTTCCAATTACATTAGAAAACTTAAGTGCCCTTGCAGAACATTATTGGCAAAAATATAAATCGTGAAAAGTTTCAATCCAAAATATTTTTAAATCTTCTATGCTGCCACATCCATTGATCGGGAGATTTATAAATAACATTTTCAAGTATCCTGTTAATTTCTAAGGCCATTTCATATTCAGGATCATCGTATTTTTTAAAATCTTCAGGAAATAATGGTGGAAAAAATTCTATTTCGTATTTAGATAGTTTTTTTATAAAACTAAATCCAGGAACAATAGGCGCACCAGTCTTTAAACTTAATTTAATAAACGCAGTATGAGTCCAAACATTATGTCCAAAAAGAGGAACTTTTCTACCATCTCTTGGTGTACAATTTTGATCAGTTAAAAATCCAACAACACCCTTCTTTTTTAAAGTCTTATAAACAGAAAAAAAAGAATTTTGTTTTGCAATTAAAACATTGCCACTAATCTCTCGATTATTTTTTACAAATCGTTCTAACCAAAGAGGCTTTTTGATTGGATTATATAAAATTAAACTTTTGAACATTTTTAATGCAAAACAATGTGCAGCAAGTTCAGAATTACCAAAGTGAGCTGTAGAAAAAATTACACCTTTTTGTTTTTCCTGAGCCTTATAAAAATTATCAAGACCTTTTAGTGTAAAATAATCATCTATATTTTTTTTGTTATAAAAACGCATTAATAAAAAATCCGCAAAAGCGTGTCCCAGAGTAATAAAGCTATCGCGCGCTATTTTGTTATTTCTTTTTTCATCTTTTTTGTTTTTTATTGGAAAACACAAATTAATATTTTTCTTGGTAATAGGCTTTCTCTTTGTTGAACAAGAAAAAACCATAAAACCTAAAAATCTAAAAAATAAAACCGCTACAACCCTGAAAGTTGCAAATATCTCTCTTTTCATTTACAGTAAACCTGTCAATTTTTTTCCTTTATACATAATAATTCAACTCACAATATAGATTAATAATTTTTATTCTTAAAAAAAAGGGGTTTCTTATGACAAACAAAATAAAGGAAATGAGAGAAAATGGCGAGTCAATAAGAGAAATATTATATTTATGGCTCCCTGAACTCATATCCGCAACAATGTTGATATCTCTTCCCCCGTTAATAGATTCTTATTTAGTTGCAAGTCTAAAATCAACAACAACTTATGGCGCCCTAGAAATGGCAAACAACTTTCTGCACACACTAATAAAACTTGCAGAAGGAATTCCTGTTGCAACAATTGCAATTATTGGTCGGCATAATGGAGCAAAAAAATATTCTGAATGTGGAAAAGATTTAGGTGATGCATTCTGGACAACTACATTCATAGGAATAATATTCGCATTAACATTATTTTTATTTGCACCACAAATTTTTCAATTAATTGGAGTTCCACCTCAAATGGCAGCACTTGGAACCCCTTTTCTAAGACTAAGATCTGTAGGTATTTTACTTACCTTTATATCATTAAGTTTTTTCGCATTCTTAAGAGGAATAAAAAACACACAAACACCAATGGCTATTTACATTATGGGAATATTAGCATTTATTGTTTTTGATTACTTATTAGTTCTTGGTAAATTCGGGTTTCCTCAAATGGGACTTATAGGTTCAGGAGTAGCAACAATCATTCAATACGTAACAATTATTTCTGCCTCACTTTTTTATATACTTTCAAATGTTGAATACAAAAAATATTTCTCAAAAATATTTTTATCTTATTTTAGTACAAAAGGGGCATTAAGACTTTTAAACTTAAGTTGGCCTATTATTTTAGATAAAGGCTCCCTTGCATTATCTTACGTTTGGTTAGCAAGAATGATTGCGCCAATGGGAAAATATTCTATCGCATCTTTTGGAATTATAAAAAACCTTGAACGTATTTCTATTTTACCAGCCGTTGCATTTGCTCAAGTTATTACATTTTTGGTTAGTAACAGATTGGGATCAAAAGATCCTTTGGGTGCAAAATCTGATATAAAAAAAATAATGATTATGACTTCTGTAATGGTTGCAACAACAATTGGTATTTTATGTTTAAATGCAGAATTTTTTGTAAGTTTTTTTGATCAAAAAAATAAATTTACAGGTTTTGCATCTTCGGCATTAATCATGGTCAGTTTTTTGGTTGTCTTTGATTTTGTACAATTAATTCTTGCTGGCGCGCTCAGAGGTGCTGGTGATGTTATAACAGTCATGATTGCAAGAGTTTCTTGCTTTGGTTTATTTTTCACCCCACTTGCTTATTACTTTTCTAAATTAGAAATGATAAATCCAATTCTTAAATTTTCATTAGTTTATGGAACATTCTATTTTACAACAGGCTTGCTTGGAATAATCTTTTTACTAAGAATAAAAACACCGTATTGGCACAAGAAAAAAATCTAAAGGAAAATTGTGATTTTTCTAAACAAAACACTAGAGGTGCTTCCTCTAGCAATCTCACTATTTATTTTACTCGGAACAATAATACTTACGATAAAAACAAGATTTGTTCAGTTTAGAACAATCCCTAAAATGTTTAAAATATTATTCAAAAGTTTTTTTAAAAAAAGAACTCTCGATGACAATCCCGAAACAATCCCAGCATACAAAGCATTGTTTACCGCAATGTCAACATCAATTGGAATTGGAAATATTGTAAGTCCAATAATTGCAATAAAATTAGGCGGTCCAGGCGCTCTTTTAGGTTTTTTGTTAGCAGCCCTTTTTGGCAGTGCTTCAACATTTACTGAAGTAACTTTTGCACTAAAATACCGCAAAGAAAATCCCGATGGAACAATAAGCGGTGGCCCAATGCAATACATTAAAGAAGTTTTACCCAAATCATTTTCTATGCTTTACGCATATGCTGGTTTTTTAACATTAGTTGTATGGTCTAGCAATCAGGCAAACGCACTTTCTGATTTATTAAAACCAAGAGGAGTTCCTGGATATGTAACAGGAATAGTCCTAGCCGCAACAATTACCTACATTTTATTGGGCGGAATACAAAGAATCGGTAATTTTTCGGCAAAGCTTGTTCCCGGAATGTTTTTATTATATTGCGGAGCAACGTTTTGGATAATCGGCGCAAACATACAAAAGTTACCTGGAGTTATTAATTTAATTTTTAGTTCTGCATTTACTCCAGAGGCAATTTTTGGTGCCGGAACAGCATTCGGTATTCATACCGCACTTCGCTGGGGACTTGCAAAAGGTTTTTTTGCAAACGAAGCGGGATTAGGTTTTCCAACAATTCCACATTCAATGTCAAAAAGTAAAGTTCCTGTTAACCAAGGAATTTTGTCTATGCTTTCTGTTTATTCAAATGGTTTTTTGTGCATCCTTTCTGGATTAACCGTTCTTTTAACCGAAACATGGTTAGATCCCGATCTTGGAATTGGAATAAACATTCTTGCAAAATCATTCACCATATATTTTCATTCCCCCGGAATAGTTATCTTGATGTTCAGCGCATTACTTTTCGCTTTTGGAACAATTGTTGGAAATAGTTACAACGGAAGTCAGTGTTATTTGTATGCAACAAAAAACCAAGGACTAAAATATTATTACATCTTTATAGCTATCGTAGTATTTATTGGATCAATATCCGAAGTAGAATCTTTGGCTCGAATTACAGATTTTTGCTTAATACCTTTAGCAATACCAAATGTATTGGGAATTCTTATATTAGCCTTCAAAAAAAGTGATCTGCTAAAAATAAAGTAAATTCTACAGTTTGATTCCTATCAAAACAAGCACTAGCTACTCAAACCCACTCACCCTGAGTAATTTTCAGAAGACCATATCCCTCGATACACGGCGCAAAGCGCCGCACTCGGGACGAGCGGTGTGAGGAAAATTGTACCGAAGGGTTAACAGGCATTAATTGATAGAAATCAAATATTTTGTTATAAAATATACATCTTAAAAATTTCTTTTTTGACTACATTGCATTAAAATTAATAAATTTTTTTTCAAACAGATAATCCTGTGGTCAATAAAATTTTTATAGTTGTGAAATATTTCATTTGCAAACCAAATAGGAGCTAGTTTATGTCATTCAGTACACTCTTTAACCAAATTACAACAATTATTCCTCTCTCACTGTCCCTGCTCATTTTATCACTTTCAATTTTCATAACTTTTAAAACAAGATTTGTTCAATTTCGAGCAATCCCTAAAATGTTACCTCTTTTATTCGGCAGCATATTCAAGAAAAAAGATTCTGGTGATCCTGACACAATTCCTGCATACAAAGCTTTGTTTACTGCAATGTCGACAGCAATTGGTGTAGGAAACATGTTTGCACCAGCAGTTGCAATTAAACTTGGCGGTCCTGGCGCACTTTTAGGTTTTTTATTGGTAACTCTTTTTGGTAGCGCATTAACATTTGCAGAAGTAACTTATGCAGTTCGATACCGTCAAGAAAATGTTGATGGTTCAATAACTGGTGGTGTTTTAATTTATATAAAAAAAGCTCTTTCTGACGGTTATGCAAAATTATTTGCATTCGCAGGTCTTATAACCGTAATTATTTATTCTGGAGCACAAACAAATACACTTGCAGACTTGTTACAAGCAAGAGGAATTCCTCCTTATATAACTGGTATTTTTGTTGCAATCTCTATTGTCTATATTTTAATTGGTGGAATACAAAGAATTGGTAACTTTTCTGCCAAAATAGTCCCTCTGATGTTTGTACTTTATTGTGGCAGCAGTTTTTGGATCATCTTTCAAAACCTACATAAACTTCCAGAAATTATAAATTTAATTTTTAGATCTGCTCTTAGCCCTCAAGCAATTTTTGGAGCCGGAGCAGGATATGGATTTTTAAGTGCAATGAGATGGGGCCTTGCTAAAGGCTTTTATACAAATGAATCGGGCATGGGTGTTGCAACATTTCCTCATTCAATGACAAGAGTTAGCCACCCAACATCACAAGGTATTTTATCTATCATTTCAACATTTTCTAATGGATTGATGTGCACAATTTCTGGTTTAATCGTTCTTTTAACGGGAACATGGTTAGATCCTAATCTTGGAATTGGAATAAACGTTATTGCAAAATCCTTTACAATGTATTTTCCAACAATTGGAATTATAATATTTCTATTCAGTTCTTTACTGTTTGGCGTTGGAACAATACTTGGAAACAGTTATAACGGAAGCCAATGTCTTTTATATCTTGGAAATAAAAAATACTTAAATTATTATTACCTACTTACAGCTTTGGTAATTGTAGGGTCATCAGTACTTGATGTTGAATTTTTGGCAAGATGTACAGACCTATTCTTAGTACCAATCGCCTTACCTAACTTAATTGCATTAGTAATTACAATATATAGAGATGGTGATGCACTGAAAATAAATAGTGATTCCTCATTTAAATTCGAGCAAAAATAAACTTTTAGGAATAAAAAATGATAAAACTAGAAAAAGAAGAATTATTAAAACTAGCAGAACTTTCTGGACTAAAACTTGATGACAACGAACTTGCTATTTTTCTTGATCAAATAAAACTTGTATTGGATTACACCAAAGAACTTGAAGATGTAAAACTTTCACAAGAATCTGCACCAATTAAAAATGTAAACTTATTCCGCGAAGACCATGCTTTTCAGTTCGATTCAAAACCAATATTACAACAATCCCCTGAAAATCAAAATACATACTTTGTAGTTCCTGAAGTATTAAAAAAAAGATAAGGCCCAATAAATTATGAAAACTTTTTTAACAATAAAAAAACTTCAAGAAAAACTATCTAAAAAAGAAATTTCACCACAAGAATCAACAGCGTTTTATCTTGATAGATTAAAAAAATACGATCCACAATTAAATACAACATTAGAGATTTTCGAAGATGTTGAAAATAAAAAATACGAAGGAAAACTTACAGGTATTCCTGGATTAATAAAAGATAATATTTCTCAAAAAGGTCGCAAATTATCTTGCGCATCCAAAATACTCGAAAATTACACCGCACCTTATAATGCAACAACAGTTAAAAGATTAAAAAAAGAAGGTGCAATTTTACTTGGCAGAACCAACATGGACGAGTTCGCCATGGGTGGTTCTGGAGAATATTCTGCATATAAAATTACAAAAAACCCGTGGGATCAAACAAGAGTTCCTGGTGGATCAAGCGCAGGTTCAGCAGCCGCTGTTGCTGCAGGACTTGTTCCTTTTGCATTAGGATCAGAAACAGGTGGATCTGTTCGTCAACCAGCAGCATTTTGCGGACTTGTTGGACTTTATCCAACTTATGGAACACATTCACGATTTGGCTTAATTGCATTTACATCTTCTACCGATCAAGTAGGACCGTTAACAAAAACAGTTTACGATAATGCAATAATAAGTTCTGTACTTTCAGGTCATGACAATAAAGATTCTTCTTCTTTATTCAGACACAAACATGATTTTACAAAAAACTTAAATGGCAAACTACCTAAAAATTTAACGTTAGGCGTTATCCAAGATTCTTTAGATTCTGATGGAGTAGATAACGAAATTAAAGAAAATTTTAAAGCAGCAGTTGTACATCTAGAAAAACTTGGTGCAAAAATAAAATATATAAATCTTCCCGATTTAAAATATGCTATTTCTGTATATTTTATTGTCAGCAGAGCTGAAGCAGCATCAAACCTAGCTCGTTTCGATGGCTCTTTGTATGGAATGAGAAACAACGAAGTTAATAGTTTAAAAGAAATGTATATCAAAACACGTCACGACGGTTTTGGTGTAGAAGTAAAACGTAGAATCCTCATGGGAAATTATGTTCTTTCATCAAAACATAAAGATGCGTTTTACAACAAAGCAAATCATGTTCGCGCAATGTTAAGAGCAGAATTTGACCAGGCTTTTCAAGAAGTAGATTTATTATTAAGTCCTACAACACCAACTCTTCCTTTTTCAATTGGTGAAATGAATATGGATCCTCTTACGATGTACATGGCCGATTACTTTACTGTTCCAAATTGTATTACAGGAAATCCCGCACTTTCACTTCCATGTGGTTTTTCTAAAAATAATTTACCAATCGGTTTTCAATTCATCGGACCAAGACTTTCTGAAGAATTGATTTATCAAGTTGCACATGCATTTGAACAAAGCACAGATTATCATACAAAAACCCCAAAGGGATTCGAATAATATGACATCTTTTTGGACAGAAAAAATAAACCTTGGCAACTTAACCGTTCCAAGGTTTATGACCGCACCTATGGACGGAATCACCGATTCTCCAATGCGCCAATTAATAAGAACATTTTCACCCGATGCATTACTTTTTACAGAGATGCGGCACGCTGCATGTATAGCAAACGAAAAAAAAGAAATATCGTTACAATATACTCCTATAGAACATCCCATTTGTTTTCAAATTTCTGCAGGTTCTACAAACTTTGTAGAAGAATCAATCGAAAAAATAATTAATGCAAAATTCGATATGATAAATTTGAATTCAGGATGTCCGGCAAAAAGAGTTATTGGATCTGGTTCTGGCTCAATGCTTATGGCAAATGTTCCAGAACTTAAAAAAATAATTAAACTTTGCATTAAAACAATTAACTCTCGAGTTAAATTTTCTTTAAAAATACGCGCCGGTTTTCAAGAAAAAAATGCTTATGATATTGCTCTAATGGCACAAGATTTAGGCGTCGACCACCTAATTATTCATCCAAGAACCCAAAAAGAAAGTTTTGTTGGATCATTAGATTTTGATCTTGTGGAAAAAATAAAAAACAAATTGTCTATTCCTGTTATTTTTTCCGGAAACATAGTTGATTTTGAATCTGCAAAAAAAACTTACGAACGAACAGGCGTAGACGGTTTTATGGTTGGACGAGCGCTTCTTGGAGCTCCTTGGAAAATTAAAGAAATTATGGACGAATCTGTTGGTAACAGGTTTGAGATATCAAACAAAATATCAATTGAGACGGCAATAAAACATTTTGATTTTAATTCAAAGTTTTATGGACCAGAAGTAGGATTCAAACTTTTAAAATCACATATCACTGGATATATTAAAAATATTCCAAATGCCGCAAAAATACGGAATACTATTGTTACAAGTGAAACAGAAAAAGAAATGAGAGAAAAATTAATAGATCTTTTTAAAACGTTGTAACAATTTTTTAGAAGTTGAATAACACAAATGTTAAACAATATAAAAATGAAACCCTGGATATCAAAAATCTTTAAAATACTGTTCGCAGTTTTTTTACTCTTTTTTGTTTCCAGCAAAATATTTCTATTCAAGCACGGCTTTCTTGAACAAATCACAGGCACAATCAATTATCCATTTTTATATGTAAGCAATGTTATCAGCACCCCATTTAAAATCCTATTACAAAAAAGAAATAGCTATAAAGAACTTCAAATAAACTATTCAAACATTGAAGAAAAAAACAAAAAACTTCTCGAAGAAAACATCAAACTAAAATCAAGTCTGCACTTTGCTCAAAATTCTCGTGAATTATTAGATTTCCAAAAACGATACAATATTGCTAATACAACTTTTGCAAAAATAATAACATCCAACTTTTCAGAAGAAGAACATTATTTCTTGGTCAACAAGGGAAGTGCGCAAGGAATAGAAAAAGACATGATTGCAATATACAAATTTCAAGTTATTGGACGCGTTGTACAAACTTACAAATGGTACAGCAAAATTTTATTAATAACCGATCAAACAAGCAAAGTTGCATGTCATACAAATTCAACTAATGCAAAAGGAATTGTGATTGGTGAAAACAAAACAGATTCTTATAAAATGGAATATGTTAACCACCTATCAGAAGTTGAAGCAGATGATTTTATAATCTCTAGCGGACAAGGTTTAGTTTACCCTGAAGGCTTTTGTCTTGGTAAAATAAAAACCAACAAAACTAAGGGTTTGTACCATAAAATTAAGATCGAACCGTTGGTTGATTTTAAAGCTTTAGAGTACTGTTTACTCATAAATCAAGAAAAAATGGATGCCGTCTAGATATTTTTCTGTTTTTCTGGTACAAAATAAGTGTAAATGCGCCTGTAGCTCAATTGGATAGAGTCGCGGACTTCGAATCCGAAGGTTGCAGGTTCGAGTCCTGCCAGGCGCACCATCCTCCGCCCTACGTGGCTTCGGATGGCAGGCCATCTTTTTATAAGAATTTATATAATTTCACAACATGAACAAAGACTGTCCGCGACCTGTGCGCCATAGCCTTGGCGACGGCGTAAGCTAAAAGCGAAGACGGACCTTCCGCAATAAATCAGGTTATTTAAGTTTACATGTGCCTATAGCTCAGTTGGATAGAGCGTGAGATTCCTAATCTCAAGGTCACAGGTTCGATTCCTGTTAGGCACACCAGTCTTCGTTGCTCCGCAACTTCGCCTGGCAGGCCAGTTTTTTAAATGATTGATATAAATTATTAACACAATCGAAGTCTGTCCGACAAAGCTTTAGCGAAGACGGGCCTTTTCTTAAAAGCTTTCGCCAAGGCTTACGCCGTCGCTTCCTCCTTCGTTAAAATCTACGGCGGACAAGAAAGCTATGGCGCACAGGTCAGCTGGCATGCCATAAAAGGGAATATCAGTGAAAAAATTAATAACAGAAATCACTAAATATTTAAGTCTTAATTCAATTCCCCCTTTAGTAGAAAAATTTTTTCCAAACAAAGAAATAAAAAAAACAGTTCAAATAGATCTAGTAAATGTAGATCTAGTAGTAGAAACAAATTCCATATTAAAATATTTAGGCTTCTTGATTGAGGGATTTAATTATGCAGGTAAATTTTGTCCACGAACAGAAGCTCACTGCCCAAATTTATCCTTAGAAAAAAAACCAAACCATACTTCTTATGCAGAAAGAGCTTTCCAATTCCGCAATTATGGAGAAATTATAATATCGTGTTGCACAAATGTAACATTTAAAATACCTAAAGAAGAAATGCCTAAAAGCTACAAAGCTATTACGAAAATAATAAATTTCTTAACAAAGCACAAAGCAGACTCAGCAACAAACCTAGAAGCACATCTCCAATATATGATAAGTTATTTGAGTGATGACAGAAAATTAGAAATGTCATCAAAATGCCGCAATTTCAGTAAAGATCTAGAAAAATTACATACTAAGCTAACAATGTGCCTAAAAAAAGAATTCCCATATCTTAAAAAAGCTTAATTTAAGTCTAAAAAGGAACTATCCAATATTTATGACATTTTTAAAATAATTAAACCTGAATAAAAAATCACACAAATAGAAAACTTCGATCGCTTTTACAATGAAAACAAAACTCTATATGTGGCCTTTTACAATAAAAACCAAATAAATTATATTTAGTCTAAATAAATGGGGGCCGCAAAAATCACTTAATCTATCCACAATAATCTCCAAATACATTTAAGCCCTAATTAAAATAAATTTTCACCTGAAACACTGTGTTATAACAACTTTAAAAATCATCCTTGATAACATAAAATGGAATATTATATATGGTTAAGAATAGGTATTTAACAAAATCAAAATTTAAACTAGCAATGGAATGTCCTGCAAAACTTTATTATGTAGGCAAATCTGATTATGCAGATCAAACTTTAAATGATGATTTCCTTAAATCATTAGCCGATGGAGGATATCAAGTTGGCGAATTAGCAAAATTCTACTTCCCCGGGGGGCATGATATTAAGACCCTTGATAAAAAAGAGGCACTTGAACAAACTTTTGAGTTACTAAAACAAAAAAATGTAATTATATATGAAGCTGCAATTTGCTTCGAAAATCTTTTTATTCGTATTGATGTATTGGTAAAAAAGGGCAATAGTCTTAAATTAATAGAAGTTAAATCTAAATCAATTAGTACTAAAGAAATTAACTCATTTTTAAACAAAAAAGATGGACAAATTAAATCTAATTGGAAACCATACTTATATGATGTAGCTTTTCAAAAATATGTATTATCAAAAGCTTTCAATCTTTATAACATCTCAACATCTTTAATGCTAGTAGATAAGGAAGCAATTTGTCCAACCGATGGCCTTAATCAAAAATTTAAAATCTTAAAAGATAAAGATCTTCGCAAAAGAATTTCCGTTTCATCGAATTTATTAAAAAAAGATCTTTCTGAACAAATTCTTACTCAGATTAATGTTGACAGTTATTGCGAAAAAATCTTCAACCATTTATTCAAAATACAAGGTAAGAATCTAAATTTCGTTGGCTGCATTAATTTATTTGCAAAACATTATATGCAAGATAAAAAAATATCATGTAAGGCGTCAGTTGAATGCGCAAAATGTGAATTTCATACAAGGAAAATTGATTTAAAAAACAACCTTAAAAGCGGAAAGAATGAATGCTGGTCCAAAGAATTCCCCTGGTTTGAAAAAGGAAATAAAACTAATACCATTCTTGATATTTGGAATTTTAGAAAAAAGAATCAATTACTAAAGCAAGGCAAAATTCAAATTTCAGAAGTTAGCAAAGAAAATATTACTGTAAAACCGGACAATAAACCCGGGTTATCTCAATCTGAAAGACAATGGCTTCAAATTGAAAAAGCTAAAAACAATGATCAAACATTTTGGTTAGATAAAGAAAATCTGATTCATGAAATGAGTACTTGGGTTTATCCTTTGCATTTTATTGATTTCGAAACAGCTAGAGTTGCAATTCCATTTAATAAAGGACAAAGCCCATATGATGGGATCGCCTTTCAATTCTCACATCATATTGTTTATAAAGATGGAAGGATTGAGCATAAAGGAGAATATCTAAATACTGAACCAGGCTTTTTTCCAAACTATGATTTTATACGCACATTAAAAAAAGAATTAGAAAACGACTCCGGTAGTATTTTTTGTTATTCACCTCATGAAAATATATTTCTAAAGAATATTCATGATCAAATCCAGCAGAACAAAACCGAAATACCTGACTGTGATGAACTTTGTGAATTTATTCAATCAATTACAAAATCAAAAGAATATAATAGTGAACGTAGTATGATTGATATGTTAGAACTTGTTAAAAGATACTACTACGACCCCCAAACAAATGGATCCAATTCAATTAAATTTGTATTACCAGCAATTTTAAACAGATCAACATATCTTCAAAAGAAATATTCCAATCCCATTTATGGCACCAAAAATGGAATTCCTAGTTTAAATTATAAAAATTGGAAATGGATTAAATTTCATAACGGAAAAGTTCTTGATCCATATAAATTATTACCCAAAATGTTTCAAAATATTTCAGATAAAAACCATGAATTACTTTGTGATTTTGATAATCTTAATAATGGGGGCTTGGCTTTAACAACTTATGCAAAAATGCAATTCGAAGAAATGACTCAATACGAACGTGATGAAATAAGACAGGCTCTTCTAAAATATTGTGAATTAGATACCATGGCAATGGTTATGATTTATGAAGCATGGAAAAACTTTGTTAAAAATTAAACAATATTAAAAAATATTTATCATTTGGGATAGGGCAACTCATGATATTATATTTTACTCCGAGTTATTTTATATTACTGCTGGGCGGTGCTTCAGCACTTTGCTCATTCATACTTTTCAAGAAATTATTTATTTTAACTCTAAGAGGAATCTTTTTACCGCAGAATAACGGGCATCACTTGTTTTATCCGCAAAAAATGTTGCTAAATCATCATCTTGAATAAAGGACTTTGGCCTCCCTTCAATTAAATTTTGTATATCTTTTCCCATATTACTCCTAAATTCATGTACAAAACTGTCAAAAAATGACAGCTTCATACACGTTATGAACGTAAGAGCACTTAAAAGGCAAGAATTCATTCAAAATAAAAACTCTTTATTTCTCACTATTTTTATTTTTTATAAATTCAATAATTTTATCAGCAGATTGTTCTGGCGTTAAAGAATCAGTATCAATCATCAAATCATAATCTATTCCTTGATGAACTGTATCATAATGAGAACGCGCATGGCCTTCGGGCGATGTACCACGTTTTTTTTCACGCTGTTTTATTGATTCCAATGATGCATTCACACCAACAAAAATAACTTTAACATCAGATAAAGACCCTTTAAAATCTACAATCCATTCTGGTTCATATTTTATATAATCAACAATTACATTATTTCCAGAATGCGCATACGCTGCAATTGCACGATGCATTCCCTTAATAACTTTTTCACCTTCTGGACCAAAAACAGCTTTAACAATTGGACCGTCTTTATCTTCTGATTTGATCACTGTCATTATTGATTGATGCTTTGGTTTATCATCCAACCAAGCAGGTGGAATAACCCCAACATACAAATGATCTATTCCTGTACCAAGCCAGGGAGTTTTTTGTTTATCCTGAAACGCTTTAATAATACTAGTTTTCCCAACAGAAGATGGGCCATTTAATATTATTACCGTCCCATTTGAATCAGAAGCTTTTTTATTCATACATGCACCTAAAAACAAAATTACAAGTAAAAATGTGCTAAAAAAATATACGTATCTATTTAAAAATACCATTTAAAATACCCCAACTTTTTATTTTTTTATAAACAACAAACAATCTAAAACTTATCAAAAACAAAGATAAATATAAATTTTTTCGAATAATTAAAAATATCACGCACAGTTTAGCCTTTATTCTAAAGCAAAAACATGGTATCTTTGCAACTCGTTTCAATAGAAAATCTTTATATAAAATTTATTTTTTACAGGAAGAACAACACGTGAAAAACTTTAGACTTTTACTACTTATGCTTTTTTACTTTTTTGCACAATCTACAAATATAAAAACTCAAGTACCATCTCTTAGAGAGACCGGTTTTGATAAACTTATAACAAATTTTGTTAATGGAAATCCTAATTTACCCAAATTTAATATTGAGGGATTTGAACAATTACGTTGCTCTTTACCTTGGCCGCTAAACCAAGAGTTTGAAAATGCAATATATAAAAATCTTTCTGTTCGCTTAAATCAAGAATATAAACCATTTCAAGGCATGCACACATATCATAAAAATATAATATCTATATGTATGTCTGCAGATAATCAATTTATTTTAACTGGCGGGGATGATTCTTATTTAAACATATGGCGGTTTAATATAAACGAACAAAAATACGAACACTTTCAAGCATTTGAAGGTCATAACATTAGGACAAATCCCGCAAGAATAAGTTTTATTGAAATATCAAACAACAATGAATTTATTGTTACAGGATCTCCAGATGATAATACCGTAAACGTTTGGAGATTTGATGGGGAAAAATTTCAATACTTTCTTCCACTTAAACATCCAAATACAATAAGTGCTGCAACAATATCACCAGATGGCACAAAAGTACTTGCTGGATGCAAAGATCAACCATTCATATATCTTTGGAATTTAAATAAAGATGAATTTCAAAAACCCATAACCTTAGAACATCCAACAGAATCTTATATTTGGAATTTTAATCCAAAAACATATTCTACCGTTTTTGAAGGAATTCACGAAAAACAAAATGTAATATCCAATAGATTTGATGAAGTTGATGAAATTATTGAAAGATTAGACAGCTGCTCAATACATACAAATCAAATGAATTTAACTAAATTAACTGAAATAAAAAATAGTTTTTTACGAGAAGTAGATCCTACTCAAAGAAATACAACTTATACTAATTTCGCAAGTGATAAATCAATGATGATTGCAGGAAACTTTAATATGCCACTAACAATCTGTCAATTTACAAAAAAAGGATTTATTGTAAGCCAAAGATTAGAGTGCCTTTCAACTGTTGGTACAGTTTCTATAAATACAGAATTTATCGCATCAGCACGCGGTAGTGAAATTAATATCGTTAGAAAAACCACACCAAAACTAGAACCTAACGTAATTGATCTATTCAGCTTTTTAAAAGATAAACAGCAGGAAGTTCAATAAATCAATTCTCGCTAATCTAGTATCAAAAATTAATTTTTTAAAATTTTATCTTGACACCACGAATATAAATATCTTTTTATATAAAAAAATATTTAACAAATAAAAAGAGATATTTATGAAGATAAAAATATTAGGAACACGCGGGGAAATTAAACCAACATCTGCTTATCACAGTAAACACTCTGGAATATTAATTGATGATAAGATCTTAATTGATTTAGGTGAAAAGGAATTTTTAAAATACAATCCAAAGGTCGTTTTAATTACACATCTACATCCAGATCATGCCTTTTTTACAAAAAACGAAAATAATTTTCCTCAAGTCAAAATTCCAATTTATGCACCAGAAAAATACCAAAATAGTCCTATAGAGATTTTAAAAAAATCAAAAACTATTCTTGGGTATAAAATTACTCCAATTCCAACTGAACACAGTTTAAAAGTAAAATCTCAAGCATATTTGATTGAAAAAGATAATCAAAAAATTTTATATACAGGTGACTTATTTTGGATAAAAAAACAATATCAAAATAAATTAAAAAATCTTTCAATTGTCATAACAGAGGCAAGTTTTATAAAAAAAGGCGGTATGATAAGAAAAAGTAAGGAAAGCAAACCTTACGGTCACGCAGGAATTCCAAATCTTATTGATTTTTTTAAGCCATACACAAAAAATATTCTTTTTATGCATTTTGGTTCTTGGTTTTATACAAATGGCGCAAAAAAAGCGCGAATTAAATTAAAACAGCTGGGTAAAAAAAATAACCTCAATGTTTTAGTTGGCTATGATGGAATGCAAATTAATTTATCAGACTTTTCCTGTTAAATTATCTAATTCTTTTCGAGCCTTATTTAATAATTGAGCAGATTTATTAATATCACTCCATGGATCTGTTTTGATTTGTTTTAATCTTTTAAAAATAGTTTTAATTGTGTACTGATTTGGCTTTAATGAACTACTTTTAACTTCATTCCAACTCAAAGGTGTTGCAACAGGTGCGCCCCTTTTTGGACGAACGGCATAAGGCGCAACCGCGGTTTGACCAAAACTATTACGAAATGCATCGATAAAAACTAAATCTTTTCTAGCTTTTTTTCTTATGGAAGTTGTAAAAAGATCTGGATATAGACCTTCCATAAGTTTTGCAAAATCTTTTGCAAATGATCTAACAAAATCAAAATTATGTTTGCGCTTCAAAGGAACAACTATATGAATTCCGCGAGATCCGGTAATCATGGGAAAAGACTTAAGAGCAAATTCTTTAAGCTTTTTATCAATCAGCAATGCACCCTTTTGAACCATCTTAAAACTTTTAATAGATGGATCCAAATCGAAAATCATTTTATCTGGATAATCAAGTTTATCAATTCTACTCAACCAAATTTGAGGATCAATACACGCCAAATTTGCCAAATAAACCAGTGTTGCAATGTTATTTATAACCACGTAATTAACAGATCCATCTGATTGTTTTTTTATTTTTTTAGTTTTTATCCATTTAGGAAAATAATCTTCTGCATTTTTTTGGTAAAAGCCTTCCTTTTCAATGCCATTTGGATACCGAACCATACTAATTGGACGATCTTTGGTAAAATAAATCATTTTTTTACCAATTTTTTGATAATAAACAGCGAGATCTTCCTTTGTTAATTTTGCTTTAGGAAATAAGATTTTGTCTTCATTAGATATTTCTATTAAATATTTACCTACCTTTACTTCTTTCATAACTCTCCAAAATTTATTTTATTTCCAAAAAGCAATTGCCGCTTCCATTGCAATTAAAATTATAATAACCATAGTTAAAATCTCATCATGAATAATATCTAGTCTATCTTGATAAACAGTATAAATATCATTAATAATTTCTAGTTTTCTATTTATGGATTCTCTCCAATCATCTAACGACAATTGGTCGCGTAAAATAAAATAAACTTCTGTAAAATAAGTATCACCAGCCATTTTTATACTATATTCCAAGCGTTCTGTAATAACAGAAATATCAACGCGAAGTTGAGAGAGTAAAAAAATGCGCAAAAACTTTTCACCAAAAAAAGGTAAATATGCAATTAGAGGAATTTTATAATGTTTTTGTATATAAAAATGATTAAGTTTTTCATCCAAAATTCGATCAAAATATCTTAATTCGAGCAACTGAATATTTGCAAATTCAAGAAACTCTAAAACTTCATAATATTCGTTATCATAAATAAAAGATGCTTCAGTATCTAAAATCATAAAGTCTTCATCCGAATAAGCAGTTGTTGCTTCTAAAATTTCTTTAAGCTGATACGAAGAAAGACTTTCTCTTTCTAAACGCAGCAAAGCAGCAATTTCTCTACCATGTTTTTCTTTAAATTCTTTTGGATTTACCTGCTCACCTAAAGGATCAACCTGAACAGAAAAATAAAAGTTTTCTAAGTTATAAAAACAAGGTTTATTAACCGTAGACAATATTTTATCAAAAATAGATTTTGCATCTTGCTTACTTTTTTCTCTAAAAATATTTGTTATCTCGATAAGTTTTAGTTTCAAGGTCTCTAAAGAATCATCGAATGGAACTTTATAACAAAAAGACAGAACACCAAAACTATGAACTTTACTCATCAAACAAGATACGTTTTTTATTCCTGTTTTTTTCTGTAATTCTTTATCGTAGTCTACTTCATTCGAAGATAACGAAAATGATAATGGAATGTGATAATTTTTAAAATAAGGAGATAGAGGAACCGGCTTAATATTTAATAAACCAGTTTTTTTAATTTTTTCTAAATTAATTTCATCACCAACATCAAAAGAATAAAACAGAAGGATATTTCCGCTGAACTTGGATGTTGAAATTTTTTCATCTGACATAAATGTCCCTTTTTCTAATTAAATTTTGAATACTATTTTTTTCAAAATTATTATCCAAAATATCTTGAATGTAAAAGCTTTTACATCCTACAGAATTTCCCGATTGAATATCTAGATTTTTATCTCCAAACATTAAAGATTGTTTTAAATCAATATTAAATTCATCTGCAGCTTTTAAGAGCATTCCAGATTTTGGTTTTCTACAATCACAATCAAGCAAAAATTCTTTTTTTATCCCTTTTGTTGGATGATGAGGACAATAATAAAATTTTTCAAAATTTATATCATTTGATTTAAAAATATCAGATATATACTTATGTGTTTTTTCAACAAAAGATTCATCAAAAAAACCTCTCGCAATACCCGATTGATTTGTAACAACAAATAGTTTGTATCCCAAGTTTTGCAAAATAGAACAAAAATTTATAATTCCGGGTAAAAGTTCTACTTTTTTTATATCAGACAAATACGAAACATCTTTAATTAATGTTCCATCTCTATCAAAAAAAGCAGCTTTAATTTTTTTATCCATTGTATTCTTTTTCTTTTAATTTTCGATATTGTGTTAAAAAATTTGCAGCTATTTTTTTAGCAGGACCAGAAGACCCAACATTTTCAACTAAAACTATCATAACCAAAGGATCTTCTTCTTTATATTTAAAATAAGAAGCCAACCAAGCATGTTCAAGATGTTCTTTTGAAATCTTTTGTCTTTCTAAACTACTAGTTTGCGCAGTACCAGTTTTTGCATAAACATCAAAATCTTTAAATTTATTTAATAATCTTGCAGAACCTTTTACCACAACCTCTTTCATCGCTTCTTGCAAAAAGTTTAAAGTACTTTGTGAAATTTCTAATTCTTCGGTTTGTATATCTTCATCTTCGAGTATTCTTGGTCTAACTAAAAAGCCAACACTAATTCCTGCAATCATTCTTGCAATCTGCAATGGTGTAACCGAAATATAACTTTGTCCAATTGACGCAGAAAGTGTTTCGCCCTTCCACCACGGTTCATTTTTATAAGCAACCTTCCACTCAAAAGTCGGCATCAAGCCACTGCGTTCCGAAAGTAAAAATCCAGTTTTACGTCCTAATCCAAAACGATACGCATAATCGGCTAACTGATTAATTCTTATTTTAAAACCAATGTCATAACATGGAATATTGCATGAATATGCAAGAGCAGTTTTTGTATCTAATTTCCCATGCCCCCAGTGTCTTATGCAATGATAATTTCTGCCACAAAAACGAGTAAAACCTTTACAGTAAAATTCTGTATCATAATCAATTACGCCTTCTTCTAGTCCTGCGGCAAAAGTTATAAATTTAAAAATCGAAGCAGGAGGATAAGTTGCATTTGTTGCCCTATTTAAAAGAGGTTTATCAATAGAAAATTTTTCTTCCCAGTCTTCGTGTGAAATCGATTCTAAAAATAAATTTGGATCAAAGTTTGGATACGATAACATTACTTTAAGTGCTCCACTAAATGGATCCAACAAAATAAATGCACCCGACTGCCCTTTTTGAAATAATCCTTCTGCAATTTCTTGTAAACTGCAATCTAAAGTTAACCTAATATCATCGCCCGATTTAGCACCTTTGAACTCTTTCTGATTAAGTTTCCGGCCCCTTGAATTCATCACATTTAAAACGTAACCAACTTCACCTTTTAATTTATCCTGAAACAACTTTTCTAAACCGTAAAGACCAATTGTTGTATAATCCTGCTGCTGCTTACTCAAGTATCCTAAAATATGACCTGCTAAATTTTTATATGGATAAATTCTTTTGAATCTATTTGTTATAACAAGACTTGTCCCCACATAAAGTTCGCTGATTTGGCACAGCTGATCAAACGAAATATTCTCTTTTAATAATATTCTTTTAGAAAACCTTTCTGCAGACCGAATTCTTTCTGTCTGCGAACTCAAATCTACTTCCAAAACAGCTTCTAAATCTTTTATCAGTTTTTTTTGTTCAGCAGATAAAACAAACTTTCCCGCACCTTCCCAATATAAATCATAAATCGGTTGGTTTGCCGCAAGTAAAGTTCCATTACAATCAACAAGATTACCACGCTGAGGGGAGACAACCTCTCTTCTTAAAAAATTTTTTGTTCCAAGATCACAAAATTTATCAGCCTGATTAACTTGCAAGTATGCAAGGCGCAATATAATTACAAAAACAAAGAAAAAAAATGCATATAAAATTTGTACTATTTTTCTTCTTCTTATATTTAAAATCTGCTCTTTAATAACAATCCTTTTTTTATTTAGTGCCCAAAACCAAATCATCCATACTGTTTAAAGGATGCTTTTCATCACACATTTCTGCCAACTGCTGTGATGAAACATGTGTATAAATTTCTGTTGTTGCAATAGTCTTGTGCCCCAATAATTCTTGAATAATTCTTAAATCAACACCCTGATTTAAAAGATGCGTAGCAAAAGAATGACGAATTTTGTGAGGTGTAAGTTTTCGATCAATTTTTAAAAAGTTTCTAAACATCTCAAAAATTCTTTGAACAGAGCGAGATGTTAATCTTCCGCCCAAGTAATTCAAAAACAAAAAATTGCATTCTTCATCTTTTAATAAAACCGGACGTTCTATTTTTATATATTTTTCTAAAATCTTTTTCGCCTTAGCTCCAAAGAGCACTATTCTTTCTTTTCGGCCTTTCCCTAAAATCCTAATCGCCTTACTCGTAAAATCGATGTCTGTTAGCTTGATTTTCACTAATTCAGAACACCGAATTCCTGTTGCATAAATCAGTTCAAATAAACTTTTATCTCGATAAGGATATTTTGTAGGTAAATCATCATTTTTTATACTATCAAGTAAATAAAAAATCTCATCAACAGATAAAGTAGACGGTAACCTTCTATCTAATTTTGGAGTCTTAAAATTAATATTTAACTTTATTCCATTATCTCTAAGATAAACTGAAAAAGAACGTAAACAAGAAAGTCTTCGCGCTAAAGTTGTTTTTGCTATTTTTTTATAAAACAAAGAAAGAATATATCTTCTAATAATATCGTTAAAAGCATGTTTTTCTTTTTTTTCTTTATCAAGAATTTTGCTCCAAAATTTAACAATCTGTCCCAAGTCAGATTCGTAAGCACGAAGGGTATGTTCTGAAACGTTTTTTTCAACTTCTAAAAAAACTAAAAAATCCTTAATTTTATTCCGAAAAGATTTAATATCCACTTATTACGCCTCCCTAAAAACTGCGATACACAAAGAACTATTTTATATTTTAATTTAATTTATAGAAAGAGATTTTTCTAAGTCTTCAAAAGTATGTGTCTTAGTTTTTTTGGACAGAATCTTTTCGGCTTTTTTTACATCATAAAAATCTTCTAATTCCTCTATTAATGCCTCATAAGATTTAATATCAAGTTGAACTGCTACAGGTTTGCCATTTTCATCTACAAGAAACCTTGGTTGAAATTTTTGTTTTTTCATAAAACACACCGCTTTTAAAAGTTAAAAGTTAAACTTAATCACAAAATTGCTAATCCTCATTGTTGAATAAAATAGTATTTGCTTATATTTTAATCATATTCAAACAAAATTGAATATATAAAGAGAATCAAAATGAGTACAATAAAAAAAATTATAAAAATTTTAGAGCAGCAAACTAAAAGCTATACACCAACATTAATTACACAAATCATAAAAGAATACGGAAAAGACCCCTTTTTAATTTTGATATGTTGCCTATTGAGCCTTCGATCAAAAGATATTGTAACAATTCATGTTTGCAGAGATCTTTTAAAAATTGCAACAACACCGCAAGAAATTCTTAACCTACCAATATCAAAATTAGAAAAAATTATTTTCAAAATCGGTTTTTATAAAAATAAAGCTAAAGTGCTACATAAAGTTTCTAAAGAACTTTTGCAAAAATATGACGGCAAAGTTCCGAATAATTTAGAAGATTTATTAAATTTACCCGGCGTTGGTCAAAAAACATCCAACCTCGTCTTGGGCATGGCTTTTGATGTTCCGAGCATCTGTGTTGATATTCATGTCCATAGAATATCAAATCGGCTAGGACTAGTGAGTACGAAAACACCAGAAGAAACAGAAAGTGAATTAAAAAAAATTGTACCCAAAGAAAATTGGATTGAATTTAACGATCTTTTAGTAAAATGGGGACAAAATCTTTGCACACCTACTTCACCGTGGTGCAGCAAGTGTGCAATTAAACAGTTTTGTAAAAGAATTGGTGTTTTAAGAATTAGATAAAACTAATGAAATTAAACGCCCCGCGCATCCAAGGGATAGGACGGGGCTACCGCAGTTTCGCCTCGAGAGGCTAATTAACAGGAGTTATAAAAAACATCCCATATTCCAAGTGCATTGTGTAGCAAAAATGTATCTTAGATTCACAATATTTAAATATTAAAACATTTTGATTAGTCTCTTGAGACGACGCTGTGGTAGCCCTTGCCTATCCTGAAATCCTGAAAGGATGAAGGATGCCAAGGGTTTTAATTGAATACGCGGGGCGCGTAACATATCACCCAAGCTCTTAAAATCATTCAAACAAATTATCTAAATCATAATTAAT